>NZ_JCAFSZ010000001.1:0-493588 GCF_059369755.1 Stenotrophomonas sp. YJH_SMC_57
GGCCCGAGCGACTCGGCCAGCTCCACGGCTTGGTGCTTGAACTCATCGGTGTAGCTACGACGGGTGATACGGGACATAAGGGACCTCCAAGTGCGATCAAAGTATCGCTTCTTGGCGTCCGCTGACGGGGGGCCAGATCAGACACCCCCGTCATCCCCACCCGCCCGGCCTCTGACACATTCCGGCGGTTCCGCCCGCCACGGAAAGAAAAAAGAAGAGCAAAAGCAGAAGCCGGGCCCCCTCCCCTGCCTCGATGCCTGACAGATCTCATCCACGCATGGCGTGAAATCGTGTCGACCAAGGTCGACACCCACCAACCGTTACCGGGAAACTGTCAGGGGTGGGGCGGTGTGGGTTGGCAGGACCGTTGGCGCCATGGATGGCGCCATCGAGCCCCCAGGGATGGGTTTACGGCGTGTCCTGCCGACCCACACCGCCCCGACCAACCCGCAGAAACCCAGAGCCGCTTTGGCTTTGGCTTTGGCTTTGGCTTTGGCTTTGGCTTCGGCCTCTGCAGGTGCAGGGCGCAGCCCTGCAAAGAAAAAGGCCGCCTTTCGGCGGCCTTCACTCCTTGTTACTTCAGCTTGATCTCTCGCAGGCGTTCCTCGAGGAAGCCGTGGGCGGTGATCGCCTCCGGGTAGCGGCTCGGGTTCTCCGGGGTGATGCACGAGGGCAGCACGTCGATCAGGAAGTCCGGATTCGGGTGCAGGAAGAACGGCACCGAGTAGCGCGGCTGGCGCGCCAGCTCACCCGGGGGATTGACCACGCGGTGGATGGTGGACGGATACACATGGTTGGTCAGGCGCTGCAGCATGTCGCCGATGTTGACCACGATGGTGTCCGCGTCTGACGTAAACGGCACCCACTCGCCTTCGTGCGACTGCACTTCCAGGCCGGCGGCGCTGGCGCCGACCAGCAGGGTGATGAAGTTGATGTCGCCGTGGGCACCGGCGCGCACGTTCGGGATGTCGTCGGTGGTGATCGGCGGGTAATGGATCGGACGCAGGATCGAGTTGCCGAAGTTGGTCTTGTCGGCGAAGAAGTCCTCCGGCAGGCCGATGTGCAGGGCCAGCGCCGACAGCACGCGCGAACCCAGGTTGTCCAGCGCCTGATACAGACCGTAACCGCGCTCACGGAAACCCTCGACCTCGGTCGGCCACAGGTTCGGCGCCATCACGTCCCGGTACTTGGAATCGTCGGCGATTTCACGGCCGATGTGCCAGAACTCCTTCAGGTCGAAATGCTTCGAGCCCTTGGCGGTCTCCACACCGAACGGGGTGTAGCCGCGGGCGCCACCGCTGCCGGCCACGTGGTACTTGCGCTTGACCTCGTCCGGCAGGGCGAAGAAGGCCTTGAAGGCATCGTAGGCCGCGTCGATGTCGGCCTGCGGGATGCCGTGGTTGCGGATGCCCGCGAATCCCCATTGGCGGTAGGCCGCGCCCAGCTCGGCCACGAAGGCCTCGCGGTCGCTGTCGAAACGGGTGATGTCGAGGGTGGGGATCTGGCTCACAGCGGTTCCTGGCTTGTCGTTGGGTCTGAGGGGGCCAACGCATTCATGGCCCGCCTGAACATTGTGACAGATCGCCCGGGGGACGCCACTCGATACAAGGAAACAAACCGATACAATGCGCGACCCGCGCGCGGAGTAACGCTTCCGTCACGTGGGCCCCGTCCCTCTCCCGCGCGCCCTGAACCTGCCCCGCCATGCCCGCAGCTGCCTCTGCCGCCCCCGCCATAGAAGGTTCCGCCCGGCGTTGGCGCCGGCTGGCGTGGTGGTCGCTGTTCGTCGCCGGCAATGCCGTGCTGGCCGCCGCGATCGCGCTGGGCAATGTACCGCTGCGTGACAATCCGGGCGGCGGCGCCGGCCTGGCCTATCTGGCGGTCGCCCTGCCCGGCCACCTGCTCGCCTTCGGCGCGCTGGCCGGCCTGCTGCCATTGCTGCTGGGCCTGTGGCCGCGCAGTGCGCGTACGCTGAGCATCAGCGCGGTACTGCTGCAGGGCCTGTGGCTGTGCCTGTTGCTGGTCGACGCCAAGGTCTTCACCCTGTACCGCTTCCACCTCAATGCCATGGTCGTGAACATGGTGTTCGGCGGCGCCCTGCAGGACCAGGTTGCCCTGTCCTGGAAGACCTGGCTGCAGGTCGCGCTGCTGGCTGCCGCGGTGTTCACCGCCGAGGGCCTGCTGGCCTGGGCGTGCTGGAAACTGCTGCCGGCCGCGCCACGCCGGCGCAGAGTGCTGCAGGCCTGGGCGGTGGTGGCGCTGCTGATGGGCGGTGGCCAGGTCGCCACGGCCTACTACGACGCCCGCGGCGACCGCGATGTGATCGCGCAGTGGAACTATCTGCCGTGGGCACAGCCGATCACGGCCAAGAGCTTCATGCGGCGCCTGGGCGTGGTCAGCCAGCAGCAGGCAGGCCTGCCCGACCCGCGCCATGCGCAGCTGCTGTACCCGTTGCAACCGCTGCGCTGCCAGAGCCCACATCGCCCCAACGTGCTGATGGTGGTACTGGAATCGCTGCGCCGCGATGTGCTGACGCCGCAGCTGATGCCCAACACGTCGGCGCTGGCGCAGGACGCGCGCGTGTTCGACCACCACTTCAGCACCGGCAATGCCACCCGCTACGGCCTGTTCGGGCTGCTCTACGGCCTGCCCGGCGGTTATTGGCCGAGCATGCTTGACGAACAGCGTGGCTCGCAGCTGTTCCAGGTGCTGGGCCAGCAGGGTTACGACCTGCACCTGTACGGCAGTGCGCCGCTGTACAGCCCGGAATTCGACCGCACCGTGTTCGCCGATGTGCGCGACCAGCTGCACCAGGGCCCATCGGCACTGAAGTCCGACGGCCGCGACCGCGCGATCATCAGCGCACTGCAGCAGGACATCCGCGCCAGCCAGGCCGCGCAGCGCCCGTGGTTCGGCTTCGTGTTCCTCGATTCCACCCACGCGCCCTACCACATGCCCGACGGCTACCCGCCGGTGGCGACGCCCATGGCTGCGGACATCGACTTCCTCAAATTCGGCCCGGAGCATGACCCGACGCCGGAACTCAACCGCTACCGCACCGCCGTGCACTATGCCGACAGCCTGATCGGCACGCTGCTCGACGATCTGCGCGCACAAGGCCTGGCCGAAGACACCATCGTGCTGGTCACCGGCGACCATGCCGAGGAATTCAACGACCTCAAGCTGAACTACTGGGGTCACAACGGCAACTTCTCCGACTACCAGTTGCAGGTGCCCTTCGTACTGCATTGGCCGGGCCAGGCCAGCGGCCGTGAATCACGCACCAGTTCGCACGAGGACTGGGTACCGACCCTGATGCGTCATGCATTGGGCTGCGAGAACGCATTGACCGATTACAGCACCGGCCACGACCTGCTGGCCGAGCCGCAGGGCAGGCGCGCGCTGGTGGTCGAAAGCTGGTCGCAGCGCGCGGTGCGCGATGGCGATGCCATCTACGTGTTCGACAAGTTCGGCAATGCGACCGCGCTGGACCTGCATTACCGCCCGCTGCCACAGCAGACCCCCGATGCGGGCGCTGTCCGCACTGCATGGGAAGCGCTGACCCGCTTCCGCAACCGCTGAGCCTCAAGGACCGACCCGCATGAACCGTCCGCTGCGCATCCTGCACACCGAAGCCGCCAAAGGCATGGGCGGGCAGGAGATCTACATCTTCCGCCACATGCAGGTGATGCGCGCACGCGGCCACGCGGTGTCGCTGCTGTGCCAGCCCGATGCGCGGCTGGCCACCCTGGCACGCGATGATGGCTTCACCGTGCACACCCTGCGCATGGGCGGCCTGGCCCGGTTGCTGCACGGCATCTGGTCGGTGTCGCGGCTGGTACGCCGCGAGCGCTACGACGTGGTCAACACGACCAGCCGCCGCGACGCACTGATCGCTGCCGCCGGTGCGCGCCTGGGCGGAACCGCGCTGGTGGTGCGCTCGCGCCACCTGATGAGCCCGGTCAATTCACTGCTGACCTATACCCGGCTCCCGCACCGGGTGCTGACCGTGAGCAGCTTCGTCAAGCAGCTGCTGGCCGACCGCGGCATTCCAGCCGAGCACATCGGTATCGTGCCGCCGATCGCGGTGCCGCCGCGCTGGAGCGACATGCGCCTGGAGAATCCGTGGCAGCGACTGCAGGACGTGCGCGCCGAAGTCCGCGCCGAGCTGGGCTTCGGCGAACAGGACGTGGTGGTGGGATGCGTGGCGGTGCTCCGCGAGCCCAAGGGCCACGCCGACCTGCTGCAGGCGATGGTGCCGCTGTGCAAGGCCAACCCGAACGTGCATCTGGTGGTGGTGGGTGACGGCCAGCCGGTGATGGATCGACTGCAGGCGATGCGCGATGCGCATGGGCTGCAGGCGCAGGTGCATCTGCTCGGCTACCGCGATGGGGCCTGCCGGCTGATGGCCGGGTTCGACATCTTCGCGCTGGCCTCGCACAAGGAGGCCGCCGGTACCGTGTTCCTGGAAGCGGCCTACGTCGGCGTACCGATCGTGGCCACCCGCGTCGGTGGCGTACCGGAGATGGTGGTCGACGGCAGCAATGCCATCCTCACCCGGCTGGGCGACAATGCAGCCCTGACCGGCGCCCTGCGCCTGCTGGTGGACGATCCGGAACGGCGACGGCAGATGGGCCGCGCCGGGTGGGACTGGATGCGCAGCGCGCACCGTTTCACCCCGGATGGCCACGGCGAAACCACCGAACACTATTACCACCAGTGGCTGAAGGAGCTGGGACATGGCTGATGCCCGAACCGTACCGGTGCTGATGCACCACCACGTGAGCCCATCGCCGGGCATGATCACCGTGTCGCCGGAGAATTTCGAGAGCCAGATCGCCTGGCTGGCCGGCAACGGCTGGACCTCGCTGACGCTGGACCAGTACGCCGGTTTCCTGGCTGGCAAGCCGGTGCCGCGCAAGTCGATCGTGATCACCTTCGACGATGGCTACCTGGACAACTGGGTCTACGCGCACCCGATCCTGCAGAAGTACGGCATGCACGCGGTGGTGTTCGTGGTCACCGGCTGGATGGGCGAAGGCCCGGAGCGGCCGCACGCCGGCATCGCCGGAGCGTCGCTGCCCGCCACTCCGGACCATCGTGGCTGCGAAGCGGCGATCTACGAACAGAACCGCAGCGATGATGTGATGATGCGCTGGAGCGAAGCGCGGGCCGCCATCGCCGCCGGCACCTTCGAAGTGCACTGCCACACCCACACCCATACCCGTTGGTTGCGCCGCGACGACCTGGACCGTGCACAGCGCCGCGCCGGCCTGAGCCACGACCTGGCGATCTCGCGCGACGTGCTGCAGGAAAAGCTGGGCGAAGTATCCGACACGCTGTGCTGGCCCTACGGCGATTTCGACCAGGACCACATTGAAGTGGCACGCGAGCAGGGTTTCCGTTACCTGCACACCACCCACCCGTTCGGCCGTAACGTGGTGGGCGGTGATCCGGAGCGCATCTACCGGTTTGCGATCCGCAACCGCCCGGCCAGCTGGCTGCGCAAGCGCATCGCGCAGAGCTACAACCCGCTGATCGCACCGCTGTTCAATGGCTTCAAGGCGCGCCAGAAGAAGATGGTGCCGGGGCCCTGAGCGCAAGGGCCTCCCCCGCCCGCTGCGGCGCGGGAGGCCTGTGTCGGCCTCAGAAGAAGCGCCCGTACACGGCTTGCACGATCTCGCCGTTGCCGGTGTTGATCAGCAGCGCATCCGGGCCGTAGCGCACCCATTCGTAGCCCATCGGCGGCATGTCCAGGCCGAACAGCCAGAAGTCGTTGAGGATGTAGTCGCCGATCCAGTACGGACGCGGCAGGTACTGGCCGTAGTGCCAGCGCTGGTACGCATAGCCCACCGGTGGATGGTAGGGCCCGATGCGGAAGGCATGGTCGGCGCGGAAATTGTGCCGGTACTCCTCGCGGAACGCCGGCCGTGCATTGCCCAGCTCGCGCGGGCGTTCCATCCTTGGGTAGCCCCACGGCGCGCGCATCGGCTCCTCGCGCGGGGCGGACATGTGCGGCCCACCTTCGGGACGACGTTCGGCGCTCGCAATGGAGACGCCACCCAGCAACGGCAGCACCAGCAGCGCACCTGCCAGCAGGCAGCGGCCGCAGCGCAATGAAGTGTTCATGGTCATGGTCCTTGCAACAACAGTGAAAGGATGGAGCACGAACGGCTCCGACCGGGTCCCGGCCTGCGCGGCGCCTGCATGCAGGCACGAGATCCTGATCCCGGGAATACGCCGCGTATCGTTCACGCCATGTCACAAAGCGCACAGCCACAGCTGAACGTGATCGCCGGTCGCGATCGGTTCAGTCACCCTCGCTGGAAAACGACATGGCCGCAAAGGCGGCCATGTCGTGGTGTCAGGTTGTACGGCAGCCGGACTCAGGCAGCGGCTTCACGGACCGCAGCTGACAGACGGTCCAGCGTCTCCTGCATCAGCGCTGCGTCATCGGCTTCCACCGTGACCCGCACCACCGGCTCGGTACCGGACGGGCGCAGGAACGCACGGCCACGACCAGCCACCGACTGCTGCGCGACGGCCAGCGCGGCCTGCACGCGGTCGGCCTGCACCGTGGCCTTGGCCGAGACATTGCCCAGCCGCACGTTGACCGTCTTCTGCGGTACCCGCACCAGCCCCTTCAGCGCCTGGCGCAGGGTCTGCCCGCTGCTGCGCAGCGCCACCAGTACCTGCAGGGCGCTGATGATGCCATCGCCAGTGGTTGCCCGGTCCAGGCACAGCAGGTGGCCGGAGGCTTCACCACCCAGCACGCCACCGCCTTCAATCAGCGCCTGGTGCACGTAACGGTCACCGACGTTGCTGCGCTCGAACGGAATCTGCAGGTCGGCGAAGGCCTTCTCCACGCCGTAGTTGCTCATCAGCGTGCCGACCACCGGGCCATGCAGGCGACCTTCGGCCTTCCACGCGCGCGCCAGGATGTACAGCAGGTCATCGCCGTCAACCGGATTGCCCTGGTCGTCGGCCATCAGCACGCGATCACCGTCACCATCGAAGGCGATGCCGAGATCGGCGCGGGTCTCGCGGACCTTGGCGGCCAGATTGTCGATATGGGTGGAGCCGACCCCGGCGTTGATGTTGATGCCATTGGGTTCGGCGCCGATGCCGATCACCTCGGCCCCCAGCTCACGGAACAACAGCGGTGCGATCTGGTAGGTGGCGCCGTGCGCGCAATCCAGCACCAGGCGCAGGCCGCGCAGATCGAAGGCGCGCGGCACGCTGGCCTTGCAGAACTCGATGTAGCGGCCGACCGCCTCGCGCGCCCGCGCCGCCTTGCCCAGCTTTTCTGATTCGGCGGTGGTGAACGGTAGATCCAGCGCCGCCTCAAGCGCCAGTTCGGTGGCATCGTCGAGCTTCTCGCCCTGGGCGGAGAAGAACTTGATGCCGTTGTCGTAGTGCGGATTGTGCGAAGCGCTGATGACGATGCCGGCATCCACGCCCAGCGTGCGGGTCAGGAATGCGACCGCCGGAGTCGGCATCGGGCCGAGCAGCTGCACGTCGGCACCGGCGGCGACCAGCCCGGCTTCCAGTGCAGCTTCGAACATGTAGCCGGAAATGCGGGTGTCCTTGCCGATCAGCACGATCGGCCGGCGCCCGTCCTGGCCGCGCTGGGCGACCAGCACACGCCCCAGGGCATTGCCCAGGCGCAGCACGAAGTCCGCCGAGATCACGCCTTGGCCAACCCGCCCGCGGATGCCATCAGTACCGAAGTACTTGCGGCCCCCCATCAAACCACCTCCGGCGCCGGCTGACGGCCCAGCATCGCCAGCAGGTCGGACAGGCGGTCGCGCATTTCGCGGCGGTCGCAGATCTGGTCGATGGCGCCGTGCTCCAGCAGGAACTCCGAGCGCTGGAAACCTTCCGGAAGCTTCTCACGCACGGTCTGCTCGATCACGCGCGGGCCGGCAAAGCCGATCAGCGCCTGCGGCTCGGCGATGTTGATGTCGCCCAGCATCGCGAACGATGCCGATACGCCACCGGTGGTCGGATGGGTCAGCACCGAGATGTACGGCAGGCCGGCTTCGCGCAGCTTGCCCAGCGCGGCCGACGTCTTGGCCATCTGCATCAGCGAGAACAGGCCTTCCTGCATGCGTGCACCGCCGCTCTGCGAGAAGCACACGTAAGGGGCGCCGATCTCGACTGCGGTTTCGGCAGCCAGCGCGAAGCGCTCACCGACCACCGAACCCATCGAGCCGCCCATGAAGGCGAAGTCGAACGACGAAGCCACCAGCGCGCGCCCCTTGAGCAGGCCGCGCATGGCGATCAGCGCGTCGTACTCGCCGGTGTTCTTCTGCGCGATCTTGATGCGCTCGCTGTACTTCTTCTGGTCCTTGAACTTGAGCAGGTCGGTCGGGCCCAGGCGCGCACCGATCTCGGTGGTGCTGTCGGCGTCGAACAGGGCCGCCAACCGCGCACGCGCACGGATCGCCATGTGATGGCCGCACTTCGGGCAGACTTCCAGGTTTTCTTCCAGTTCCGGACGGTACAACGCGCTGCCGCAGTTGCTGCACTTTTCCCACAGGCCCTCGGGGACGCTGCGCTTCTTGCTGGGGGTGTTGTCGGTGCGGATGCCGGACGGCATCAACTTGCTGAGCCAACTCATGCGGGAGGACACTTCCGTTCAGGGCGGCCCGGGGGCCGCAAAGGCGGACAGTCTAGCTCCGCTGCCCCCGCCCGTGCACCCCTTGCGGTGCCCGGGCCAGCAGGAAAAAACCATGCTGGGACGTACGTTTAGGTCCGGGTGGTGCCCGCCGCTGGCCGGCAGTCCCCTGTACGCAGGCGGGTGAGGAGGATGCCGGCCAGTGGCCGGCGCGACCGCTACGCGTCCAGCGCCTGCCGCAACGGAGCGAGGAAGGCCCCGGCGCGCTGCGCGGCGTCTTCCGCCGAGCCCGCCTCTGCCAGCACCGCCACCAGTGCGCTGCCCACCACCACGCCGTCGGCCTGCCGCGCCATCGCCGCGGCACTGGCCGCGTCCTTGATGCCGAAGCCTGCCACGACCGGCACCGAGGCGCGCTCGCGCAGTGCCTGCAGGCGCGCGCTGGCGGCATCACTGTCCAACCGCTCGGACGCACCGGTGACACCGGCAAAGCTGACGTAGTACAGGTAGCCTCGCGCCAGGGCCAGCAGCTTGTCGGCGCGCGCTTCGCTGGTGGTGGGCGACGCCAGCAGCACCAGCGCCAGGCCGGCCGCCTCGAAGGCCTGCTGTGCGTCACCGGCTTCTTCCGGCGGCAGATCGACAAGCAACACGCCATCCACGCCGGCCTTCACCGCGGCGCCGGCGAACGCAGCGTAGCCATGGATCTCCACCGGATTCAGATAGCCCATCAGCACCACCGGGGTCTGCGCATCACGCTCCCGGAACTGCGCGACGGCCTGCAGCACGTAGCGGCTGCCGGCACCGCGCGCCAGCGCGCGCTCGGAGCTGCGCTGGATGGTGGGTCCGTCCGCCATCGGGTCGGAGAACGGAACGCCCAGTTCGATCACATCGGCGCCGGCCTCGACCAATGCGTGCATGACCGGCACGGTAGCCTCCAGCGAGGGATCGCCGGCAGTGATGAAGGGGATCAACGCCTTGCGCTGCTGCTCGCGCAGGCGCTGGAAACAGGCATCAAGTCGGGATACGGACATGTCAGGTACATCCTTCGATCAGGTCAACGGCGCCGCTGGCGCCCCAGTACATTCGGGATACGGTGCCGTCGACGATCTCCACGCGGATCGCCAGGTCGGAACCGGGGTCCTGCCAGAGCAGGGTCTCGCCGGCCTCCACATCATTGCCATAAGGCTGGGCGGAGACGCCCTTGGGCAGCCGCTGCAGGGCCTGCGCGCGCGGCATGTCCAGGTGCAGGCCGAACGGCCCCGGCTGGATCACCACCTGGCCCGAATCGTCGATGGGGGCCAGGTCGAAACGCACCACGTCGCCGTCCTGCACCATCATCGCCACGCCTTCAGGCAGCGTGCCGCGCTCGTAATACTCGCAGCGCCCCGAGGTCGCCTCGCTCAGCCCGGCCGAGTGCCACTGCCCTTCGCTCTGCAGTTCACTGAAAGGTTGGCCGATGAGCACCTCGCCGGCATGGTCCAGGGCCACCGAAACCACCGCCGGCGCACTGTCCTCATCGGCGGCATCGTCTGCGCCAGACAACGGTGCGTCTTCGATTGGCCGATGTGCTGCAGCATCGTCGTTGCTGGCAACCTGGCGTGCCGGGGCGATCGCCGCCGGGGACGCCGGCGCCGGCGCCAGCACCGGCGGATCGGGCGGCGCGCAACCGCCCAGGCCGACCGCCAGCACCCACGCCCCGCCATGGCGCAGCATGCAATTCACAGTACCAGGCCTTCGCGCGCGGCGATGGTATGCACGTCCTTGTCGCCGCGGCCGGAAAGGTTGCACAGCACGATCTGGTCGCGTGGACGCTCGCGCGCCAGCTTGATCGCCTGCGCCAGCGCGTGGCTGGATTCCAGCGCGGGCAGGATGCCTTCGGTGTGCGCCAGCAGATGGAACGCCTGCAGCGCCTCTTCATCGGTGATGCCGAGGTAGCGTGCGCGGCCGGTATCGGCCAGGAACGCGTGCTCCGGGCCGACGCCCGGATAATCCAGGCCGGCCGAGACCGAATGGGTTTCGATGATCTGGCCGTCGTCGTCGCACAACACGTAGGTGCGGTTGCCATGCAGCACACCCGGGCGACCGGCGGCGATCGACGCCGCATGGCGACCGGTGCTGATGCCATCACCTGCCGCTTCGGCGCCGACGATCTCGACCTGGCGATCGTTGAGGAAGGCATGGAACAGGCCGATGGCGTTGCTGCCGCCGCCGACGCAGGCGGTGATCGCATCGGGCAGGCAGCCGTACTCGGCCAGCATCTGTTCGCGTGCTTCGCGCCCGACAATGGCATTGAAATCGCGCACCATGCGCGGGTACGGGTCCGGACCGGCGACGGTGCCGATGATGTAGAAGGTGTCCTGCACGTTGGTCACCCAGTCGCGCATCGCTTCGTTGAGCGCATCCTTCAGGGTGGCCGAGCCGGAGGTGACCGGCACCACCGTCGCGCCGAGCAGCTTCATGCGGTAGACGTTGATCTTCTGCCGCTCGATATCGGTGGCGCCCATGTACACCACGCATTCCAGGCCCAGCCGCGCGGCGACGGTGGCGCTGGCCACGCCATGCTGGCCGGCGCCGGTCTCGGCGATGATGCGCTTCTTGCCCATCCGCGCCGCCAGCAGGGCCTGGCCGATGGTGTTGTTGATCTTGTGCGCGCCGGTGTGGTTCAGGTCCTCGCGCTTGAGCAGGATCTGCGCGCCCCCAACGTGATCGCTAAGGCGCTGAGCGTGGTAGATCGGGCTGGGACGGCCAACATAATGGGCCAGGTCCTTGTCGTAGGCCGCCTGGAAGGCCGGGTCCTGGCGGGCCTGGTCATAGGCCTGGGCCAGCTCCTGCAGTGGGCCGACCAGGGTTTCGGCAACGAAACTGCCACCGTAGCGGCCGAAGTGGCCCTGGGCATCCGGGAAGGCGTGGTAGTCGGCAATGGGGGAGGCAGACATGGAAGCGACCGGTGGTTCAAGACAGGTGGATACTCTAGCGCACGGGTCGTGACCGGAAAATGGATATTATCTGGCGCATATTGTCAGGAAATCTCACATGAGCATCTCCCAGCTCCCGCCGCTCAACGCGCTGCGCGCGTTCGAGGCCACCGCCCGCCTGGGCGGAGTCGGCCGCGCCGCACAGGACCTGCATGTCACCCACGGTGCGGTCAGCCGGCAGCTGAAGCTGCTGGAGGACCATCTGGGCATGGCCTTGTTCCAGCGTGCCGGTCGCGGCCTGCGCCTGACCGCCGCAGGCACCCGCCTGCAGATGGCATGCAGCGAGGCGTTCACCGGCATTGAAGACTGCGTGCGCGAACTGCGGCGGCCGACGGCATCCCCGGCACTGGTGCTGGGCTGCAGCGGCAGCGTACTGGCGCGCTGGATGATCCCGCGACTGCCCGCGCTGCAGGCCACCCTGCCCGGCGTGCGCCTGCAGTGGTCGGCACTGGACGGCAGCTTCACCGAGGCCCAGGCCGCGCTGGATGCGGTCCTGCTGCTGGCGCAGGGGCCTTGGCCGCGCGGCTGGCAGGTGCGCGAACTGGCGCCGGAACGCGTTGGCGTGGTGGTGGCCCCCTCCCACCCGGCGGCGCAGCGCCTGCGGCATGTCCCGCCCTCGGCATTGCTGCAGGAAACGTTGCTGCACACCAGCTCACGACCGCAGGCGTGGCCGGCCTGGGCGCAGGCACATGACCTGGACGCATCGAAGCTGCAGCTGGGCACCGCTTTCGAGCACCTGTATTACCTGCTGGAGGCAGCGGTAGCCGGGCTGGGCCCGGCGATCGCGCCCGAGCCGCTGGTGGCCGAGGATCTAGCAGCGGGGCGGTTGATCGCGCCGTGGGGATTTACCGCCACCGGCGGCTTCTGGGTGCTGGCGCGACCGGAGGGCCTGGCCGATGCGCGCGTGGATGCGCTGGCCGATTGGGTCAGCTCGCAGCTGGGCTGACCTGGGCCAGCCCGCCGCTTTCCCTGATGCAGACAGTGATTCCGATCACTCCAGAACGGTGCAGTCCGCGCGACGCACTTCCTCGACAAAGGTGCGCATCTTGTAGCCATCCTTGATCCCTGGCTCCAGTTCGATGCCGCTGGAGACATCCACGCCCCACGGCAACGTGGCCAGCACGGCGTCATAGACGTTGTCCGGGTTCAGGCCGCCGGCCAGCAGGAACGGGCGGTGCAGGCCAGTCGGGATGCGGCCCCAGTCGAATGCGACACCCGTGCCGCCACCGCCGCCGGGCGCGTGGCTGTCGAACAGGAAGCCGGCGGCGCTGGGATAGCGCAGCTGCAGGGTACGGGCGTTGACCTCTTCGCGCCCGCCCATGGCGATCGCCTTCAGGTACGGCATGTTGAAACTGCGGCAGAAGCTCTCGTCTTCCTCGCCATGGAACTGCAGCAGGGTCGGCCGCACCGTGCGCAGCACCTCGCGCACTTCTTCCTTGCTGTTGTTGCGGAACAGCGCCACCACGTCGACCATCGGCGCGATCGCCTGGCGCATCGCGCGCGCTTCGGCCGGGGCGACCCGGCGGCTGCTCTCGCGGGCAAAGATGAAACCCACTGCGTCCACGCCCAGCTCACCGGCCAGGCGGACGTCGCCGGCGCGGGTCATGCCACAGAACTTGATGCGTGTGCGGTAGTAGGAACGGCTCATAGCGTGACCTCGGCGGGCAGATGCCAGTTGTCGGGGTACAGGGGCCCAAGGAACACCAGGCCCTGCGGCGGTGCGGTGGGACCGGCTACGGTGCGATCGCGCCCGGCCAGCAGTTCGGCGATCCAGTCCACCGGTTTTTCGCCGCTGCCCACCAGGATCAAGGATCCGACGATATTGCGGACCATGTGATGAAGGAATGCATTGCCCTGCACCGCCACTTCAATCACCTCGCCCTGGCGGCTGACCTGCAGCGACTGCAGTTCGCGCCGCGCATGCAGCGCCTGGCATTGCACCGATCGGAACGCGCTGAAGTCGTTCTCGCCAAGCAGCGCCTGGCCGGCGGCATGCATCAGGGTCTCGTCCAGCGCCCGCCGCTCCCAGCTCAGGGTCTGGCGGCCCAGCGCCGGCCGCACTTCGCGGTTGAGCAGCCGATAGCGGTAGCGGCGCGCGCGCGCGGAAAAACGGGCGTGGAAATCATCGGCCACCGGCACGCACCAGCGCACCGCGATCGAGCGCGGCAGGCGGGTGGTGGTGCCGAGCATCCAGGCGCGCGGATCGCGCACCACGTCGGTGTCGAAATGCACGACCTGGCACTGGCCGTGCACGCCGGCATCGGTGCGACCGGCGCAGACCACCTGCAACGGCGCATCGGCGACCGACGACAGGGCCAGTTCAAGGCTGGCCTGCACGCTGGGACCACCCTCGCCCAGGTTCTGCCAGCCCCTGAAATCGCTGCCGTCGTACTCGACGCCAAGCGCGTAACGCATGTGCTACCTCGATGCTGCGTGTGGGGCGGCGCTCACGCCGGGTCGCGTTCGGACCACACCGCCAGTTCGTTGCCACCGGGCTCGACGAACTGGAAGCGGCTGCCCCCGGGGAAGGAAAACACCGGGCGCACGATCTCGCCGCCGGCATCACGCACCGCCGCCTCGACCGGGGCCAGGTGGTCGGCATACAGCACCAGCAGCGGTGCGCCGCTGTCACTGGCCCGTTGCGGCTGACCGCGGAAGAAGCCGCCCTGCAGGCGACCATCGTCGAAGGCGGTGTAGTCGCTGCCATAGTCGACGAACGACCAGCCGAACACCTTCTCGAAGAAGGCACGGGTGGCCACCGGATCAGAGGAGGCGAATTCAACGTAGTCGATGCGGCGCTCGCGGCTCATGGCACGGTCCTTGTCGGCGGGTTCGGTCACGGCAGGCGCGCCAGCAGCTCGCGGGCCTGTGCCTGGCTATGCAGATCGCCACCCTCGGCGACTTCCAGCAGCAGGGTACGCGCGGTCTGCGCATCGCCCAGATCCAGATAGGCGATGGCCAGTTCCAGCCGTTCCTGGCCGGCACGCGGCGCCCAACCGGCGTCGCCGTCGGCTACAGCCGCAGTCGACGGGGTGTCTTCGTGGTGTGGAGCATCGGCCTGCGCCGGACTCTCATGCGCTTCGGCCGGCAGATCGAACACGCCACGGAACTGCGGCTGCTGCTCGGCATGCAGCGCATAGTCGGGCACCGCGATCTCGTCAGGGACCGCCTGCGCGACCAGCTCATCCGGCACGGGGATGTCCTGCGTGGGCACCGGCTCGTCCCAGCGCGGCAGATCGGTCACGGCCTCGGGCAGCTCCACCACTTCGTCATCGCGCAGCGTCTGCGCCTGCCAGTCAGCCTGGGCGGCGACGTCGGCGATCGGTTCGGCAGCCACGTCCTCCTGCACCTCGGTTGCGGTCGCCCAGGCCGGCATGGCGGGCTCCTGGCGGCCACCGTCGTCCACCACCGACGACCACGAGGACTGCTCGGCCAGCGTATCCAGCGCCGCACCTGCCGGCACCGCCGCAGCCAGGCCAGTGGCATCGCCTTCTTCGCGCAGCGGCGGCAACGGCGACGGCTTGCGCCGGCGCAGCAGCCAGGCCGCCGCCGCGGCGAGCAACAGCACGGGCAGGCCCAGCCAGTACCACGGCGTTGCCGCGTCGCGGCTGCCCGGCGCCTGGGCCAGACGCTGCTGCGCGGCAGCCAGGTCGTTGTCCTTCATCGCGATCAGCGACTGCTGCTGTTCCTTCAGCTTCTCCAGATCGGCCACGCGCTGCTTCAGCTCGCCGATCTCGGCATCGCGGGTAGCGATGTCCTCACGCGCCTGGCGCAGTTGCTCGTTGCCCATCATGTCACCCTCGCTGCCGGCAGCGGTGCCGGTGGTTGTGCCCGCGTTCGCGGCGTCGGACGCCAGCGCCGGGGCGATTTCAAGCCGTGCGCCGCTGGCCGCCGACGGGGACGTGGCGTTCGCGGTTTCTGCCTTGGCCACCGCTGCGACCGTACCTGCTGGCTGCGGCACGGTACGTGCCTGCCGCCATTGCGCCGCATGCTCGCGCACCAGTGCAGCTGCTTCGGCAGCATCGACCGCCGCCAGCGCATCGCTGCCTGGCATGCGCAGCACTGCGCCCTGCTTGAGCAGGTTCACGTTGCCACGGATGAAGGCTTCGGGATTGGCGCGCAGCAGGGCAATCATCGCGCGATCACGACTGACCTGGTTGCCACGCGCCACCGCGCTGGCGATCTGCGACAACGTCTGGCCGCGCTGTACGGTGACACTGCCATCGGCCGGAGCGGCCGCAACCGGCGCGGGCGCCGCACGCGGTCGTGCCGGTGCCGGTGCCGGCGTGGGCGCAGGCGCGGACGGCGGCGCACCGGCCGCCTCTGCCACCGGTGCCGGTGCCGGTGCCGGCTCGCGGGTGATGGTATTGGACAGGGTGCCGGCCGGTGCGACGATCTCCGGCTCGGCCACGGCCAGCGCGCTGGAGGGTGCATCGACCAGCGCCGAGTACTCGCGGACCAGCCGGCCCTGGCCCCAGTCGGCCTCGATCAGGAAGCTCAGCGACGGCGTCTCGACCGGCGCCTGCGAGGTCACCCGCACCACCGCCCTGCCCTGCGCGTTGCGGGTCAGTTCGAACTGCAGTTCGCTGACCAGCCCGGTCGGCCGTTGCAGGCCGACGCGCTCGAAGGTGACCGGCGAAGCCAGCGCCACCCTCAGGTTTTCCAGCTCGGACGGGTCGGCCGAGACCACCGGGATCTCGGCCAGCAAGGGCTGGCCCGGCTTGGACAGGACACGGATGTCGCCCAAGCCCAGGGCGAGCGCCGAACTGCTGGCCAGGGCCAGCAGCGCGGCGGAAAGATAGCTGAGCGGGCGCGTTGCGCCCCTGGCCCGTTTATTCATGGGCGACACTATAAAGCGTGCGGACCAAGGTCCGCACCCACCGATGGACGACCTGCGGCAATGCCGGCCAGCGGCCGGCACTACCGGTGAGCCAACCTCGCTGCTCAGCGCTGTTCGGCGGCGACCAGCTCAGCCAGCTGCACGGCATTCAGTGCCGCGCCCTTGCGCACGTTGTCCGAGACGATCCACAGGTTCAGGCCGCGCGGGTGCGACAGGTCCTCACGGATGCGACCGACGTACACCGCGTCGGTGCCCGAGGCGTGGGTGACCGGGGTCGGGTAGCCACCCGCTTCGTGGCGATCCACCACTTCGATGCCCGGCGACTGCTCCAGCAGCGCACGCGCTTCGGCCACGGTCACCTTGTCGCGGGTCTCGATCGCCACTGACTCGGAATGGCCGTAGAACACCGGCACGCGCACTGCGGTCGGGTTCACCAGGATGCTGTCGTCGCCGAGGATCTTGCGGGTTTCCCAGACCAGCTTCATCTCTTCCTTGGTGAAGCCGTTGTCCTGGAAGTCGTCGATGTGCGGGATCAGGTTGAAGGCGATCTGCACCGGGAAGCGCTGCGGATCGATTTCCTGGAAGCTGAGCAGCTGGCCGGTCTGCTTGCCCAGCTCTTCCATCGCCGAACGGCCACCACCGGACACCGACTGGTAGGTGGACACGTTGATGCGCTCGATGCCGTACTTGCGGTGCAGCGGCGCCAGCGCCACCAGCATCTGCATGGTCGAACAGTTCGGGTTGGCGATGATGCCGCGCGGACGGTTGCCGACCTGGTCCGGGTTGACCTCGGACACCACCAGCGGCACGTCGTCGTCGTAACGGAAGGCCGAGGAGTTGTCGATCACCACCGCACCGGCAGCGGCGAACTTCGGCGCGTACTCCTTCGACACGCTGCCACCGGCCGAGAACAGGGCGATCTCGACGCCGGTCGGGTCGAAAGTGGCCAGATCCTGCACCGTGACCTTCTGGCCGTTGAACTCGATCTCGCCACCGGCCGAACGCTCGGAGGCCAGGACGCTCAGGGTACCGACCGGGAAATCACGTTCTTCAAGGATCGACAACATGGTCTCGCCAACCGCGCCGGTGGCACCGACGACGGCGACGTGGAAACTGCGCTGTGCATTGCTCATGGGGGGAAACTCTCACGAAAACGGGGGATGGAGAAAAATCACGCACGACAGCAGGGTTCGGGGAACCTCCTCAAGCGGGGCGCGCGGAGGTTCCCTATCGTTTCCCGGTTTTTTTGCCCAGAGTCACGCGCGCGGCCATCGCCGCGTCAGCGTTGATCGCGCTCGGCATGCGCGACGGATCGCCGTCCAGGCCGAGCCCGGCAACCAGATTATCCACGGCCAGCTGTACCATCGCCGTTCGCGTGGCCAGCGAGGCGCTGCCGATGTGCGGGGTCAGCACCACGTTGCGCAGCGCCAGCAGTTCCGGGCGCACTGCCGGCTCACCCTCGTACACATCCAGGCCCGCTGCAGCCAGGCGACCGTTGGCCAGTGCGTCGGCCAATGCGATTTCATCGACCAGGCCGCCACGGGCGATGTTCACCAGCGTGGCCGACGGCTTCATCTTCGCCAGCGCGACGGCATCGATCAGGTGATGCGACGCCGGGGTGTACGGCAGCACCAGCAGCAGGTGGTCGGACTGCGCAAGCAGCGTATCCAGGTCCACGTAGGTGGCACCCAGCGCCGCTTCGGTGTCGGCCGGCAGCTGCGAGCGGTTGTGGTAGAGCACCTTCATGCCGAAACCATGTGCGCCGCGGCGGGCGATGCCCTGGCCGATGCGGCCCATGCCGAGAATGCCGAGCGTGCTGCCATGGATGTCGGCACCCAGCATGGTCTGGAACGACCACTGCTGCCACTGGCCTTCGCGCAGCCAGCGCTCGGATTCGGTGATGCGGCGCGCGGTGGCCATCAGCAGGGCGAAGCCGAGATCGGCGGTGGTCTCGGTCAGGACGTCCGGGGTGTTGCTGGCCAGGATGCCGGCCGCGCTGAGCGCATCGACATCCAGATTGTTGTAGCCAACGCCCACGTTGGCGATCACCTGCAGCTGCGCCGCGTCGGCCACCTGGGCCGCGCCGATGCGCTCGTTGAGGGTGATGATCGCGCCGTCGACTGAGGCCAGCCGCTCGGCGATCTGCTGCGGCGACCAGGCGGTAACGGTGTCGGTGACGCGCAGCTGCACGCGATCGCGCAGCGGCGCGATGGCCGCATCGATCAGCGGCTGGCTCACCCACACCGTCGGCCGCGTGTCAGCCATCGATCTGCCCGGGAATGCGCGGGGTGATCGTGCCGACATCGCCACACTGCGCACGATGGCGCAGCGCCTGGTCCATCAGCACCATCGCCACCATCGCCTCGGCGATCGGGGTGGCTCGGATGCCGACGCAGGGATCGTGGCGGCCGGTGGTGACCACCTCGACCACGTTACCGGCCGTATCCAGCGACGGGCCCGGCAGGCGCAGGCTGGAGGTCGGCTTCAACACGATCGAAGCGACCACCGGCTGGCCGGTGGAGATGCCGCCGAGGATGCCGCCGGCATGGTTGCTGGCGAAGCCCTGCGGGGTCAGCAGGTCACGATGCTCGGTGCCCTTCTGCGCGGCGCTGGCGAAACCATCACCGATCTCCACGCCCTTCACCGCGTTGATGCTCATCAGCGCGGCGGCGAGTTCGCCGTCGAGCTTGCCGTAGATCGGCTCGCCCCAGCCCGGTGGCACGTTGTCGGCGACCACGTCCACGCAGGCACCGACCGAATCACCGGACTTGCGCAGCGCATCCATGTACGCCTCCAGCTCGGGCACCTGCGCGGCGTGCGGCCAGAAGAACGGGTTGTCTTCCACCGCCGACCAGTCGAAGCCGGCCGGGGTGATGTCGCCCAGCTGCGACAGGTAGCCACGCACGGTGACGCCGAAGCGCTCGGCCAGCCACTTCTTGGCGACCACGCCGGCGGCCACGCGCATGGTGGTCTCGCGCGCCGAGGAACGGCCGCCACCGCGGGGGTCGCGGATGCCGTACTTGTGCCAGTAGCTGTAGTCGGCATGGCCCGGCCGGAACTGCTGGCCGATGTTGGCGTAATCCTTGCTGCGCTGATCGGTGTTGCGGATGAGCAGCGCGATCGGGGTGCCGGTGGTCATGCCCTCGTACACGCCGGACAGGATCTCGACCTCATCGGCCTCGCGGCGCGCCGAGGTATGCCGGCTCTTGCCGGTGGCGCGGCGCTGCAGGTCGTGGGCGAATTCGGCCGCGTCCAGCGCCAGCCCCGGCGGGCAGCCATCGATCACGCAGCCGATGGCCGGCCCGTGCGACTCGCCGAACGTGGTGACGGTGAACAGCTTGCCGAACGAATTGGAGCTCACGGGCGCTGCGCCGCCAGTTCGGTGATGCGCGCGCTGTGGGCGATCAGCTCGCGGCATTCAACCGCGAAGATGCCCATCTGGCCGACCTTGAATTCGATCCAGGCGAAATCGACTTCCGGCAGCAGCTTGATCAGATGCTGTTCGGACTCGCCCACTTCACAGATCAGCAGGCCGTCTTCGCTCAGGTGCAGCGGCGCGTCACGCAGGATCTTCAGCACCAGGTCCAGTCCATCGTCACCCGCACGCAGGCCCATGTCCGGCTCGTAGGAGTATTCCTGCGGCAGCGCATCGGTCTCGTCGTTGGTGACGTACGGCGGATTGGTGACGATCAGGTCGTAGTGGCGGCCAGACAGGCCATTGAACAGGTCCGACTTGATCAGGTTGACGTTGTACGCCTGCAGCCGCTCGCGGTTTTCTTCAGCCAGCGACAGCGCGTCGTCGCTCAGGTCGACGCCGTCCACCTGCCAGTTCGGGTAGTAGTGGCCCATGGCGATGGCGATGCAGCCCGAACCGGTGCAAAGGTCCAGCGCACGGTACACGTCACGGCCGGCCAGCCACGGCTCGAAGCCGCACTCGATCAGTTCGGCGATCGGCGAACGCGGCACCAGCGCGCGCGTATCGCTCTTGAAGCTGAGGCCTGCGAACCAGGCCTCGCCGGTCAGGTAGGCGGCCGGAATGCGTTCGTCGATGCGGCGCTGGAACAGGTCCAGCACGCGCTGCTTCTCGGCCTGCAGCAGGCGCGCCTGGCCGTAGGCCGGGCCGAGGTCGTGGGGCAGATGCAGGCTGTGCAGCACCAGCTGGGTCGCCTCGTCCAGCGCGTTGTCGTAGCTGTGCCCGAAGGTCAGCCCGGCTTCATTGAAACGGCTGGTGCCGTAGCGGATCAGATCGATGATCGTGTGGAGTTCGGCGGCCGTTTCAGCGGTCATGGCGGTACTGCGGGCAAAGTGGCCCCCGATTATAGGGGCTGGCGCCCGTGGCGGCATCCGTTGCGGCGGAAACGATCGGGCCGCAGCCGGTATGATGGAGCCCATTTCGCGCGGGAGCCCCCATGTTCAATCGCAACGCCGGCATCATCCTGCTGATCGCCCTGGCGGCGGGGCTCGGCCTGCTGGCCGCGCAGCAGGTCTTCGCGCCGAAGCCGCCGGCCGACGCCCCGGCCACCGAAGCGATCACCCTGTACCCGCAGCCGCGTGCGCTTCCCGATTTCAACCTCGCGCAGTCCGATGGCACCCGCCTGATCCCCGGCGAGCTGAAGGGCCACTGGACGCTGGTGTTCCTGGGCTTCACCTTCTGCCCGGACGTCTGCCCGACCACCCTGGCCGAGCTGGCCGGCGCGCAGAACCAGTGGGAGGCCCTGCCCGACAGCCTGCGCCCGCGCGTGCTGTTCATCTCGGTCGACCCCGACCGCGACAGCGCCACCCGCCTGGGCGAATACGTGCACGGCTTCCACAAGGACACCCTGGCCGCCACCGCCGACGTTCCCTCGCTGGAGCGCTTCGCCACCTCGCTGGGCTTCGTGTTCCAGAAGGTGCCGGGCAAGCACTTCGACGAGAACCCCGAGGATTACACCGTCGAGCATTCGGCCAGCCTGGCCGTGCTCGACCCGCAGGGCCGCCTTGCCGGCCTGGTGCGCCCCCCGTTCAACGCGCCGGCGATCGCCCGCGACCTGCAGAAGCTGACCGAGAAAACCGCCCCATGAGTCTCACCACCGCCCTGACGTACGCCCTGCCCCACCGACTGCTGTCTTCGATGGCGCGCTCGCTGGCGTACTCGGACGATCCGCGCGTCTCGCGCTGGCTGATCGACACCGTCACCCGCAAGTTCAACGTCAACCTGGATGAGGCGGCCAACCCGGACCCGCGCAGCTATGCCACCTTCAACCAGTTCTTCACCCGTGCGCTGAAGCCGGGCGCGCGCGTGGCCGATGCCGATCCGCGCAGCCTGGTGATGCCGGCCGACGGCCGCATCAGCCAACTGGGGAAGATCGAGGCCGGTCGCATCTTCCAGGCCAAGGGACAGTCGTTCACCGCGGCCGAGCTGCTGGGCAGCGACGAGGATGCCAAGCCTTACAACGACGGGCTGTATGCCACCGTCTACCTGTCGCCGCGCGACTACCATCGCGTGCACATGCCCTGGACCGGCACCCTGCGCGAGACCGTGCACGTGCCGGGCCGCCTGTTCAGCGTCGGCCCGGCCGCGGTGAACGGCGTGCCGCGCCTGTTCGCGCGCAACGAGCGCCTGGTCTGCCACTTCGACACCAGCTTCGGCCCGATGGTCAGCGTGATGGTGGGGGCGCTGCTGGTGTCCGGCGTGGAAACGGTCTGGAGCGGCGAAGAGATCCCGGCCTACGGCGACCGCATCACCCGCAAGGACTACCGCGGCCAGGGCATCAGGCTGGAGCGTTTCGCCGAGATGGCGCGCTTCAACTATGGCTCGACCGTGATCGTGCTGCTGCCGCCCGGCGTCGCCGAGTTCGCCCCGCAGCTGGGCGCCGAAAGCCCGGTGCAGCTGGGCCAGGCGCTGGCCAGGCTGCGCTGAGGCTTCGGTAGTGCCGGCCGCTGGCCGGCATCTCCGTTGATCCAACGCGTCGAGCATTGCCGGCCAGCGGCCGGCACTACCGTACGCGCGTTACTGCAGGGCCGGGGCCGGACCGACGTCCATGCCGTCGTAGTCTTCCACGCCCTTTTCCGTGGCCAGGGCCGCGAATTCCTGGTTGCGGCGGTCCAGCGAGGCTTCGTCGTGGATCTCCACGCGCTCCACATGCAGCACATGGAACGGCGCGTCGCCTTCTTCCGGCTCCTGCTCGAACAGTTCGACGAAGGTGTAGCCCTGCGCCTGCAGGTGGTCGGCCAGGGCCTGCAGCGGCCCGGCGGTCGAATGGACGAAGAAATAGCCCCACAGCAACGGGCCGCTGATGTCCCAGTCGGTGTTCTCGCGGAGGTTGGCGAACAGGTTGCGGGTGTCTTCGAGGTCCATGCGGGTTCCAGGGGTGGGGGGATTACTTGTCGCAGCCCTGAAGCTTCAGCGTCTGGCCGTGGCGCAGGCTGTAGGCGGGGGCTTTCAGGCCGTTGGCACGGGCCAGGGTCGGCACGTCGCACTGGAACTTCGCCGCGATGGCGCCCAGGGTCTCGCCCTTGCCCACCTTGTGGCTGCGCACCGGCTTTGCCCGGGGGGGCGCCGGGCGCGGGCTCGCCACCGCCGCCACGGGCGTCGTCGGCACGCTGGTCGAGGCTGCGGCATCGGCCACCGGCACCACGCCGCCCACCGCCACGCTGCCGGTGTAGCTGGCCGCGGTCGGGCGCTTGATCGCCGCGTTCAGGTCGGCGGTGATCAGGGTGCGGGCCAGGTCCGCACGCGGGCCACTGACGCAGTTGCGCTGGTACAGGCCGGCGATGCGGGTGGTGGCGTTGATCAGCGTCCCGGCCGGAATCCAGCCATCGGCTTCATAGCGCGGATTGAGGTTGCGCAGCGCGCGCATGTAGCCATCACGGGTGCCGTGGCTGCCCAGGCAGATGGTCAGTTCGTAGATGGTGGTGGACTTGGCCAGGCGCAGCGTGGCCGGCTGCGCGCTGATCTTCGGGAACTCCACGCCGTACTGCTGCGGGTGCAGGAAGATCCAGGCCGCCGCGATCACCATCGGCACATAGTCCTTGGTCTCGCCCGGGAACTGGTTGTAGACGCTGTCGGTCCAGAAGCTCTGGCCAGCGCTCTGCTTGAACACCCGCGCGGCGCGGCCTTCGCCACCGTTGTAGGCGGCCACCGACATTTCCACGTTGTTGTTGAGTTCGCGCAGGCGCTCGTTGAGGTAACTGGCACTGGCTTCGGCGGCGCTGCGCGCATCGAAACGCGTGTCGAAACCGGTGCCGTCCGGGCCCAGCCCGAAGCGGCGGCCGGTGGCCGGCATGAACTGCATCAGGCCGGCGGCACCCGCACGCGAGGAGGCATGCACGCGACCATTGGATTCCTTGGCCATGATGCCGAACAGCAGCGCCTCGGGCAGCCCGCGCTTTTCCCACTCCGGCCACATCACCGCGCGCAGGTTCTGGTAGTTCTCATAGCTGGTCAGCAGCGCCGGGCGCATGTCGGTCAGCCAGCGGCGGATGCCGGCCTGCACCGCCGGGTTGTACTCGACCATCGTGTCGAAGGCGTGGCGCTTGTCGTTCAGCAGTGCGGCAGCGCGGGCCGCCTCGGGCACATCGGCGGTGAGCGGACCGATATGGTCGGGGTCGGCTTCCAGGCGGTCGCCGCCCTCGTCGGCCACGTCATCGCTGGCCGCCGCATCGGCGTCATGCTTGAGCAGGCGCTTGTAGCTGGCCAGCAGCGTGCCCATCTGGCAGCCCTTCTGCTTCACGCAGTCGTTGAGGACATCTTCCATGTCCTCCAGCGCGGCGTCGGCCTCGTTGCTGCCCTTGGGGTCGGCATTGGCGACCAGCAGCAGGGCGTCGCTGTAACGCTTCTCGGCGGCCGTCATGCGCTGCTGCAGCGCATCGACCCTCACCTTGTCCCGGGCCGAAACCCGTTGCGCATGGGCGTCGGGCGCCAGGGAAACCAGGCCGGCCAGGGCCAGCAGCGGCCAACCGCGGGAAATCAGGACAGGAACGGGCATTGATGGCACTGTGTGCGAAACAGGCAGGCAGAGTAGCGGCGGCGCCAAGGTCGGGGCAAGCCGGACCTTCGGACCGTCACCCCTGCCCGTTAACATTGGGCTATTCACTACAAGGGCTGGACCATGGATCCGATTCTGCTCGGCAAAGGCACTACCGACGATGTTGCCGTCACCCTGCTGCCGAAACTCGGCAACCGCCACGGCCTGGTGGCCGGCGCCACCGGCACCGGCAAGACGGTGACCCTGATGACCCTGGCCGAAGGCTTCTCGCGGCTGGGCGTGCCGGTGTTCCTGGCCGATGTGAAGGGCGATGTGTCCGGCCTGGCCGTGCCCGGCACCGGTGCCGAGAACCTGTTGCAGCGTGCCGCCGAGATCGGCGTGGCCGACTATGCCCCGGCCGCCAGCCCGACCATTTTCTGGGATCTGTACGGCAAGCTCGGCCATCCGGTGCGCACCACCGTCAGCGAAATGGGCCCGACCCTGCTGTCGCGCATCCTCGAATTGAACGACACCCAGGCCGGCGTGCTCGACATCGTGTTCAAGCTGGCCGACGACCGTGGCCTGCTGCTGCTGGACATGGACGACCTGCGTGCCCTGCTCGGCCTGGTGGCCGAGGAACGCAAGGACATTTCCACCGAGTACGGGCTGGTCAGCGCACAGTCGATCGCCGCGATCCAGCGCTCGGTGCTGCGCCTGGCCCAGGACGGCGGCGAGCACTTCTTCGGCGAACCGGCGCTGGAACTGGCCGACATCATGCGGGTCAATCACGACGGCCGCGGCATGATCGGCATCCTCGCCGCCGACCAGCTGGTGCTCAAGCCCAAGCTGTATTCCACCTTCCTGCTGTGGCTGTTGTCGGAACTGTTCGAGCAGCTGCCGGAAGTGGGCGACCTGGACAAGCCGAAGCTGGTCTTCATCTTCGACGAGGCGCACCTGCTGTTCGACGATGCGCCGCCATCGCTGGTGCAGCGTATCGAGCAGGTCGTGCGCCTGATCCGTTCCAAGGGCGTGGGCGTGTATTTCTGCTCGCAGTTCCCCGACGACGTGCCGGGCAACATCCTCGGTCAGCTCGGCAACCGGGTGCAGCACGCACTGCGCGCATTCACCCCGCGTGACCAGAAGGCGGTGAAGACCGCGGCCGAAACCTTCGTGCCCAACCCCAAACTGGACGTGGCCAAGGTGCTCAGCCAGCTTGGCACCGGTGAAGCGCTGGTCTCCACGCTGCAGGACAAGGGCGTACCAATGCCGGTGCAGCAGACGATGATCGCGCCGCCGCGCTGCCGGATGGGGCCGATCACCGACGCCGAACGCGCCCAGGTGCGCGCCGGCAGCCCGGTCGGCACCCGCTACGACACCGCGATCAACCGTGAGTCGGCAGCGGAGCTGCTGGCGCAGCGCGCGCAGAAGGCGACCGAGCGGGCGCAGGCACCTGCCGCACGCAGCCGCGAGCAGGACGAGGCGCAGGAAGGAGGCTTCGGCCAGTCGATCAAGGACGCGATCTTCGGCACCAAGCGCCGCCAGGGCATGATCGAGACCATGGCCAAGCAGACCACGCGCACCGTCGGCACCAAGCTGGGCAACCAGATCGTGCGTGGCATCCTGGGCGGCATCTTCGGCGGCAAGCGCTGAGGGTCACCTGTTGTTTCCGCGCGTCGCGCCAGGCCTGGTGCGACGCGCCCGTTTCCCATCGCAAGAGAAGTCGTACTGCATGTCCCGTTGGCGTCCCCCCGCAGAAAAGAGCACCGCGCTGATCACCGCCGCCGGCCACGCCCGGCTGAAGGCCGAACTGGACGAGCTATGGCGGGTGCGACGGCCGGAGGTGGTCAAGGCACTGGCGGCAGCCGCTGCGGAGGGCGACCGCTCGGAGAACGCCGAGTACACCTACCGCAAGAAGCAGCTGGGCGAGATCGACCGCCGCGTGCGCTACCTGACCAAGCGGCTGGAAGCGCTGCGCGTGGTCGACACCACGCCGACCGACCCACAGGCGGTGTTCTTCGGCGCCTGGGTGGAGCTGGAGAATGTCGACAGCGGCGACACCAGCCGCTATCGCATCGTCGGCCCGGACGAGACCGACGCCGGCCTGGGCTGGATCAGCATCGATTCGCCGCTGGCCAGGGCGCTGCTGAAGAAGCGGCTGGATGACGAGTTCTCGGTGGAGTTGCCCGGCGGGCAGTTCACCTTCGCGGTGATCGGCGTGGAGTACGCATCCCGGTAGAGTCGACTGTTAGTCGACTCTCGCGCGCAGCGCGGGATTTTCATGGATCCAGGCAGAGCAGTCGACTAACAGTCGACTCTACCGAAGCAGCGACAGCAGCAACGGCGGCGGGTACGCGCGACCTGCACGCAGCGGACGGAAGTAGTCGGTGTTGGCGTAGAAGACGGCATCCTGCCTTTCATGCCAGCCGGGGATACCCGCCAGCGGCAGCGGCCGCAGCTGCGCCGGATCGGTGATCGCCCCGCCCTCGCCGATGGCCGCGGCCACCGCTGCGACGCAGGCTTCATCATCGTCGTCACCCTGCACCACCACGCACTTGCCCACCAGCAATCGCCCCGGCAGCAGTGCCTGTTCCATCAGCGCATGCCCGAGTACCGCAGCAATGGCGATGTCACCGCTCTGCCAGCGCGTCGGCTCGAACAATGCAGGCCAGTCATGCCCATCCCATGCGCGCAGCAACGCGTGATCGCACACACGCACGATCACACCGGTTTCGTCGAACTGGGTCAGTGCTGCCTGCGCGCGGTTGCGCTGGCCCGGCGGCATCGCCTCGACATGCCGGCATTGCTGCGCGTTGAGTGCCTGCTTGAGCTGTGGATAGCGGGCCCACGCCAGTGCATTGAACAGGTCATGCCAGTTGTCGGCGCGGGTGGCGATGCGTCCCTGCGCGATGCGCACCTCGTAGTGCAGACCGTCGGCCAGCAGCGCAGCGTCCTGCTCGACCAGCTGTCGGCCAGGAAGCGCCAGCCGTGCATCAAGCGCAGCGATGGACGGCCATGCAGTGCCGTCCAGCAGATCACGGAAGTCCTGCAGCCCGCCAAACAACGGATGCCTGAATGCCTGCGGATCGACCGCCGCACGCGGCGGCGGCACGAAGCGCCGGGGGCCGCCGTTGTCACCGGCGGCGGCGGTCACAGCATCTTGAGATCGAACGCCGGGCGGGTGGCGGCCGCCAGCGCGTCACCGTACAGGTCGTGCTCGTCGCTCTCGGTGATCTCCACGTCGACGAATTCGCCCACGCGCAGCGGCACCTGGTCGGCGTTCTGGATGTGCACCAGACCATCGATCTCCGGCGCATCGGCCTTGGAGCGGGCCACGGCGATGTCGCCTTCGATGGCATCGACCAGGCACTGCTGCACCGTGCCGATCTTGGCTTCCAGGCGCGCGGCGGAAATCTGCGCCTGCTTCTCCATGAAGCGGGCCAGGCGCTCCTGCTTCACTTCCTCCGGCACGGCATCGGGCAGATCGTTGGCAGTGGCACCCTCGACCGGCGAGTAGGCGAATGCGCCCACGCGGTCCAGCTGCGCTTCGTCGAGGAACGACAGCAGCTCTTCGAATTCGGCCTCGGTCTCGCCCGGGAAGCCGACGATGAAGGTCGAACGCACGGTGATGTCCGGTGCGATGCGGCGCCAGTTCTGCACGCGCTCCAGGGTCTTCTCGACCGCGCCCGGACGCTTCATCAGGCGCAGGATGCGCGGGCTGGCGTGCTGGAACGGGATGTCCAGGTACGGCAGGATGCGGTTCTCGGCCATCAGCGGCACCACCTCGTCCACGTGCGGGTACGGGTAGACGTAGTGCATGCGCACCCACGCATCCAGCTCGGACAGGCCTTCGCACAGCGCCTTCAGGCGGGTCTGGTAGGCCTTGTCGCGCCACATCTTCTCGGCGTACTTCACGTCCACGCCGTAGGCCGAGGTGTCCTGCGACACCACCAGCAGTTCACGCACGCCACCACGCACCAGGCGCTCGGCTTCGCGCAGCACCTCGTCGACCGGGCGCGAGACCAGCTTGCCGCGCATCGACGGGATGATGCAGAAGCTGCACTTGTGGTTGCAGCCTTCGGAAATCTTCAGGTACGCATAGTGGCGCGGGGTCAGCTTGATGCCGTAGTCGGGCACCAGGTCCACGAACGGATCGTGCTTGGGTGGCAGTGCTTCGTGCACCGCTTCCATCACGCTCTGGTAGTCCTGCGGGCCGGACACCGCCAGCACGTTCGGGTACGCCTCGCGGATCTGTTCCGGGCGCTTGCCCAGGCAGCCGGTGACGATGACCTTGCCGTTCTGGTTCATCGCCTCGCCGATCGCATCCAGCGACTCGGTCACTGCCGAATCGATGAAGCCGCAGGTGTTGACCACCACCACGTCGGCCGAATCGTAGGACGGAACGATGTCGTAGCCCTCCGAGCGGAGCTGGGTGAGGATGCGCTCGGAATCGACGAGGGCCTTCGGGCAGCCAAGGCTGACGAAGCCGACTTTGGGGTTCAGCTGGGACATGGAATCGCGGGACTCTGGGGGCCTGGGCCCCTGCCGGCGTGGCAGGGGTTCCTGGGGGCCGGGGCCTGAAAGGGCGCCAGTATACCGGGGTTGGTGTGCCACCTCTGAACGACACGAGGGCTGATTCCCTGCCCGTTCGGCACCCTACCGCCTCAGCGTGTACCACGCGTCGTCCGGCGGTATGGAACGACGGTCACCATCGTCTTCTTCGCGGAAGGCTTCGGGCCTCAACAATTGCAGGAACTGTCGCCTTGCGGGCGGTATGCCATTCAAGCGCCATTGGCTCACGGAAGCGGAGCTCACCTCGCATAGGCGGGCCACGCTGCCGGTCCCTCCCAGGCGATCGATGACGGTAGAAGCACTAGGATTTTTCATAACCCGAAAATTAGACACATCTAATTTTCTGGTGAATAGCCACTCCTAATTAGTTAAGAATTAGTCTTTCCTAATGAGCACTCTTTCTGAACGTTTGGTCCGTGCACTCGGACATGCCCAGATCACCCAGGCCCATTTGGCTCGAGAGGTCGGCGTTTCCGCACCGAGCGTCCACAACTGGTTCAGTGGAAAGGCAAAATTTCTGCGTGGCGCGAACCTCTTGGCGGCGGCCAAGGTGCTGGGAGTCAGTGAATCCTGGCTTGCTACCGGTAACGGCACGATGCTGCCCACAGGCTCCATTGCGGATGGCAAGCCGGCGGTTGGCGAGATGGAACCGTCTCCGGGATACGTTCGTTTCAACGTCCTGGAAGCAGACACGGGTGCCACCTACGACACACCCGAGGTCATGAGAACGATTGAGGTTGCCGAATGGGAAGTGCGACGGAAGCTGGGCTTCCTGCCACCGCCTGGACGCATCCAGATCATCACCGGTCGCGGCCCCTCGATGCGGCCAAAATTGGAAGATGGCGACATCGTCTGGATCGATACCAGCTTCGATCACTTTGACGGTGACGATTACTACCTCATCACCCTTGGCGGCGAAACGCAGATCAAGATGCTGCAGAAGCGGGGCGATGGCCTCTACGTGGTGAGCGTGAATACAGACTTCCCGCCCTATCGCCCTGAGCCCGGCAAGGTCAGCATCCTTGGCAAGGCGCTGGTCCATGCGGGGTTTCGCAAGTTCTGAGTGTCATCGGAAGTCACTGCCGCATATGCCGCTTCCAGCATCGCGCTTGGCGACCTCGCTCTGAACGGCCAGCCGCCCGATCCCGCACAGCCGCTGACACGCCGCTAACCCGCGCAGCGCCGACAATGCAGTCCTGTTCCCTGCAACGAGGAAGATGACGATGGCCGAGTGGATCACCCTGGATACGCATCACGGCCCGGTACGGGCCTGGCAGGCCCTGCCGGAAGGCACCCCGCGTGGGGGGCTGGTGGTGGTGCAGGAAATCTTCGGCGCCAACCCGCACATCCGCAGCGTGGCCGAGCGCTTCGCCGCCGAGGGCTACGCGGTGCTGGCGCCGTCGTTCTTCGATCTGGTCGATGGTGTCGATGCCGACCCCGACGCCCTCCCCTACAGCCCCGAGGGCGTGAAGGACGGCCTGGAACGGGTCACTGCGCTGGGCATGGAGAAGGCGCTGGAAGTGGTCCGCGCCGCGGCAACCCGACTGGCCCCCTACGGCAAGGTCGGCACGGTCGGCTACTGCTGGGGCGGCACCGTGGCGATGTTGTCGGCAGTGCGCCTGGGCCTGCCCTCGGTCAGCTACTACGGCGCGCGCAACGTGCAGTTCCTGGATGAGACGCCCAAGGCCCCGGTGATCTTCCACTTCGGTGCCCAGGACAAGAGCATCCCGCCGGAGGCCGTCCAGGCCCACCGCGAGAAGCTGCCGCAGATGGCCACCTTCGTCTATCCGGCCGATCACGCCTTCAACCGCGAGGTCGGACATGCGTATGATCCAGACAGCGCCACCCTGGCGCTGCAACGCACCCTGGACTTCTTCTCGGAGCATCTTGGATGAGCGAATTCGAACTCGATTCACGCCTGGCCACCGATAGCGTGCTGGTGGCCGAAGGACCGTTGTCGCAAGTGCGGCTGATGAACGACGAACGATTCCCCTGGCTGGTGCTGGTACCGCGCCTGGCCGGGGTAACCGAGTGGATCGAGCTGGACGGCGAGCAGCAGGACAAGCTGCGCACCGAGCTCAACCGCGCCTGCAAGGCCCTGAAGGGCGCCGACGGCGTGGAGAAGATCAACATCGGCGCGCTGGGCAACATCGTGCGCCAGCTGCATTTCCACGTGATCGGCCGCCATGACGGCGATCCGGCCTGGCCGGGCCCGGTCTGGGGCAGCGGCCCGGCACACCGCTACGAGCCGCCGGCACTGGACCAGCATGTCGCCTACTGGAAGGACCGGCTAGGATATCCGGCCCACTCCTGAGCCTTCGCCGACCCGATGCGATTCAACCTCGTTGCCGCCATCCTGCTGATCCTGATCGGCCTGTTCATGCTTGCCAGCAACCTCGGCTGGACGCACCTGAACCTGTCCAAGCTGCTGCTGACGTGGTGGCCGGTGGCACTGGTCGGCGTCGGCATCGCCATGCTGTTCGGTCGCGGAAAATGACGAAGGCGGCGCATTGCGCCGCCTTCTTTCATGTAGAGCCGAGCATGGCTCGGCTCCACAAACGGCCCACCGTCATCAGGTCCGCGGCAGGGTCACGCCGGTCTGGCCCTGGTACTTGCCGCCACGATCCTTGTACGACGTTTCGCAGACGTCATCGGATGCCGCCTGGAAGAACAGCATCTGGGCCACGCCCTCGTTGGCGTAGATGCGCGCCGGCAACGGCGTGCTGTTGCTGAATTCCAGGGTCACGTGGCCTTCCCATTCCGGCTCCAGCGGGGTCACGTTGACGATGATGCCGCAGCGCGCGTAGGTGCTCTTGCCCAGGCAAACCACCAGGGTGTCGCGCGGGATGCGGAAGTACTCGACGGTCCTGGCCAGCGCGAAGCTGTTCGGCGGGATGATGCACTCGTCGCCGACGATATCCACGAAGCTGCCCGGGTCGAAGTGCTTGGGGTCAACAATCGTCGAGTTGATGTTGGTGAACACCTTGAACTCGCGCGAGCAGCGCACGTCGTAGCCATAGCTGGAGGTACCATAGCTGACGATGCGCTCGCCGTTGGCCTGCTTGACCTGCCCGGCCTCGAACGGCTCGATCATGCCGTGCTGCTCGGACATGCGGCGGATCCAACGGTCACTCTTGATGCTCATGCTTTGTCCTGGGAATGCGAGGGGGCGCGAGGATTCTAGCAGGGGCCCGGAGGTGGCCGGCGGCCCCTGCGCGGGCACTTACAGCAGCGAAGACAGGATCGGGATCGACGCGCGCGGGCGCTTGCCGACTTCCTCGACCAGGCGCTGCGCGGCATGGCGATAGGCCTGGGCCGGCACCGAATCGGGCTGGGCGACGGTGATCGGGGTACCGGCGTCGCCCTGCTCGCGGATGCCGATCTGCAGCGGCAGCGATCCCAGCAGCGGCACGCCGTACTGCGCGGCCATGCGCTCGCCACCGCCTTCGCCGAACAGGTGCTCGACGTGCCCGCAGTTGCTGCAGGTATGCACGGCCATGTTCTCGACGATGCCCAGCACCGGTACTTCGACCTTCTCGAACATCTTCAGCGCCTTCTTCGCATCCAGCGTGGCGATGTCCTGCGGCGTGGTGACGATCACCGCACCGGCCAGCGGGATCTTCTGGGTCAGGGTCAGCTGGATGTCACCGGTGCCCGGCGGCAGGTCGATCAGCAGGAAGTCCAGGTCATCCCACAGGGTGTCGTTGAACAGCTGGGTCATCGCCGAGGTGGCCATCGGGCCGCGCCAGATCATCGGCGTGTCCTCTTCGATCAGGTAGCCGATCGACATGGTATCCACGCCGAATGCGCGCAGCGGCTCGATGCTCTTGTTGTCGGGGCTTTCCGGGCGACCGGACAGGCCCAGCATGGCCGGTACGCTGGGACCGTAGATGTCCGCATCCAGCACGCCTACACGCGCACCCAGCTGCTGCAGCGCAACCGCCAGGTTGACCGCGGTCGTCGACTTGCCGACGCCGCCCTTGCCCGAACCAACCGCGATCACGTTGCGGATGCGGGCATGCGGCGTCAGTCCCTTCTGGACCTGGCTGGCATGGGGACGGCGGAGAGAACTGTTCACAACGGGCACCAGCGGAATCAGGGGGGATAACCCAACATCATACAAGCTGGACGTAGCCTGACTGAAATTCAGGATTGCTACAGATTCGTGCACAGATTGTTAAGTTCATGTTACGTTCCTGAAGCACTGTTTTGGGCTGCGGGGCTGGTCTCCAGCACGCACGATGGCGCATGCGCAGTGCCGATTTTGTTTCTGCTCTCTATTGGAACTACATGAAATACGTAAGCAACACCGCACGTCGCAACACGCTCGCCGTCGCCCTGATTTCCGCTCTGATGGCCGCCGCACCGGCAATGGCCCAGGACAAGGCGACCAACCTGGACAAGATCACCGTCACCGGTTCGCTGATCCCGCAGACCCAGGTTGAAACCCAGACCCCGGTGATGTCCATCACCGCCGAAGACATCCAGACCCGCGGCTTCAGCAGCGTTGCTGAAGTACTGCAGCAGTCGTCGCTGACCACCGGCGGCCTGCAGGGCGGCCAGACCTCGGGCTCGTTCACCCAGGGCGCCGAAGCAGCCGGCATGTTCGGCCTGAACCCGGGCTACACCAAGTACCTGATCAACGGCCGCCCGATGCTCTCGTATCCGGCGCTGTACAACGGCAGCGACACCTTCAACAACATCAGCGGCATTCCGATCGACATCGTCGAGCGCATCGAAGTGCTGCCGGGTGGCCAGTCCTCGCTGTACGGCTCGGACGCCATCGCCGGTGTGGTCAACATCATCCTGAAGGAGCGCATGGACGGCGGCACGATGACCGTCCGTGGCGGCACCTACACCGAAGGCGGCGGCAGCAACATCCGCTTCAGCGCAGCCAAGGGCTTCAACGCGTTCGACGACCGCTTCCACGCGCTGGTCAACGTGCAGATCGAAAACGGCAGCCCGATCTGGGGCTACCAGCGTGACATCACCAAGCAGAACAACCCGGTCGGCTACACCGCACAGGTGCCGTCGAACGACTTCGCCGTCATCACCAACGCAGACAACAAGCTGCTGATGATGGATCCGAGCCGCTGCGCCAACGTCGCAGGCCTGTACGACGGCACCACCGTTGTCGGCAAGCGCACTTCTGGCGAGTCCTGCGGTTCGGTGTACAGCGCCGGCTACAAGACCCTGAAGAACGGCAAGAACAGCGGCCAGTTCTACTCGTCGATGACCTTCGACGTGAACGACAACTTCCAGCTGTTCGCCGACGTGCTGTACAGCAAGGAAAAGACCGAGTTCACCTCCGGCTCCAGCGCCCTGTGGTGGGGCACCAAGTCGGTCATGGGTGGCTTCTATGACCAGGGCATCGGCAAGGTCGTCAACCTGCAGCGCGCCTTCGCACCGGAAGAAATCGGCCCGGGCCACTACAACAACATCCTGAACTCCGATGAGAGCCGCGCCTACCAGGTCACCCTGGGCGGCAAGGGCATGGTCGGCGACTGGGATTACAGCGCCAGCTTCACCCGCGGCGAATACCGCCTGGACCAGAACCGCTTCGTGCGCTTCAAGGACAAGATCGAGGACTTCTTCGGCCAGACCGTGCTGGGCCCGCGCCTGGGCACCTACACCGACCCGAAGGACCCGACTGCCACGTTCGGCATCTACAACCCGAACTATGCTGCGTTCTACTCGCCGATCACCCCGGACCAGTTCGCCAGCTTCACCGGCTACGGCACCCACCGCAGCAAGACCTGGCAGAACCTGGGTCGCGTGCAGGTGACCAACGGCTCGCTGTTCAGCCTGCCGGGCGGTGACGCCGGCCTGGCCGTCGTCCTGGAAGGTGGCAGCGAAGGTTGGGACTACTCGCCGGACCAGGCCTTCATCGATGGCAACGTGTGGGGCACCACCGCCGTCGCCGGTGCCGGTCACCGCAGCAACTACGCGGTCACCAGCGAACTGCGCATGCCGCTGTTCGAGAAGCTGACCGTCAGCGCCTCGGGCCGCTATGACGCGTTCAAGATCGCCGACAAGACCGTCGACAAGGCCACCTACAGCATCGGCCTGGAATTCCGTCCGATCGAAAGCCTGCTGCTGCGCGGCAAGTACGGCACCGCCTTCCGTGCACCGACCCTGTCCGATGCGTTCCAGGGCATGAGCGGCTCGTACTCGTCCGGCCAGAACGATTACTACCGTTGCAGCCAGCTGGGCTACGCGCTGCGTGACGAGGCCTGCTCGTTCTACAAGAACACCTCGGTGTACAGCGAAAAGTCCGGCAATCCGGACCTGAAGCCGATCACCGCCGACGTGTGGAGCGCAGGCGTGGTGTGGGCCCCGGTGAGCAACTTCTCGCTGTCGGCCGACTACTACAACTGGAAGATCAAGAACGAGGTCAAGACCCTGAGCACCGACCAGCTGCTGCTGGCCGAGTACCAGTGCCGCAACGGCCTGCCGAACAACACCTCGGCCAGCTGCCAGAACGTGACCGACTGGGTGTCCCGCGATGCCGGTGGCAACCTGACCCGCGTGTACACGCCGAAGCTGAACGTTGCCAGCCAGAACCTGGAAGCGGTGACCGTGGCGGCGAAGTACCAGCAGGATATCGGCCGCTTCGGCTCGCTGATGTTCTCCGGCAACTACACCAACATGCTCAAGCGTGAAGTGCAGCCGATGCCGGGCGCCGCCAAGCTCGACCTGCTGAGCGATCCGTACAACATGTGGTACTACGACAACTTCGCCAAGGTCCGTGGCGATCTGTCGGTGGCCTGGAACATCGCCAAGTTCACCACCACCGTGTACGCCAACTACGTCGGCAGCACCCCGAACTACCTGGCCTACACCGGCCGCAGCTACGGCTACGTCCACTCTTCCGGCGCCAAGGCGGGCAAGTGGGGTTCGTACACCACGTACAACCTGAGCATGAACTACCAGGCACAGGACGATCTGGTGCTGTCGCTGATGGTCAACAACGTGTTCAACAAGCTGCCGGAAGGCCAGCGCTACAACTACCCGGGTAACGAATCGACCCCGTTCAATGACGGCTTCTACAGCGTCTACGGCCGCCAGATCTCGGCCCAGGTCAAGTACAACTTCTGATCCCGTCGTTTTCCGGACTTCGTGTCTGGACCAGGCCCCGCTTCGGCGGGGCCTTTTTTTTGCCTGGGAAAACCGGTCAGAAAATGAAAGAGCGTCTCGATTGTTAATGACGACTCATTTTACGTTCATTCATTCCGCCAGATTTGGCAAAACAGGACAATATCCGCAAGTAGCTGTTTTCAAAGAACACCCCCACAAAACTGTGACCAAACCAATCAATTACGGTTACACCTCTGTGCATTCCAGATTAAGCCCATGTTAGGTTTCAGGCACACCGCGCCGCAGGCCTGCAGGAGCGGCCGGACAGAAACCGAGCCCCGGGAAGGGGAAACGCGCTCTTACGATCACACGGAGTAATCGCATGTCTCGCAGTCGCTTCTTGTTCCCACGCCATCCGCTCACCTGTGCCGTGCTCAGCGGCCTGTTCCTTGCCAGCGCCAGCACCGCCGCCCTCGCGCAGGACAGCAAGAGTGCAGCAACCAACCTCGACCGGGTCACCGTCACCGGTTCGCTGATCCCGCAGACCCAGATCGAAAACCAGACGCCGGTGCTGACCATCAGCGCCGAGGCGATCCAGGCGCGCGGCTTCTCCAGCGTTGCCGAAGTGCTGCAGCAGTCCTCGCTCACTACTGGCGGCCTGCAGGGCGGCCAGACCTCCGCATCGTTCACCCAGGGCGCCGAAGCCGCCGGGATGTTCGGCCTCAACCCGGGCTACACCAAGTACCTGATCAATGGCCGGCCGATGCTGTCCTACCCGGCGCTGTACAACGGCAGCGACGCGTTCAACAACATCAGCGGCATCCCGATCGATATCGTCGACCGCATCGAAGTCCTGCCGGGCGGCCAGTCCTCGCTGTATGGCTCGGACGCCATTGCGGGCGTGGTCAACATCATCCTGAAGGAGCGCATGGACGGCGGCACGCTGAATGTCCGTGGCGGCGCGTATTCGGACGGTGGCGGCGCCAGCTTCCGGGTGAGCGGGGCCAATGGCTTCAACAGCCGCGATGATCGCTTCCGCGCGCTGGTCAACGTGCAGTACGAGAAGACCAACCCGATCTGGGGCTACCAGCGCGACATCACCAAGCAGAACAATCCGCGCGGCTATACCCGCCAGCTGCCCTCGAACGACTTCCTGGTCTTCGATGCTGACACCGATGACTTCCTGATGATGGATCCGAGCAACTGCGCCAGCGTTGCCGGGCAGTTCGATGGCACCACCATCCTGGGCACGCGCCGGGCCGGCCAGTCCTGCGGCTCGGCGTTCGGTGCCGGCTACAAGACGATCAAGAACAGCAAGGAAAGCAGCCAGTTCTATTCGGCGCTGACCTACGATGTGAATGACAACCTGCAGCTGTTCGGCGATGTGCTCTACAGCTACGAGACCGTCAAGTACAACACCGGTTCCGGCTACAACTACTGGGGCACGGACATCAGCATGGGTCCGTTCTTCGATCAGTCCAGTGGCCGCTATCTCGGCCTGCAGCGCGTGTTCGCCCCCGAAGACATCGGCGGTGGCGGCTACCGCGACATCATGAATACCGACCGCAGCAAGTCCTACCAGGTCACGCTGGGCGCACGCGGTGCGATCGGCAGCAACTGGGACTACGAGGCCAGCATCACCCGCGGCGAGTACAAGCTGAACGAGCGTGGCTACGCGCGCTGGAACGACCCGATCAACAACTGGTTCGCCGACAACGTGCTGGGCCCGGTGCTGGGTGAGACCGACGACGGCTACAACATCTACAACCCGAACTGGGGTGCCTTCTATTCGAAGCTGCCGGAGGGCGCTTTCCAGAGCTTCACCGGTTTCACCACCAGCCGCAGCCGCACCTGGCAGACCCAGACCCGCGCCCAGCTCACCAACAGTTCGCTGTTCAAGCTGCCCGGCGGCGACGCCGGATTCGCCGCCGTGGTTGAAGGCGGCAGCGAAGGCTGGACCTACACCCCGGATGCGCGCCTGACCGACGGCACGGTGTTCGCCACCACCGCCGTGGCGGGCAACGGCCACCGCAGCAACTATGCGGTGACCGGCGAACTGCGCCTGCCCCTGCACGACATGCTGACGGTCACCGCCTCCGGTCGCTACGACAACTTCAAGATTGCCGGGCATACCGTCGACAAGCCGACCTACAGCATCGGCCTGGAGTTCCGTCCGTTTGAAAGCTTGCTGGTCCGCGGCAAGTACGGCACCGCGTTCCGCGCACCCTCCCTGCCCGACGCCTTCCAGGGCAAGAGCGGTTACTACGCCAATGGCTCCAAGGATTACTACCGCTGCGGCCAGCTCGGTTTCGATCCGTCCAACACGGTCGATTGCCGCTACGGCAGCGTGTCGGTGTTCGGCACGCAGTCGGGCAATCCGGAGCTGAAGCCGATCACTGCCGATGTATGGAACGCGGGCCTGGTCTGGGCGCCGATCAGCAATCTCTCGGTGTCGCTGGACTACTACAACTGGAAGATCAAGAACGAGGTCAACACCCTCAGTTCCGACCAGTTGCTGCTGGCCGAGTACTACTGCCGCAACGGCCTGTCCAACACCGCCGGTGCCTCCTGCGAGGATGTGGCCAACTGGGTCACCCGTGATGCCACCGGTGCGCTGGAGGAAATCTACACGCCGAAGCTGAACGTGGCACGGCAGAACCTGGAAGCGGTGACCGCCAGTTTCAAGTACGTGCAGGACATCGGCCGCTTCGGCTCGCTGCAGTTCTCCAGCAACTACACCAACATGCTCAAGCGTGAACTGCAGCCGCAGCTCAACGACCCGTTCCTGGACCTGCTGGGCAACCCGTATGCGATGTGGGTGTACGACTCCTATGCCAAGGTCCGGGCCGACGGCTCGGTGGGCTGGGCAATCGACAGGTTCACCACCACGCTGTACTTCAACTACATCGGCCGCACGCCCAACTACATGTCCTACGTGGGACGCGGCTACGACTACGTTGACCCGACCTCCGGCTACAAGGCCGGCAAGTGGGGCTCGTACACCACGTACAACCTGAGCGTGAACTACCGCGCGATGGACAACCTGACGTTCTCGCTGATGGTCAACAACCTGTTCAACAAGGTGCCGGACAACCAGCAGCACTCCTACGCGGGCAACATCGACGTGCCGTACAACAACGCCCTGTACAACGCCTACGGGCGCGCGATCTACGTGCAAGCGCAGTACGACTTCGGCGCGAAGTAACCTCGTCCGCCCGGTGGACGCCCCGCGCCGGCGGGGCGTCCGTGGCGCGAGGCGCCTGGCGGTACACCCCGGCCATTCACGCGGAGTTGACGGAATCGGGACACTCGTTCATCTTCAGGTCATCTTGATGGATCAACGCCAAGGACGTCCCGAAGATGAACCACTCCACTGCAACCCGCACCGCCCTGGTGGCCGCGCTGGCGCTCGCCGCCAGCCAGGCCATGGCATCGCCTGTCCCGCTGCCGGTCGAGGACTTTGCCAAGATCCCCTCGATCCAATCCGTCTCGATGAGTCCGGACGGCAAGCAGCTGGTCGCCATCATCGCCGCGCCCGGCAGCAACAATGGCGACACCGCGCTGGCCAACTGGAACCTGGAATCCCCTGGCAGCAGCCCGGTTGCGATCACGCCCTCGGGCGACCGGATGAAATTCATCGCCGCCAGTGCCCTCAAGGCCGGGCGCAGCCTGGTCATCGGCCGCCAGGAATTGACGGCCCAGCTGGCCGGTTGCGGCGAAGGCAACGCCGTGGGTTCGACCAAGACCTTCCTGACCAAGGCCTACCTGACTGACACGCACCAGGCCAAGTTCGACGAAGCCTTTGCCGACAGCTCGCGCAAGCTTGGCATCAGTGAGCAGACCCAGCGCTGCCTGGAGATCGCCGGCACGGCCTCGCTCGTGCACTCGCTGCCGCTGGACCCGGACAGGGTGATCATTTCGCAGATCAACCAGTCCACGCTGTCGTCGAACTATTACCTGTTCAATCTGCGCACGGGTGAAACCTCCCTGCTGTTCCGCGGCGATGCCCGCTCCTCGCCGGGCCTGTTCCACCCCCGCGACGGTGAACTGCTGACCCGTACCCAGATCGAGCCCGCCGGTTCGAACGAGTACGAACAACAGATCCTGGTGAAGAACAAGAGCAGCGGCCAGTTCGAGAAGCACGATGCGCTGACCACCCGCCTGAGCGACCGCTACACCATGGATGTGGTTGGCATCGACGACCAGACGGGCAAGTTGTATGTGCTTACCGACAAGTTCTCCGAACAGGTGCAGGCCCGCCTGTACGACCCGGCCAAGCGCGCGTTCGACAACGAACCGTTGGCGGCCCATCCGCAGTACCCGATCGGTGGCCTGATCCTGGGTACCAAGCCAAGCAACTTCAATCAGGTACTCGGCTTCTACGTTGACGGTCCGCGCCGCGAAGCGGTGTATGTGGACCCGCTGATGAAGGGCCTGTACGACGGCCTGAAGCAGGCTTATCCGGACGCCTACGTCGCCATCACCGGCTACAACGATGATCTGTCACGCGTGCTGTTCACCACCAACGCGGCCAACCAGCCCACGACCTACCGCCTGTTGAGCGACCGCAAGCAGGTCACGGCCCTGGGCAGCGAGCGCCCCTGGATCGACGGCAAGCAGATCGGTGAACAGCGCTGGATTACCTACACCGCGCGCGACGGCCGCTCGATTCCGGCGATCGTCGATCTTCCGGCCGGTTGGAAACAGGGCGACGCACCGCTTCCGGCGCTGGTGCATCCGCACGGCGGCCCCTGGGCGCGCGACTATACCGGCTGGGACGTCTCGGGCTGGGTGCCGTTCTTCACCTCGAGGGGCTACGCGGTGATCCGGCCGCAGTACCGTGGATCGACCGGCTTCGGCCGCGAGCATTGGCTCGCCGGTGACAAGCAGTGGGGACTGTCGATGCAGGATGACAACGACGATGCCGCGGCCTGGCTTGTGCAGCAGGGCATCGCCGCCAAGGATCGCCTGGCCATCTTCGGCTATTCGTACGGCGGCTTTGCAGCGGCCGCCGCCACCGTGCGTGCGCCCTCTCCGTTCCAATGCGCGATCGCAGGCGCGCCGGTCACCGACCTCGCGCGGCTGGGTGTCTCCTGGAGCGAGAACAGGCTGCAACGGATCCTGCAGGGACAGACCGTCAAGGGCATGGACCCGATGCAGAACACTGCCAAGGCCAACATTCCCCTGCTGACCTTCGTCGGCGACCGCGACGTACGCACGCCGTCCTTCCACGCCAGGAACTTCTACAACGCCGTCAAGGACAAGGTGCCGGCAAAGTTCGAGCTCATTCCTGACATGCCGCACAGCATGCCGTGGTACCCCAGCCACTATCGGGCAACGCTGCCGCTGATGGCCGACTTCCTTGCCAAGGACTGTGGCCCGGGCGGCCTCTGACCGGAGCTGACCTCCAGCGTCTGGTATCCGACAACCCCGCTGCCCAGGGCGGCGGGGTTTTTTCATGCCCGATTCCTGAATTCACCATTAGCAACAACAAGTTACGTCACGACATCATTCACGTTGCATTTATTTTACGCGGCACATACACTCCATTAACCGAAGCATAACAAGTGGGGATCCAACAGCATGACCATCGTCAACCGCCTCATTACGCCAAGCCGCCTGCCGCTCGCCCTGGCAGTGCTCGCCTGCCTCCAGGCAGCTCCGGTTCTGGCCCAGGACGCAGGCAATACGGAAGCGGCGGCGTCAAGCCCCTCGCGTGACAGCAAGAAGGCGACCGATCTTGACAAGGTCACGGTCACGGGTTCGCTGATCCGTCGCGCCGACTACGAGACCACCTCGCCGGTGTTCACCATCGACACCGAGCGCAACGCCGCCCAGGGCCAGGCGACGGTCAGCGAGTTCCTGCAGAAGTCCGCCATCGGCGCCGCAGAAACCCAGATCACCAACCAGTTCGGCGGCTACGTCGTCGACGGCGGCACCGGCGTCCAGACCTTCTCGCTGCGCGGCCTGGGTGCCAACCGCACCCTGATCCTGCTGGACGGCCAGCGACCGGGTCCCGCGGGTACCCGTGGCGCGGTCGGCGCGTTCGACCTCAACGTCCTGCCGGCAGCAATCCTGCAGCGCGCGGAAATCGTCAAGGACGGCTCTTCGTCCATCTACGGCTCCGATGCGGTGGCCGGCGTGGTCAACCTGATCACCAAGAAGCACTTCGATCGTCCGGAAATGACCTTCACCGGCCGCGTTCCCACCGAAGGCGGTGGCGAAGTGTTCTCTGCCTCGCTCGCCAATGGCTGGAACTTCGAGAAGGGCAGCATCGTCGCCGCCGTCGAGTGGTACAAGCAGAACGAGCTGACCCGCGGCGATCGCGACTTCTTCAAGTGCAGCCGTGACCTGATCACCGATGGCAACGGCAACAACATCGATCGCCAGGATCATTCGATCCTGCGGGGCACCGACCTCGCCGGCTGCCAGAACATGCTGATGAACGTGATCGATGTCGGCGCCGTCCGCTACGTGCCGAGCCCGGAGGGCACCACCGTCGGTCCGTTCCCGGGCTACCGCCCGCGTGCGAACAAGACCTACGCCAACAACCCGATTGCGTACTACGAAGAGCCGCAGAACTTCGCGCGCTGGGGTGAAGGCAACATCATCAACAAGCAGGAACGCAAGTCCGTCTACGTCGCCGCCGACTTCGGCTTCGACTCGTTCAACTGGAAGACTCAGTTCCTGTACAACAACCGCACCACGGACAACTTCCAGTGGCGCCAGTTCTTCCCGACGGTCTACATCCCGGGCACGACCACCAAGGCCCAGCCGGTGATGCCGTTCAAGTCGGCGTCGAGCGTTGAGGTCGATTACTTCTACATTGCCAACAAGCTGGATGGCCTGTTCAAGGGCACCGAGTCGTGGGGCTGGGAAGTCAACGCGAACTACAGCCGCTCCAGCGGCAAGTACTCGACCCTCGGCATCCGCAACTCGATCACCGGTGATCTCGGTCGTCCGGGTACCGGCACCACGCCGGCGGCCAACTACTTCGACCCGGGCTACCTGAGTGGTGCCAAGGTCGACGAACTGGTCGGCATCCTGGGCATCACTGCACGTGGCAAGACCACCTACGACCAGGCCACCGTCAACGCCATCTTCTCCGGCAACCTGTTCGAGCTGCCAGCCGGTCCGGTGGGCGCAGCCTTCGGCCTGGAGTATCGCTACTACAAGATCAACGACCAGCCGGGCGAGGGCTACAAGGACCTGTGGGGTTCGAGCACGGCCGATGTCACCAAGGGTGATGACAAGGTCAAGGAAGCCTTCCTCGAGCTCGACATTCCGCTGCTGAAGGGCATTACCGGCATCGAGTCGCTGAGCCTCAATGCCTCCGGTCGTGTTTTCCGCTATGACTCCACCGGCAGCACCGAAAGCGTCTGGAAGACCGGCCTGAACTGGCAGATCATCCCGTCGCTGCGCCTGCGCGGCACCATCGGTACCTCGTACCGCGCACCGGGCCTGTACGAGCTGTTCCTGGGCAACCAGACCGGCTTCCAGCCGCAGAGCGCCATCGACCCGTGCATCCGCTGGGGCGAGAGCAACAACACCAACATCCGCGCGAACTGCGGCGCCGCCGGCATTCCGGATGACTACGTCGGAGCGGGTTCAAGCGCAACGGTCTTCACCAGCGGCGGCGCCGGCAACCTGAAGCCGGAAACCTCCACCGCCAAGAGCGTTGGCCTGGTGTTCACTCCCTCGTTCACCGATCTGAGCATTGCGATCGACTACTTCGACTACAAGGTCAAGGGCCAGATCACCTCGCTGGGCGCGGATGACATCGTTTCGGGCTGCTACGGTTCCACGACCTTCCCGAACCGCTACTGCGATCTCATGAAGCGCAATCCCACCACCGGGACTGACGCCAACTCGATCACCGAGGTGTATGCCCAGTACCTGAACATCAACGAGCAGCGCACCCGCGGCTGGGACATGACCCTGAACTGGGAGCATGAATTCAGCTTCGGCAAGTTCTCGCTGGACAACCAGGTCACCTACACCGTCGAAGACGTTGCCAACCTGTTCGACAGTGCCGAGGCCAGCGGCCTGTCCTCGTCGGACCAGCTGGGCCTGATCGGCCGTCCGAAGATTGTCTCCAACCTGGGCCTGAGCCTGGAGCGTGGCGATTGGACCTACAACTGGCTGACCCAGTACGTGGGCAAGACGGAGAACAAGAACCTCAATCCGGTGTTCACCTACCAGGGTCGTCCGAACTCCTACCGCGACCTGGTCGCCGAATCCCGCATCTATCACACGGTTTCGGTGAGCTACAAGCAGGCCGACTGGGAAGTGCTTGCCGGCGTGGCAAACGTGTTCAACGCCACTCCGCCGCAGGTTTCCACCGGTGCGACCACCAGCCGCTACGGCAACGTTGCTCCGTTCGCAACGCAGTACGACTACTTCGGCCGCACCCCGTTCGTGCGCCTGAAGTACCGCTTCTGATCCCAGCCTGACCGCAGTACCCACAGACCCGGCTTTTGCCGGGTCTGTCTTTTCCGGGCCACGAACCCGGCCCCTTGCGCCCGGCCATGACCTTCGACACCCTTGCGGGGCAGGCCGGCGGCGTATCGTTCGGCCCACGGCCGTCCCTGCGGCCCTTCCCTGACTCACTCGGCCTGGAGGCCATTCAAGTGACCCGTACTCCCAAGATCGTGCTGCTGACCCTGGCCGTTTCGGCCGCGCTGGTCGGCTGCGGCAAGACTGAAGCCCCGGCCAAGGACGCCACCGCCTCCACGCCGGCTGCCGCCGAAGCTACCCAGTACACCCTGGACGAAAGCAAGCTGCCGGCCTACAACGCCTTCCAGCCCAGCGACCTGGATACCAGCAAGGACGCCTGTGGCGCCTTCGGCGACTACGTCAACAGCAAGTGGCTGGCCGCCAATGAAATCCCGGGCGACCGCACCAGCTGGGGCGCCTTCACCATCCTCGACGAGCGTTCGGTGGCAGTGCAGCACCAGCTGGCCGAGCAGGTCGCGCAGGTGAAGAACCCGAACCACATCGAGAAGATCGTCGGCGACCTGTGGGCCACCGGCATGGACGAAGCCAAGATCAACGCGCAGGGCATCGAGCCGCTGAAGGCCGACCTGACCGCGATCGACGGCCTGCAGGACAAGGCCGCCATCGCCAACTACCTGCGCACCAGCGCGGCCAAGGGCGACAACGTGCTGTTCGGCTTCGGCGCCGAAGCCGATTTCAAGAACTCTGCCGTGAACATGGCCTACGCCAGCCAGGGCGGCCTGGGCCTGCCGGACACCACCTATTACACCGATGCCAAGAACGCCGACAAGCTGAAGGCCTACCAGGCGCACGTCGCCAAGGTGCTGGAACTGTCCGGCGTCGCCGCGGCCGATGCGGCCAAGCAGGCCGAGGACGTGGTCAAGTTCGAAACCCGCCTGGCCAAGGCCTCCAAGTCGCGCGTCGAACTGTCGCGCAACGTCGAACTGTTCTACAACCCGGTCACCCTGGCCGACGCCGACAAGCTGACCCCGAACTTCAGTTGGACCGAGTTCTTCAAGTCGCAGGGCGTGGCCGCGCCGGAGAAGTTCTCGCTGGCCATGCCGGCCTTCCATGAGGAAGTGAGCAAGGCGCTGGGCGACACCGATCCGTCGGTGTGGCGCGCCTACCTGCGCTTCCACACCGTGGACAGCGCCTCGCCGTACCTGGCCGACGCCTTCGTGCAGGAGAACTACGAGTTCTACGGCAAGACCCTCAACGGCCAGAAGGAACAGAAGCCGCGCTGGAAGCGCGTGCTGGGCACCATCGAGAACGATGCCGGCGAAGCCTTCGGCCAGCTGTATGTGAAGGTCGCCTTCTCGCCGGAAGCCAAGGCGAAGATGGAAGAACTGGTGAAGAACCTGGCTGCGTCGCTGAAGGAACGCATCCAGGGCCTGAGCTGGATGAGCGAGGAAACCAAGGCCAAGGCCATCGCCAAGTGGGAAACCTTCACCCCGAAGATCGGCTACCCGGACAAGTGGCGTGACTGGGCGGGCCTGCAGACCCAGCGCGACAGCTACCTGGGCAACGTGCGCGCAGCCAGCGAGTTCAACTACAAGTTCAACCTGTCCAAGATCGGCAAGCCGGTCGACAAGACCGAGTGGGGCATGACCCCGCAGACGGTGAACGCCTATTACAACCCGCTGCAGAACGAGATCGTGTTCCCGGCCGCCATCCTGCAGCCGCCGTTCTTCGATCCGAAGGCCGACGACGCGCTGAACTACGGCGGCATCGGTGCGGTGATCGGCCATGAAATGACCCATGGTTACGACGACCAGGGCGCGCGCTTCGGGCCGACCGGCAACATGGAAGACTGGTGGACCCCGGCCGACAAGAAGAACTTCGAAGGCCTGACCGGCAAGCTGGTCAAGCAGTTCGACCAGTACAAGGTCGACGGCCAGGCCGTGAACGGCCACCTGACCCTGGGCGAGAACATCGCCGACCTGGGTGGCCTGGCCACCGCCTACGACGCCCTGCAGAAGGCCACCGCCGGCAAGGAAGATCCGAAGGTCGACGGCTTCACCCGCGACCAGCGCTTCTTCTTCAACTGGGCCACCGTGTGGCGCACCAAGTACACCCCGGAAAACGCCAAGGTCCGCCTGGCCACCGACCCGCATGCCCCGGCGCAGTTCCGCGCCATGGGTGCGCCGTCGAACCTGCCGACCTTCGCCGCTGCGTTCCAGTGCAAGGCCGGTTCGCCGATGGCCCGCGCTGGCGAGCAGCAGGTGGTGATCTGGTAAGCCACGGCTGACGCTGCGGCAGACCTGCAAAGGCCCGGGATTTCCCGGGCCTTTGTTTTTGGCGGCGCCCTGCGAACGCAGCGTGATGCGTGCATGCCGCGTCGATGCGCGGCTTGCTATAGTGCGCGCGCCCTCAATCCATCACGGATTCGTTCCACATGCCCAACTTCCGTCCGCTTGCCATCGCCCTGGGCATCAGCCTGGCGACCCTGGTCCCGACCCACGACGCGTTCGCCGCCGCCAAGAAGAAGGCCGCACGCGCGCCGGCTGTCAGTGCCCAGTGCAGCGACTTCTACGACGCCACCAACGCAGGCTGGCTGAAGGCCAACCCCGTACCGCAGACCGGTGCCACCACCGCACTGGGACAGCTGGTCGATCGCAGCCGCCAGCAGCAGCGCGAGCTGCTCGACGCCGCAATGAAGTCGCCGCAGGGCAACGTGCAGAAGCTGCTGGGTGACTTCTGGGCCAGCGGCCTGGACGAAGCCGCCGTGGAAGCCGACGGTTCCAATCCGATCGCCCCGCTGCTGACCCGCATCAACGCCATCAAGAAGGCCAAGGACGTGCCGGCGTCGATTGCCGCGCTGCACCAGGTTGGCATTCCGGTGGCCTTCAACTTCGGCCCCGACGTGGACCTGAAGGCGCTGGATCGCCACATCGGCTACTTCATGCAGGGCGGCATGGGCCTGCCGGACCCGGCGTTCTATACCCGCGCCGACGCCGACACCGTGGCGCTGATGGGTCGCTACCGCGCCTACGTCAAGCAGATCCTGGCGCTGACCGGCACCCCGGCCGCCAAGCTGGATGCCGAATCGCAGTCGGTGATCGCGCTGGAAACCGAGCTGGCACGCAATGCGCAGTCGCTGGCCGGCATCAACAACCCGTTCAACAACTACGCGCCGATCTCCACCAAGGAGCTCAACAGCCGCTACCGCAACCTGCAGCTGGATGCCTTCCTGAAGGCACAGGGCGTGGATGACGACCTGGTCTCACTGGCCGACCCGGGCCTGTTCAAGCAGCTCGACGGCATGGTCACCAAGCTCAAGCCGGACCAGTGGAAGGCCTACCTGCGCTGGCGCGTGGGTGACTCGATGGCGCCGTACCTGTCCAAGGCTTACCGCGATGCCGAGTTCGAATTCCGCGGCCGCGTGCTGCGTGGCGAAACCCTGCCGCCGCAGCGCTGGGAAGACGTGCTGGACGCGATCAACGTGGCCGCCGGCCCGATGGTCGGCCGCGAGTACGCCGCGCGTTACCTGTCGGCCGAAGACCGTCGCCAGGCGGCGTGGATCGTCGACAAGGTCCGCGAAGTGCAGATCGAGGCGGTCAAGAACAGCAGCTGGATGAGCGCCGAAGCCAAGACCGAAGCGCAGGCCAAGCTGGCCGCGCTGAAGATCGAGATCGGCACCCCGCTGCGCGACCTGGACTACAGCGTGCAGCCGATGGGCCGTGGCTCGTTCGGCGGCAACATGCTGATCGCTTCGACCTGGCGCCATCGCGAGGAAATGAAGCGCATCGGCAAGGGCAACGCCGACCGTCGCTGGGACGTGCTGCCGCAGCAGCCGTCGCTGGCCTACGACCTGGCGCAGAACCGCCTGATCGTTACCGCCGCGATCCTGCAGGGCCCGGTGTTCAACGCCAAGGCTGACGCCGCCGACAAGTTCGGCAGCTTCGGTGGCCTGGTCGGCCACGAGCTGACCCGTGCGATCGATGCCAAGGGTGCGCTGGTCGACGCCAAGGGCGAGCTGCGCAGCTGGTGGACCCCGGCCGACAAGACCGCCTGGACCCTGCTCGGCAACCGCGTGGCCGCGCAGTACAGCGCCTACGATTTCCCGGGCGTGAAGGGGGCCAAGGTCAACGGCACGCTCACCCAGGAAGAGAACCTGGCCGACATCGCCGGCCTGGAACTGGCCTGGGCCGCGTACACCGCACAGGAGCCGAAGGCCAAGCAGGCACAGCAGCAGGGCTTCTTCCGCGCCTGGTCGGCACTGTGGGCACAGCAGCTGTCGCCGAACGAAGCCGTGCGCCGCCTGACCGCCGACATCCGCGCGCCGGGCCTGTGGCGCAGCAACGGCACGCTGGCCAACCTGCCGGCCTTCGGTGCCACCTTCAGCTGCAAGGCCGGCCAGCCGATGCAGCGCAGCGAGGCCGAGCAGATCAAGGTCTGGCGCTGAGCCTGCTGATGAACCGGTAACACAGGGGGCGCCTTCGGGCGCCCTTTTTTTTGCGGGTGCAGCACGATCCGGGGTTAACACCGGGCATGCTATCGCTGCTGCCTCGTCCATCGTGGAGCCCTGACATGGCACGCAAGAACACGATCTGTGTCTGGTATGACAACGGCGCGCTCGAGGCCGCCACCTTCTACGCCAGCATCCTGCCCGACAGCGCGGTGACCGCCGTGCATCACGCGCCCGGTGACTATCCCGACGGCAAGGAAGGCAATGTGCTTACCGTCGAATTCACCGTCTGTGGCATTCCCTGCGTCGGCCTCAACGGCGGCACCGCGTTCAAGCACAGCGAAGCCTTCTCCTTCCAGATCCAGACCGAAGACCAGGCCGAGACCGATCGCCTGTGGAACGCGATCGTCGGCAACGGCGGCCAGGAGAGCCAATGCGGCTGGTGCAAGGACCGCTGGGGCATCTCCTGGCAGATCAGCCCGCGCATGCTGATCGAAGCGGTGACCAGCCAGGACAAGGCACTGGCCAAGCGCGCCTTCACCGCCATGATGCCAATGAAGAAGATCGACATCGCTACCATCGAAGCAGCAATCAAAGAAGGGGACGGAGGGGATTAAGTCGTTTCCCCCACTGCCTGCGCTGCAATGCGAATTGCGACTTAATCCCCTCCGTCCCCTTTTTCCGAGGTGCTGATGACCTGGGATGCGATCCTCATCGGTGGTGGCCACAACGGCCTGGTCTGCGCGGCCTATCTGGCACGCGCCGGAAAGAAGGTGCTGGTTCTGGAGCGCCGCGGGATTCTCGGCGGCGCAGCGGTCACCGAAGAATTCCATCCCGGCTTCCGCAACTCGGTCGCGTCGTACACGGTGTCATTGCTGCAACCAAAGGTGATCGACGACCTGCAACTGCATGCGCATGGGCTGCGCATCGTCGCGCGTCCGGCCAACAACTTCCTGCCGCTGCCGGATGGCCGCTATCTGTTGTCGGCACCGGGCCGCACCCAGGGCGAGGTCGCGAAGTTCTCCGAGCGGGATGCGCAGCGCCTGCCCCAATATGAGGCACGCCTGGAGATCTTCGCCGACGTGCTTCGCGCGTGGGCCCTGCGCGCACCGCCGGATATTGGCGTTGCAGGTGGTTGGCGTGCCCTGCCCGCCCTGTGGCAGATGGGCCGTCTCGGGCGCGAACTGTCGACGCTGGATCCCTCGCTGCGGCAGGAACTGCTGGACCTGTTCACGCTGTCGGCGGCGGAGTATCTGGATCGCTGGTTCGAGAGCGAGCCGATCAAGGCGCTGTTCGGTTTCGATGGCATCGTCGGCAACTACGCCAGCCCGTATACCCCGGGCAGTGCCTACGTGCTGTTGCACCACGTGTTCGGCCAGTGCAACGGCGTAAAGGGCGCTTGGGGACACGCGGTGGGTGGCATGGGTGCGATCAGCCAGGCCATCGCCGCCTCGGCGCGCGCGGCCGGTGCGGAACTGCGCGTGCAGGCCGGCGTGCAGCGCATTCTGATCGAGCAGGGCCGCGCGGTGGGCGTGGCACTGACCAACGGCGAAACGCTGCACGCCCGTGCGGTGATCGCCAACGTCAACCCGAAACTGCTCTACGAACACCTGCTGGAGCCGGCACACGTACCGGCAGCCACGCGCGAACGCATGGCGAACTGGCGCTGCGGTTCCGGCACGTTCCGGATGAACGTGGCGCTGTCGCGGCTGCCGGAGTTCCGCGCCCTGCCCGGCCCCGGCGATCACCTCAGCGCCGGCATCATCATGGCGCCCAGCCTGGACTACATGGACCGCGCCTGGCTCGACGCGCGCCGCGAAGGCTGGTCGCGCGAACCGATCGTGGAGATGCTGATCCCCAGCACACTGGACGATTCGCTGGCACCGCCCGGGCAGCATGTAGCCAGCCTGTTCTGCCAGCACGTGGCACCGGTGCTACCTGACGGCCGCCACTGGGATGATCATCGGGACACCGTGGCCGACCTGATGATCGCCACCGTCGAACGCTATGCGCCCGGCTTCGCCGACAGTGTGCTCGGTCGGCAGGTGCTGTCCCCGCTCGATCTGGAACGCACCTTCGGCCTGGTCGGCGGCGACATTTTCCACGGCGCACTGAGTGCCAACCAGTTGTTCTCGGCGCGGCCGATGGTCGGCCAGGCCGGCTATCGCGGCGCCCTGCCCGGCCTGTACCTGTGCGGTTCCGGTACCCATCCCGGCGGTGGCGTTACCGGTGCACCGGGGCACAATGCCGCGCAGGTGGTGTTGCAGGATGGGTAGATGCCAACCTTGGTTGGCACAGAGCGGCAGGTCGAACGCCAACCGAGGTTGGCATCTACCCGCGTCCAATGATCCCATTCAAAGCGTGCCAACCCAGGTTGGCACCTACCCGCGTGGGACAAGGTGTGCCGACCAACGGTCGGCACCTACAGCGTCAAATGATCCTTCGGATCATTTGACGCTGCGCAGGTGGTTCGGTCGATTCGGCGGGCCCGGCGGTCGGCGCTTGTTGAACGGCGGCTGCCCGCGCCAGTAGCGGATCAACAACCAGCCGAACAGCATGCCGCCCAGGTGCGCGAAATGGGCGACACCGGGCTGCCAGCCGGTCATGCCCAGCACCAGTTCACCCACGCCGAACAGGATCACGAAGGTCCGTGCCTTCATCGGGATCGGCGGGAACAGCAGCATCACCCGCTGGTTGGGGAACAGCATGCCGTAGGCCAGCAGCAGGCCGAACACGCCGCCGGAGGCGCCCAGGACCGTCGCCGGGTTCTCCAGCAGCGTCCCGACCAGCAGCTGGCAGACGCCGGCACCGGCCACGCAGACCAGGTAGTACAGCAGGAAGCGCTTCTCGCCCCAGGTCTGCTCCAGCGGCGCGCCGAACATGAAGACTGCCAGCATGTTGAAGAACAGGTGGCCGAAGCTGCCATGCAGGAAGCCATAGGTCAGCAGCTGCCACGGCTGGAAGTTGCCGCCCGGCGAGAACGCGTCGAAGCCCTGCTGCAACGGCTGCAGCATGAACGGTTCGAAGGTCTGCATGCCGAGCAGGAACGGCTGCTGCAGCAGGAACAGGATCGCGTTGGCGATCAGCAGGGCCTTGGTGACGGTTGGCAGTCGCGGGAACATGGGAGCACCGGCATGGAACGGCCTCCATCATAGCCGCAGCACCCTGCCTTGTTGGCGACCGCCAGGCACGGACTGTTCAGTCGCCAGCCGCGCTCAGCCCGGCCCCCACACCGCCGCATCCAGCGCCGCGGCCGGATCGGTGGCCGGCATCCGCACCCGGCCGTTCTCCACCACCACGCCTTCGGCGCGCAGCCGCTGCGATTGCTCGCGCCAGCCGGCCGAGCCTTCTTCCATGGCGATGCGCCCATCCGAGCGCAGCACGCGATGCCAGGGCAGGTCCGGGTCGTCGTTCTGGCCGAGGATGCGCGCGGTCAGCCGGGCCCGCCCGGGCAGGCCGGCACGCATCGCCACCTGCCCATAGCCCATCACCTGCCCCGCCGGGATGGCGCGGATCACCGCCAGGATGCGCGCACGCGCCTGCTCCGGCGTCAGCGCCGCAGGCGGGTCACCAGCAGTACGCCGATCAGCACCAGCACGGTGCCGGCGATCTGCGCCGGCCCCATCGGTTCGTCGAGCAGCCATAGGCTCATCACGATGGTGGAAACAGGGCCCAGCATACCGACCTGTGCGGCCAGCGACGAACCCACGCGCTGCACCGCCAGCATGATCGCCAGCACCGGCAACACGGTGCACACGGTCGCGTTGACCAGCGACAGCCACTGCACCGGTGCCGGCGCCTGCCACAGCAGCGGCAGCGGATGGGTGACCGCGAAATGCAGCAGCACCAGCACGCTGGCGACACAGCTGGCATAGGCGGTCAGCCGTACCGCGCCGATGCGCGCGACCACCTGGCCGCTGCCGAACAGGTACAGCGCGTAGCTGAGCGCACTCCCCAGCACCAGCAGGCTGCCGACGATGATCTGCCCGCCCTCGCGCTGCAGGTCGTGGCCGAACGCCAGCAGCACGCCCAGATAGCTCAGCACCAGCGCGCCGATCTGCCATCGGCCCGGTCGCTGGCGCGCCAGCAGCACGTTGATCAGCAGCACCAGGGTCGGGTTCAAGTACAGGATCAGCCGTTCCAGGGTCACGCTGATGTACTGCAGCCCCTGGAAGTCGAGCAGGCTGGACAGGTAGTAGCCGGTGAAACCCAGCCACAGCACGCGGGCGCGGTCGGCCCAGGACAGCGGCGCGGCCCGGCGCGCGGCCCACAGCGCCATCAGCACGAACAAGGGCAACGCCATCAGCATGCGCAGCGCGAGCAGCGTGGTGGCATCCACGCCGTGGCGCAGCCCGAGCTTGACGATGATCGCCTTGCCGGAGGCGGCGATGGCGCCGATCGCAGCCAGGCCAATGCCCCCCAGCGCGATGCGAGGGGAGGCGGTGGCGATACGGGAATCGGGGCTGGACATCTGGACAACAGCGGACCGCGTGGGCGGCCCGGAAAGGCGTGGGGGCGGCCATTGTCGCATGGGGGCGGCCGGTGCCCCGTAGAGCCGAGCCTACGCTCGGCTTCGCCATGCCTGGGCAAAAAGCAGCCGAGCATGGCTCGGCTCTACAACGGCCCAGCTCAGCGCATCAGCACCACTTCCTCGGCCGAGGTCGGATGGATCGCCACGGTGTCATCGAACTGGGCCTTGGTCGCGCCCATCTTGACCGCCACCGCGAAGCCCTGCAGGATCTCATCGGCCGCTTCGCCCAGCAGGTGGATGCCCACCACCCGTTCCTCCGGACCGGCGCAGACCATCTTGAACAGGCTGCGCTGGGTGCCGTTGGCCAGCGCCTGCAGCATCGGGCGGAAGCGGCTGTGGTACACGCTCACCTGCTCGAAACGCGCGCGCGCTTCCTCTTCGCTCATGCCCACCGCGCCCAACGGCGGGTGCGAGAACACCACGCTGGCCACATTCTCGTAATCCATCTTCGACTGCGGACGGCCACCGAACAGGCGGTCCATCAGCCGCCGCGATGCCGCCACTGCCACCGGGGTCAGGCCGACCTTGCCGGCGATGTCACCCACGGCATGCACGCTCGGCACGCGGGTGGTCTGCCACTCATCCACCTGCACCTGCTGGTGTTCGCCGATGCCGATGCCCAGCGCTTCAAGGCCCAGATCACGAATGTTTCCGCGCCGGCCGGTGGCGAAAAACACCGCATCGAACACACTGTCGAGCGGGCCGTCGTGGCCGAAGGCGCGCACGCGCTCGCCATCGCGCTGCAGCTCGCGCAGGCGGTAATCGAAATGAATCCTTACGCCCTGCTGCTTCAGGTTCTCGGCCAGCTGATCGGTCAGCTCGTAATCGAAGCGCTCCAGCAGACGCTTGCCACGCACCAGCAGGCTGACCCGGCTGCCCAGCGCCTGCAGCAGGCCCGCCAGTTCCACCGCAATGTAGCCACCGCCGATGATCGCCACCTCGGCCGGTGCCGCACGCAGGTCAAAGAAATCATCAGACACCAGGCCCAGTTCGGCGCCCGGAATGTCCGGCCGCAACGGATGCGCGCCGGTGGCGATCAGGATGTGTTCGGCGCTGTAGCGCACGCCATCGCTGCAGGCCACCGTATGCGCATCGAGCAGATGGCCGCGCGCCGGAATGCGCACCACGCCGGTCTCGTCCAGGCGCTTGTGGTAACTGGTGTGGATGTTGCTGATGTAGGCCTGGCGATGGATCACCAGTTCCTTCCACGACAGCGCCGGGCGTGCCTCGACATCGAAGCCCATCGCACTGGCCAGGCCGATGCGTTCGTGCAGGTCGGCCGCCAGCCACATCGCCTTCTTCGGCACGCAGCCGACATTGACGCAGGTACCGCCGAGTTCGCCCGGCTCCAGCAGTGCCACCCGCTTGCCATGCTGCGCGGCGCGGATCGCACCGGCCAGGCCGGCGGAGCCGCCGCCAAGGACGATCAGGTCGTAATCATAGGGTGCAGTGCTCATCGGAATCGCTCGGGTCGGTAAGGGGCAGGATCGATCGCTGGGGTACGGCCGCAGACGAGATCGGCGATCAGCTGGCCGGTGCCGGCGCTCATGCTGATGCCGAGCATGCCATGCCCCGCTGCAAGCCAGACGTGAGGATGCGCGGGCGCACGGCCGATCAACGGCACGTCGTCCACGCTCATGGGTCGCCAACCGCACCACTGCTCCTGCAACTGCGCCCCGCGTGGCACGCGCAGGTAGTGGTCGGCGGCCTGCTGCAGCGCGCGCAGGCGGGTCGCGCGCAAGCTTGGATCGGCACCGGCGAATTCCATGGTGCCGCCCAGCCGCAGCGCTTCGCGCCAGGCGATCACGAACACGGAATGGTCTTTCAGCACCACCGGCCGCTGCGGCACCTGCGCCGGCCGCGACCAGGTCAGCGAGTAGCCCTTGCCAGGCTGGATCGGCACGCGCAGATCCAGCTGCCGTGCCCAGTGCCGCGACCACGGCCCGGTGGCCAGTACCAGCTCGCGCGCGGCCAGCAACTGCCCCTCCGCCTGCACGCGCACACCCTGTGCGTCATCGCTGAATCCCTGCACGTCCACCTGCTCGTCGATCACCACGCCCTGCGCGCGCAGCACGCGTGCCAGCTCGGCGGTGTAGCGATCCGGCCGCAGCTGCGCATCACCAGGAAAATGGATCGCACCGGCCAGGCGATCGTGGAAGGCCTGATTCGCGCGCGCATAGTCGGCACCCGGGATACAGGTCGTGGCGATGCCCTGCGCGTTCAGCGCCTCGCACTCGGCCACGTGGTGATCGAAGTTGCGAGCATCGCCGAACACGTAGTCCAGCCCGCGCGCATCAAATTCGCAGTCAAGCGCATGTGCCTGCACCCACTCGGCCAGGCGCTGCCGCGAATCATCCAGCAGCGCGCCACGTGCACGCGTGGACTGCAGCCAGTCGCGGGCGTTGCAGCGTGCACCAAACTGCAGCAACCAGCGCCACAGCGTGGGATCCAGCCGCGTGCGCACGTACAGCGGCGCGCGTGGATCGAGCATCCAGCGCAACGCGCGCCGCGGTACCCCGGGCGCCGCCAGTGGCGGTGCGTGGCTGGGAGTGATGGTGCCGCAGTTGCCATGCGACGTCGCCCCTCCGACGCGCCCGCGGTCGATCACGCGCACCTGCCGGCCCTGCGCGCGCAACGCGAGCGCGCTGGCCAGGCCGATGGCCCCGGCGCCGACCACGATCACGTCCTCGCGCGCCCTCGGCATCGATCAGCCCAGCCCGGCTCCGCGCCGCATCGGCGGCCACTGCCGGTAGGTCATCGCACGCCACAGCCATTCCATGGGCCCGAAACGGAAGTGGCGCAGCCACACGTGCGAGATGCCCACCTGCACGGCAAACAGCAGCAGCGCGAACAGCAGTTGCACGCTGCGCGGCATCATCTCGAACCTGCCCAGTCCGTAGTGGTAGAAGATCCAGGTGCACAGCAGCGACTGGCCGAGATAGTGGGTCAACGCCATGCGCCCGACCGGTGCCAGCCACGCCAGCCGCGTGCGCCAGTGCACGATCCACGCCAGGTAGCCCAGGCACATCGGCAGGCCGCCGACGGTCACCAGCGCCATCGCCGCCGTCACCGGCAGGTTGTACGTGCCCGGTGCCAGGTACGGTTTCCAGGCAACACCCAGCACCGTGACCAGCAGGCCCAGCGGCAGCGCGATCCAGCGCAGCGAGGCGTACAGGCGTGGGAAGCGTTCCGGGGTCGCCAGCGCGCCACTACCAGCGAACCAGCTGCCGATCAGGAACATGCCAAGTACTTCCGGGCCGGTGATCAGCAGCGCGCCCATCGAGGTGCCGAACTCGCTCAAGCGCTGCACCGTGGCCTGTCCCCAGCTGCCCTGCCCGTACACCTGCCGCTGCAGCGCGATGCTCTGCTGCGCTTCGCTGAGCATGCCCTGCACCTCGTCGGCCGAGGCCATCGACACCATCGCCCCGACCAGCAGCATCATCGCCACGCCGCCCAGATAGACGATCACGCCCATCCACGGCAGCCAGCTGCGCGGTGCCTCGCGGCAGGCCAGCAACGGTAGCGAGATCAGCGCGTACATCACCAGGATGTCGCCGGACCAGACCAGCAGCGCGTGGCACAGGCCGATCAGCAGCAGCCCGGCGCTGCGGCGCAGGTAGAACGGGGTGAAATTGCGTCCGGCCACGTCGGCGCGCTGCGCCATCACCGCGAAGCCGGCGCCGAACAGCAGCGAGAACAGGGTGAAGAACTTGCCCTGCACGAACACATAGACAAAGGCATCGGCCCAGTAGTCGATGCCCTGCCAGTGCACGTCGATGCCGGTGAACGCCAGGTCCAGCGGGCCACTGAAGGCCTCGATGTTCATCAGCAGGATGCCCAGCAACGCGGCACCACGCAGGATGTCCAGCACGGCGATGCGTTCGCCGGAAGCCATCGGCTGCAGGGAGTGAGAAGCGGCGTTCACGGGGCATCCGTTGGGCAGGTCCGCCATTATGCCGCCGGCCCACGCGCCATGGATGCCCGCGCCGTGTTCCAGAAACGCAACGGCCCGCCGAAGCGGGCCGCTGCTGCCATCACGATCGCGCTGCGATCAGTGGTGGTGGCCGCCGTCGCCGTGGACGTGGCCGTGGTCGATCTCTTCCTGGCCGGCTTCGCGCACATCGACGATTTCCACGTCGAAATGCAGGTCCTTGCCGGCCATCGGGTGGTTCAGGTCAACGTCGACCACGCTCATGCCGACCTTCTGCACGGTCACCGCGCGCGGGCCGAAGTTGGTCTGCAGCACGACCTGCTGGCCCGGGGCCAGCTTGGTGTTGCCGAAGTGCTTCTTCGGCACGCGCTGGGACAGGCCCTCGCGGCGCTCGCCGTAGGCGTCGGCCGCAGTGACATCGACGCTGAAGGTCGCGCCGGCTTCCTTGTCCATCATGGCGTTTTCCAGGCCCGGAATGATATTGCCGTGGCCGATCAGGATCGCCAGCGGCTCGCCGCGGTCCTTGGACGATTCGATCGGCTCCTGGCCGACTTCGGAAACGGTGTAGTGGAAGCGGACAACGCGGTCTTTTTCGATCTTCATGCGCAACTCTGTCTGGATCTGCCGGAGGCAGGCGGGTTGGGGCGGGTTGTCGCCCGGCGGGGACGCCGCCATCATGACGGCCAATCCAAGGTGGCGCATTATCCGGAGATCATGCACATCACGCCAGTTTCGTCCGGCCTGCGCCGGCTCCTCGCCCCGGCCCTGCTGCTGGCCCTGCCCCTGCTGATGACCGCCTGTGGCGGCGGCAAGGCCACCCGGCCCTCGGCCCCCCCGCCGACCGCCCACTGGCCCAAGACCGTGCCGGACAACCCCGAGGCCGCCAACTCGGTGCTGATGCGTGCCATCAGCCTGGTCGGTACGCCCTACCGCTATGGCGGCAACACCCCCGATTCGGGCTTCGACTGCAGCGGCCTGGTCGCCTATGTCTACCGCGAGATGCTGGACCTGAAGCTGCCGCGCACCTCGCGCGACCTGGCGGCGGTACAGGGCCCGAAGATCGACCCGCAGCGCCTGGCCACCGGCGACCTGGTGTTCTTCGGCAGCCGCGGCAACGTCACCCATGTCGGCATCTATGTCGGCGAAGGGCGTTTCGTGCACGCGCCGAGCACCGGCGGCACGGTCCGGCTCGACTCGCTCAGCGGCCCTTACTGGAAGGACCACTACACGGGCGCGAAACGTGTCCTTCGCTAAAATGAACAGGCGATATGTTCAAAAATGTGACGCGCATCACTGTGGAACTAACGGATTACTAACGGAATTTTTAACTTATTGACGCTTTTACAAGGCATGATGCCCCATCGTTTTTTTCCTGTGACCGACGCGTGACGACTGACGACCTGAAAAGCGAAGGCCAGACTTCCGTATCTTCACGTAGTGCCCGCCCGCTGTTGCTTGGCCTGGCACTGTGTCTGACCAGCCTTCCGGCATGGTCGCAGACTGCTCCGAATCGTTCCGATGTGACTCCGGCCCCGGTGGCCGAGAGCCCCGCCCGACCGGCCGCCAAGGCCGAGGCTGCCGCTCCGCAGCGCAGCCGCGTCGATGCCGCCGCCAGCGCGACCCTGGCTGCCCTGCTGCCGCACCTGGCGGCCAACGACACCATTCCGCTGATGGACCGCTCGGCCGTGGTGGCCGGCGATCTCAGCCGCCTGCTCGCCAACTACGACACCAGCAGCGCCGCCAATGGCAGCGTTGTCGGTACCGCCGCCGACAACGGCAAGGTGCAGTCGCTGCTGCGCCGTGCGATGACCCTGCTGGGCACCCCGTACCGTTGGGGTGGCAGCAACCCGGACAGCGGTTTCGACTGCAGCGGCCTGGTCGGCTACGTGTTCCGCTCCGCCCTCGGCATCGAGCTGCCGCGCGTCTCGCGCGAAATGGCCCACGATGACAACGCCGAACTGATCAACGACCGCACCGCGCTGGCTGCCGGCGACCTGGTGTTCTTCGGCCGCAAGGGCCGCGTGGACCACGTCGGCATCTACGTCGGTGACGGCCGCTTCCTGCACGCCCCGAGCTCGGGCAAGGACGTGCGCGTGGACACCCTGCTCAGCGGCTACTGGGGCAACAAGTTCATGCAGGCCCGCCGGGTCGATCTCTGATCTGACCGGTTGGCGCGACCGCGCCGCCTGACACGAGAAAGCCGCTGCCCTGCAGCGGCTTTTTTGTTGGGCGCGCACGGTGGTGGGTGCCGACCTTGGTCGGCACTGCCTTCATCCATGCATGGCGTGGATCTACCAGGGCCTACCCTCTGCTCGGCACCGCATCAGCCACCCGCCAAGCAAAAGGCCCGCCGGGTCAGGGCGGGCCTTTCATATCGCTACGCAACCTCAGCCGCGTGGCGGTGTCGGGTCGGGGTCATCCACGCCCACATTGCCGGACGGGTTGTCGTACACCGCCTGGTCGAGCAACCCGGTTTCCTTGGCCACGATCACCGGCACCAGCATCTGGCCGGTCACATTGGTCATCGTGCGCATCATGTCCAGGATGCGGTCGATGGCATACAGGTAGCCGATGGTCTCCAGCGGCAGGTTGGCCGCGCTCAGCACCACCGTGGCCATGATCACCGCGGTGCCCGGCACGCCGGCGGTGCCGAAGCTGCCCAGCACCGAGGCGATCAGCACCACCACGTACTGCTCCGGGGTCAGCGGCACGCCGCTGTACTGCGCGATGAACACCGCGCACAGCGCCGGGTAGATCGCGCCGCAGCCGTCCATCTTGATGCTGGCGCCCAGCGGCACCGCGAACGAACCGTAGTCCTTGTTCACGCCCAGGTTGTGGGTGATCGAGCGCAGCGCCACCGGCATCGCCGCGAAGCTGGACGAGCTGACAAACGCTACCTGCATGCCCGGTGCCGCACCACGGAAGAACTTCAGCGGGTTCAGGCCATGTGCCAGCAGCAGCGCGCTGTAGACCACCACGATGTGCAGGGCGCAGGCCACGTACAGTGCCAGCACGAAGTGGCCCAGCGGCAGCAGCTTCTCGAAGCCATAGCTGCCGACCAGGCCGGCGATCAGGCCGAAGGTGCCGATCGGGGTGACTTCCAGCACGAAGCGGGTCACCTGGATCATGATGTCGCTCATCTGGCCAACCAGCTTGCGCGCCTCGGTCACCTTCTCGCCCAGCTTGACGATGGCAAAGCCGACCAGGCCTGCGAAGAAGATCACCGGCAGGATCGAGCCGCGACCGGCGGCCAGCACGGTCTCACCGGCCGCGTTGACCTTGGTGCCGATGCCGGACAACGCATAGAAGACATTGGCCGGCACCACGTCCAGCAGCACCTGCACCACGCTGGGCACTTCGCGCGGCACATAGTTGCTGGCCATCGACAGCTGCAGGCCACCGGCGCCGGGCTGCAGCACGGTACCCACGCCCAGGCCCACGCACACCGCCAGCGCGGCGGTGATCACGAACCACAGGAAAGTGCGGCCACTGAGCGCGGCAACCGACTTCTGGCCGTGCAATGACGAGATCGCGTTGATGACCGCGAAGAACACCAGCGGTACCGCGATCATCTTGATCAGGGTGACGTACAGCTCGCCGAGCGGGCCGAACCACGTTTCCGCGGCCGGGCCCAGCGCCCAGCCGGCGAGCGCACCGAGCACGAAGCCACCGACCACGCGCTGCCAGAATGGAATCCGCAGCCAGGCAGAGACCAGCTTCATAGGCAATCCAGAGGGGAAGAAGGGATGCTGGAACGATAGCCCAAGGCGGCCGGCAGAACGACCGCCCGGCCGGCAAATCAGTGTGTCATCGGCGTGCCTTGCGGGGCCGGGCATAATGAACGTCCCGTTACAGTTTGTGAGATCCCAGCGTCCATGCGTCGTTCCGTCTCCCTGTTGGCCGCCTGCGCCACCACCCTGCTGCTGGGCGCCTGCGCCAGCACTGCCCCCGCGTCCGCCCCGGCCGGCCTCAAGGTCGCTGTCGATCCCGTCGCCCACCCGGCCGGCGAGACCCCGCAGTGGTGGTACCGCAGCGGCGCCGCCCAGGCGGCCGCCAACGGCGCGATGTCCGGCAAGGCCAGGAACGTAATCCTGTTCCTGGGCGACGGCATGAGCCTGACCACCGTGGCCGCCTCGCGCATCTACGAGGGCCAGCAGAAGGGCGGTTCGGGCGAAGAGAACCTGCTGTCCTGGGAGCGCTTCCCGGCCACGGCGTTCAGCAAGACCTACAACACCGATTCGCAGACGCCGGATTCGGCCGGCACCATGACCGCCATCACCACTGGCGTGAAGACCCACATGGGCGCGATCGGCGTCAGCGCCGGCAGCCGCACCGACTGTGCCGACAGCCTGTCCAAGGGCCTGCTGACCTGGCTGCAGCTGGCCGACAGCGCCGGCCTGGCCACCGGCGTGGTGTCCACCGCACGCCTGACCCACGCCACCCCCGCCGCCACCTACGCGAACTCGCCCGAGCGCAACTGGGAAAACGACACCGACCTGACCGAAGCGGCCAAGGCGGCCGGCTGCAAGGACATCGCCCAGCAGCTGCTGTCGACCTCGCGCTATGGCCGTGGCCCGCTGGTCGCCCTCGGCGGCGGTCGCGGTGAATTCACCACCGTGGAAGAGCGCGATCCGGAATACGACGACAAGGTCGGCCAGCGCCTGGACGGCCGCAGCCTGGTGCAGGAATGGCAGCAGGCGCACCCGCAGGGTGCCTACGTCTGGAACAGCAAGCAGCTGGCCGCCGCTGCCAATGCACCGGCCATCCTCGGCCTGTTCGAGCCGGACCACATGCGCTACGAGTACGAGCGCCCGCAGGATCCGGGCGGCGAGCCGAGCCTGGCCGAACTGACCGCCGCGGCGATCAAGAACCTGGCCAAGCACCAGGAAGGCTACGTGCTGATGATCGAGGGCGCGCGCATCGACCACGCCAATCACAGCGGCAACGCCTACCGTGCCCTGACCGAGACCGTCGCCCTGTCCGATGCGGTGCGCGTGGCCAATGAACTGACCTCGGCCGACGACACCCTGATCATCGTCACCGCCGACCACTCGCACACCCTGAACTTCGTCGGCTACCCGGCACGCGGCAACCCGATCCTGGGCAAGGTGAAGGACAAGGGCGGCGAAGACGGTGCCGGCAAGCTGGACTACGCACTGGATGGCAGCGGCCAGCCGTACACCACCCTGACCTATGCCAACGGCCCGGGCCACACCGGCGCCAGCAACCAGCAGCCGGCCGGCGCCAAGCGCTACCCGCACAACCCGAGCAGCTTCGAACCGGCCAATGGCCGCCCGAACCTGCGTGAGGTCGACACCGAGCACCCGGACTACATGCAGGAAGCGCTGGTGCCGATGAAGTCCGAATCGCACGGTGGCGAGGACGTCGGCATCTGGGCCCGTGGCCCCGGCAGCAAGGCGATCCGCGGCACGCTGGAACAGAACGCGATCTACCACATGATCGTGCAGGCCACCCCGGCCCTGCGCGAACGCCTGTGCCAGGCCGGCACCTGCGACGACAAGGGCGTGCCGGTGCAGCTGCCGGCGCCGACCGCCTTCGAGCGCAAGGCCGAGGCCAAGTGATCGCGCGGCAGGCCCGTCCTGCCTGCGCCAGCGGCCGCCTCGTGCGGCCGCTGGTCCTGCTCGGCATGCTGGCCAGCAGCACTGCGCTGGCACAGGCACCGGCCTGCAAGCTGCTCACCGACGAGCACGGGCTGTGGCCGCTGCCCAACTGCGAGGTGGTCGATCACCGGCCCAGGATCCACCCCGACACGCTGAAAGACCTGAACTTCGACGACCACGGCTTGGCCGTGGTGTATGCCGACCAAGGTTTCCATTACGTCAACCGCAAGGGCCGCAGCCTGCCAGTGCTGACCTGGGACAACGGCCCAGAGACACCGCAGGAGGGCCTGCTGCGGGCCCGCGTCGGCAACCGCGTGGGCTACTTCGATCTGAAGTTCCGTCAGGTGGTTCCGGGCACCTTCGATTTCGGCTGGCCGTTCCGCGATGGCGTGGCCGAGGTCTGCAACGGCTGCCGTCGCGGCACGCCGGATGCGGATGGGTACACGCCGATGGAAGGCGGAGAGCGGTTCCGCATCGACCGCTCGGGTCGTCGGGTGAAGTAGGGGTTTCGGCAGGGCTGCGCCCTGCACCTGCTGCAGGCCAGAGCAACAGCAACAGCAACGGCCAAAGCGGCTCTGGTTTTCTGTGGGTTTGGCGGGGCGGTGTCGGATTGCGGGGACGCCGTGAACCCATCCCTGGGGGCTTGGCCGCGGCATCCATGCCGCGGACACCCCGCAATCCGACACCGCCCCACCTTCGACAGGTTCCCGGTGACGGTTGGATCATCCACGCCATGCGTGGATCACATCTGTCAGATATCGAATTGAATCCGGAGTCAGATCCGTTTTCCTGTGGAAAACGGATCTGACCCCATCAACATGCCCGACAGTTCGCAGGAAACTGTCGAAGGCGGGGTGGGTCCGGTTGCGGGGGCGTGAGCCGCATGGATGCGGCGACCGAGCTTACATGGACGTACTTGCAGCGGCCCCCGCAACCGGACCCACCCCGCCATCCCTCAGGAAGCCTGCTTCTGCTTCTGCTGTTGCTGTTGCTGTTGCTCTTGATCGTAGCGGGTGCAGGGCGCAGCCCTGCCGGGCAACCCTATACTTGCCCCGTGACTGCCTTCCCTACCCTCGTTCCGCTGGATGTGCCGCTGCTGGTGGGCTACAGCGGCGGTGTCGACTCGACCGTCCTGCTGCACTGGCTATGGCGTTGCGCACAGGCCTCCGGCACTCCGCTGCGTGCGGTGCACGTGCACCATGGCCTGCAGTCCGCGGCCGACGACTGGGTGCAGCATTGCCGGCAGCAGTGCACAGCGCTGGGCATCGACCTGGCCGTACACCACGTAAGAATCGACGACACCGCAGGCCTGGGCCTCGAAGGTGCTGCCCGACAGGCGCGACGCGCGGCGTTCGCGGCCGAGCTGCGCGATGGGGAAACACTGGTGCTGGCCCAACACCAGGACGACCAGGCCGAAACCTTCCTGCTGCGCGCCCTGCGCGGTTCGGGCGTCGACGGCCTTGCTGCCATGTCCGCACACAGCCGCCTTGGCAGGCACTCCCTGTGGCGACCACTGCTGCGGGTACCGCGCGAAGCACTGCTCGACTACGCCCGGCAACACGCGCTGCGCTGGGTCGAAGACCCCAGCAACGCCGACGACCACGTCGATCGCAACTTCCTGCGCCTGCAGGTACTGCCGCTGCTGCGCCAGCGATGGCCAAATGCGGCCGCGGCGCTGGCCGGCAGCGCGGCGCATTGCGCGCAGACCCGTGAGCTGCTTGATGAAGAAGACGCCGAGCTGATCGCACATCTGGAGGTGGCACCGCGCGTGCTGTCGCTGCAGCTGCTGCGGCAGATTTCGCCGGGCCGCGCCGCACGCGTGCTGCGTGGCTGGGTGCTGGGCCATGGTGCGGCACCGTTGCCGGCCACGGTCCTGCAGCAGGCGCTGGCCGAACTGCTGCCGGCCGACAATGACCGCCAGGCGCGCGTGGGGTGGCACGACCATGCGATCCAGCAATGGCGCGACCACGCCTACCTGCTGCCTGCCCGGCTGCCGGTACTGCCTCGCGACTGGCAGGCCGAATGGGATGGACGCATGCCCCTGGCATTGCCCGATGGCGGCCAGCTGCGCCTGCAGGGCACCGCGGCCCTCGAACACGCGCTGCAGGTCCGCGCACGCGTGGGTGGTGAGCGCATCCAGCTGCCCGGACGCCAGCATTCGCACGCGCTGAAGGACTGCCTGCAACGGGAACACCTCGCGCCCTGGCGACGCGCACAGCTGCCGCTGATCTTCGATGGCCCGCAGTTGCTTGCTGCCGCCGACGTGGTCATCGCAGCACCTTTGCAGGCCTGGTTGCAGGCCCATGGCGCGCAACTGCAGTGGCGCCCGGGCGGCTGGTGAATTGACCCCCGCGCGCGGCCCGTCCACACTTGCCGCATGGCCAAGAAGTCCCCCGAAAACGCCTCCCCTGTCGCCCAGTTCGAGCACTCGCTCGAATCGCTGGAGCAGCTGGTGGAGCAGATGGAAACCGGCGAGCTGAGCCTGGAAGCTTCGCTCAGTGCATACGAACGTGGCGTCGGCCTGTACCGCCAGTGCCAGCAGGCGCTGGAACAGGCTGAACTGCGCGTGCGCCTGCTCAGCGATCCGGCCCAGCCGGAAGCGGCCGAGCCGTTCGACCCGCCCAGCCATGACGGCTGAGGCCCTGTTCGCGCGCTGGCGCGACCGTATTGAAAGCCAGCTCGACGCCGCACTGCCCTCGCCTGCCGAGGCACCGCAGGGCCTGCACCAGGCCATGCGCTATTCAGTGCTGGGCGGCGGCAAGCGCATGCGCCCGTTGCTGGTGTATGCCAGCGGCCACCTGTTCGGTGCGCAGCCGGAAGCGCTGGACGCGGCCGCGATGGCGGTCGAACTGATCCACGCCTATTCACTGGTGCATGACGATCTGCCGGCGATGGACGATGACGCCCTGCGTCGCGGCAAGCCGACCACGCATATCGCCTTTGACGAAGCCACGGCGATCCTCGCTGGCGACGCCCTGCAGGCCCGTGCGTTCGGCCTGCTGGCCGATGCACCGCTGCCGGCTACATTGCGCGTGGCCTGCCTGCAGACGCTGGCCCACGCCTCCGGCGCCGCCGGCATGTGCGGCGGCCAGGCCCTGGACATCGATGCCACGGGCCAGCAGCAGACACTGGCGGCCCTCACCCGCATGCATGCCCTGAAGACCGGGGCGCTGATCCGCGCCGCGGTGCGCATGGGGGCGCTGTGCGGCCAGGCCCACGAACCGCAGCTGGCCCAGCTCGACAGCTTCGCCGATGCACTCGGCCTGGCGTTCCAGGTGCGTGACGACATCCTCGATGTCGAGGCCAGTTCCGAACAGCTGGGCAAGACTGCCGGCAAGGACCAGGCACAGGACAAGAGCACCTTCCCCGCCCTGCTTGGCATGGACGGTGCGAAGGCCCAGCTGCACGAACTCGCCGCACGCATGCAGTCGATCCTGGCCGGCCATGGCGAGGAAGCCGATGCGTTGCGCGCGCTGGCGACGCTGGCGGTCGAACGCGATCATTGAGTGCTGCGCGCTCGCCGGGTACCGCCCGTCACTCTCCGCACATGAAAACGCCCGGCAATGCCGGGCGTTTTCAGTTCCGCATGTGGCCGATCTTACTTGACCAGGCGCAGCGCGAACGGGTAGCGGTAGGCTTCGCCGTTGTTCGCCTTGACCGCGGCGATGATGCAGAACACCAGGTTCAGGATGCCGACGATCGGGGCCAGGATGCCACCGATGATCACGATGGTCAGCACGATGCAGATCAGCATCGCGATGGTGATGGTGATCTGGAAGTTCAGCGCTTCCTTGGCCTGGTCGGTCACGAAGGCCTTGCTGGCGTCATCCTTGTTGATCAGCCAGATGATCAGCGGGCCGATGAACCAGGTGAAGATGCCCAGCAGGTGCGCGGCCAGGGCCATGGTGCGCTGGTCGGCCGGCGCGTCAGTGGTGGCCGGCGGCGGCGGGACGTTATCGAATTCACTCACGACAAAACTCCTTTTCATTGGGTGGTCTTGACCCACCAGCACCAAGCTGGTCGCGTCAGGCGCGCATAGCTTACGCCATCAATGCCATCAATCATTACCGGCGATGGTCATCCGTCCCAGCAGGATCGAACCGGTCCGGATGTGTGAGCGCGGGTCGACGTCGCTGCCGACCGCCTCGATGCTGCTGAACATCTCGCGCAGGTTGCCGGCAATGGTGATGCCGTCCACCGGGTACTGGATCTCGCCGTTCTCGACGCGGAAGCCACCGGCACCACGCGAGTAGTCGCCGGTCACCCCGTTCACGCCCTGCCCCATCAGCTCGGTCACCAGCAGCCCGTCGCCCATCTGGCGCGCGATCTCCTGCAACGAGCCGGCGTTGGCGGCCAGCTGCAGGTTGTGCACGCCACCGGCATTGGCGGTGGTCTGCAGGCCCAGCTTGCGCGCCGAATAGCTGCCCAGCACGTAGCGCTGCAGCACCCCGTCGCTGACCAGGGCCGAAGCACGGGTCGCCACGCCGTCACCGTCGAAGGCGGCCGAACGCAGGCCGCGGCGCAGGTGCGGCAGCTCCTCGATCTGCATCCACTCCGGGAACAGCCGCTGGCCGACACTGTCCAGCAGGAAGCTGGCCTGCCGGTACAGGGCGCCGCCGGACACCGCCGACAGCAGGTGGCCGACCAGGCTGCGGGCCACCTCCGGGGAGAACAGCACCGGCATGCTGCCGGTCGGCAGCGAACGCGGCTGCAGCCGGGCCACGGTACGCTCGGCGGCGCGGCGGCCCACGCTGTCGGCCGCCTCCAGGTCCTCGCGGGCCAGGCCGCCGGTGTACCAGCCATCACGCTGCATGCCATCGCCAGTGCCAGCGATCAGGGCGCAGCCTACCGAATGGTGGGTTCCGCGCTCACGACCGATGAATCCATGCGAATTGGCATAGACCGAGACGCTCTGCATGCTCGACACCGAAGCACCGTCGGAATTGCTGATGCGTGCATCGGCCCCGCGACCGGCCTGCTCGCAGGCCAGGGCCAGGTCCACCGCTTCGTCAGCCTGCAGCGCCCAGGGGTGCCAGCTGTCCAGGTCGGGGAAGTCGCGGGCCATCAGCGCCGCCTCGGCCAGCCCGGCAGCCGGGTCGTCCTCGGTGTGCCGGGCGATCGCGCAGGCCTGCTCGACCGTGGCCGCCAGGCTGGCCTCGTTCAGGTCGCCGGTGCTGGCACTGCCCTTGCGCTTGCCGAAATAGACCGTCACCGCGATGCCGCGGTCACGGGTGGACTGCACGGTCTCGACCTCGCCGAGGCGGACATTGACCTCCAGGCCCCGGTCCTCGCTGCAGCTGACCTCGGCCTGGCTGGCGCCCAGCGCGCGGGCGCGGTCGAGCAGCTGCTGGGAAAGGTCGGCCAGCCGTTCCAGGCGGGCCGGGCTGTCGTCGCCGACGGCGACTTCAGGGGCGATCACGTTCAATGCTTTATCCTGTACAGGTTGGGCCCGGCATCACGCCGGGCGACTTTTTTTGAGATCAGGTAGGGACGATGCGCGGACGCGACGAAGAAACCGGTGAATTCCACGACAAGAGCCGCAGCCAGAACCGGCGCGACGCGCTCGATGTCCTGGCCCTGGGCGAGAAGCTGGTGTCGCTGACCCCGGCCCAGCTGGCGCGCCTGCCGATCCCGGAAGACCTGCTGCCGCACATCGCCGAGTGCAAGCGCATCACCGCCCATATCGCCCACAAGCGCCAGCTGGCGTTCCTGGCCAAGCACATGCGTCGCGAAGAGGACGCCACGCTGGATGCAATCCGCGATGCGCTGGACGCGAACAGCGAAACCGGCCGCCGCGAAGTGGCGATGATGCATCGCGCGGAAGACTGGCGCGACCGCCTGCTGGCAGAAGGCGATACAGCGCTGGCCGCACTGCTCAACGATTACCCGCAGGCCGACCGCCAGCAGCTGCGCACGCTGGTGCGCAATGCGCAGGCCGAGAAAGCGAAGAACAAGCCGCCGCGTGCCTACCGCGAGATCTTCCAGGTGCTGCGCGGCCTGATGCTGCCGGCCGCGCTGGGCCTCAAGGCCGCGGCCGATGAGGCCGACCACGTCGAGACCGGCGAAGCCGACGAGGACTGAGTCCGCGCCGGCGTGGGCGGTGGCGCTGGCCATCGCCCGGCTCAGGCCTGGGTACCGCCGACGGTGATGCCCTCGATCAACAACGAAGGCTGGCCAACCCCCACGGGCACACTCTGCCCGTCCTTGCCGCAGATGCCCACGCCTTCGTCCAGGGCCAGGTCGTTGCCGACCATGCGCACCTTCTGCATGGTTTCCGGGCCATTGCCGATCAGGGTCGCCCCCTTCACCGGCGTGGTGATCCGGCCGTCCTCGATCAGGTAGGCCTCGGTGGCCGAGAACACATACTTGCCGCTGGTGATGTCGACCTGGCCGCCGCCGAAGTTGACCGCATACAGGCCCTTCTTCACCGAGCGGATCATCTCCTGCGGGTCATGCTGGCCGGCACGCATGTAGGTGTTGGTCATGCGCGGCATGGTCAGGTGCGCGAACGATTCGCGGCGCCCGTTGCCGGTCGGTGCCACGCCCATCAGGCGGGCATTGAGGCTGTCCTGCATGTAGCCGACCAGGATGCCGTCCTCGATCAGCGTGGTGCACTGGCTCGGGTGGCCTTCGTCATCGATGTTCAACGAACCGCGGCGGCCATCCAGCGTGCCGTCGTCGACGATGGTCACGCCCGGCGCCGCAACGCGTTCGCCGACGCGTCCGGCGTAGACGCTGGTGCCCTTGCGGTTGAAGTCGCCTTCCAGGCCATGGCCCACGGCTTCGTGCAGCAGCACGCCGGGCCAGCCCGGGCCGAGCACCACCGGCATCACGCCAGCAGGCGCCGGGACCGCCTCAAGGTTCACCAGTGCCTGGCGCAGCGCCTCGCGCGCGAACGCTTCGGGCCGGCCGTCGGCGAACAGTTCCGCATAGCCATAGCGGCCACCGCCACCGGCATAGCCGGACTCGCGGCGGCCATTGTGCTCGACGATCACCTGCACGTTCAGGCGCACCAGCGGGCGCACGTCGGCGCCCAGCACGCCGTCGCTGCGGGCGATCAGCACGGTATCCACGCCGCCGGACAGGCTGACCATCACCTGTTTCACGCGCGGGTCCGCGGCACGCAGATAGCCGTCCAGGCGCTTGAGCACCTCGACCTTGGCCTCGTTGCCGATACCGTCGATCGGGTCCAGCGCCGGGTACAGCGCACGCGCATTGCCACGCAGCAGCGAGCGCCCGGACTGCGCGCCGCCTTCGCGCGAGATCGCGCGTGCCGACTGCGCCGCTACCCGCAGTGCATCGGCATGGATGTCATCGGAATAGGCAAAGCCGGTCTTCTCACCGGAAATCGCCCGCACGCCCACGCCCTGCTCGATGGAATGGGCACCGTCCTTGACGATGCCGTCCTCCACGCTCCAGCTCTCGCGGCGGGCGTGCTGGAAGTAGAGGTCACCAAAGTCGACACCGGGCCCGAGCAGCTGGCCGAAGGTGCGCTCCAGGCCAGCGGTATCCAGGCCGCCGGGGCGCAGCAGGCGGTCTTGGGCAAGCGTCAGGGCGATATCAGTCATGGCTCTCGATCTGGGGATGCGGGGGCGCCAAGGCAAGCCCCGTGAACAGGGAAGCCACGCTCAGCGCGAGCGTGGCAGGTCGGTGACGGTCGGCGGAATGCCGGGGGCCGGAGCGGGCGGCGCCTTGTCGCGGCTGCGTTCGATCACTTCCACCTTCGGCTCCTTCCATGGGCCGGTCACCTTGTAGGTACGGGCGCCGATCTCGCCCAACGGTTTGGACAATACCGCATTGGTGGCCGCGCCGAGTGCCGCGCCCACCGGCCCACCGGCCACCGCACCGACCACGGTCAGCAGATTGCCGGCGCGCGGGTTGACGTCGATGGTCTGGTCGAACTGCTGGTTGCGCAGGTCTGCCTGGCCGCGGATGGTGATGTTCGCTGCGGGGCCTTCGATCAGCACCTTGTCGGTACGGGCCATGCCCTGGCCGAACTGCACGCTGCCGTCGACCTGGTTGAACGCGAAGCCCTTGGAGAAGAAATCGCGGAAGTCGAACATCAGGCGCCGCGGCAGCTGGGTCACGCTGAGCAGGCCGAGCACGCGGCCGGCGCCGGGCTCCAGCTCCAGCAGCTGGCCATTGCGTGCGTGCAGGTCGAGCCGGCCCTGCAGTTGGGCCAGCTGGAAGTCCGACGGACCGCCACTCCACGAGGCCTGCAGCTGCGCCTGCCCGGAACCGCCACGCAGCTGGCCGCCGTAATCGAGGTTCTGCATCAGGCCGCCCAGGTCTTCACTGCGCACCTGTGCGGTCAGCTCGGTACGGGCGCCACCGGTACGGCCCAGCCAGCGGCCGTTGATGTCGATTTCCTGGTCGGGTGCACGGAAGCGCAGCTCGTCCACGTTCAGGCCATTGGCCAGCGGGCGCGTGCGCAGCACCGCCTGCCCCAGCACCACCTTGCCGAACTTCAGGTCGGCAATGTCCAGCGCGAACGGTGGCAGCTTGGCCGGGTCCATGTCGTTGGCACCGGCCTGCACCCGCGCCGGCGCCGCGGGCGCATCCGGCGCCACCGGCAGTGACTGCCAGTGCACGCGGTCCAGCTGGCCGCTGATGGTGCCACCCTCGGCATTGGGCACGGTCAGGCGACCTGCCAGCGAAGGTCCGTCCAGGCGCACGTCCAGCGCCTGCGCGCCCGGCTGCAGCTGCAGCCGGGTCTGTTCGAATACGCCACCGATCAGCATCAGCTTGCCGACCTGCACATCCACCGCACGCAGCGGCATGCCGTCATCGTCACCGCCTCCGCGCGCGAGGCTGATCCACTCCAGTGCGTCCAGGGTCGGGCTGCGACCGTTCACGGCAAGCCCGCTCGGCGGTGGCTCGCGGTCCACATGATCGCTGCCCAGCGTGACCTGCACGCCGGTGCGGTTGTTATGGCTGCGCGCAGCCAGCGCCAGGCGCTGGCCAAAGGCCACGTCGATGCGACCAGCCCCCATCGGCAGCTGTGCGGCCACCGTGGTCGCCAACGGTTCGCCGGCCGGCTTGTCCAGCGGCGCAGGCAGGTCCAGGCGGGTCCCCACCAGATCCGAACTCAGCCGCAGTTCGCTGGGCGGCGCAGGCGCGCCCGGTGCAACCTTGGGCAGGTTGACCGCGATGGTCCACGGCGAGGTTCCTGCGATGTAGGGTTTGAGCCATGACATTTCCGGCGCGCGGTCGATCAGCACACCCGCATCAAGGTTGGCCGACAGCAGCGATTCAAACGCCAGCTTGCTGTCGCGCACGTAGCTGCCGGCACGCAGGCTCAGGCGACCGTCCTGGCCAAGGTGACGCACCGCCAGTTCCTCGGCATCGAAACCGCCGTTGCCGTAACGGGCCTGCCCATGCATGTTGTCGAAGGTCAGCTGGAAGCGCTTGTCGACCAGCTTCACCCCGTTGAGGTCGACCGTGCCCTGCAGATGGCCGCCGCCTTCATCCAGGTGCAGCGGCTGCAGCAGGTCGAAGGTCACATGCGCCGGTCCCGCAGCGGTGAGGTTGTCGAGCGTGTCGCCATAGTCCTTGTGCAAGGGACTCTGCCGCAGCATCGCCAGCAGCTTGCCGGCCTCGCTCTGGGCGTCGGCGCGCACGTACAGCGGCTGCTGGCCGAAATCCGCAATGCCCGCCTCGAACGCCTGTACCGCCACGCCGGCCAGGTCGCCGCGCCCATGCATGTCGAAGCCGGGGCCGATGAAGGCGATATCGGCGTCGACCTGGCTCATCAGGGGCCAGTCGTGCTGGAAACGGATGTCGCCGTTGGTGATGTGGCCGGTGGCCTCGAAGCGGCCATCGTTGTTGTCGAACGGCCAGTCGTCCAGGTCACCGCTGACCAGGCCGACGCCGTTGCGCACCTGGCCACCGGCCAGTGCCATGTCCAGCCAGTCGGTGGCGCCCTTGCTCATCCTGGAATGGATCCAGAAGCGCTTGGCCGCGGTCATCGGCACGTCGTCCAGCTTGGCCGCCAGCTGCAGCCACGGCCGGGTGCCGTCGCCCTGGAACCAGACACCACCGCGCACGTCGGCGGCATAGTCGGTGCCTTCCACGCGCATCGCCGCGGTGCCGATGCGCCAGCCGCCCGCTTCGTCGCGCCAGCCCACCACCTGTCCCGCCAGGTGCAGGTCATGGCGCACGCCGAATCCGGTTGGCCAGTCAAACTGCAGCTGCTGGCGCGGCTGCAGCTGCAGGCTGAAACCATCGGCATCGCCCTCGAAGCGCCCGCCGAGGCCACGCAGGCCCGGCGAGTGGCCCACGCTGGCAAAGCCCAGCGATTTCAGTTCACCCTGCGCCCACAGCGGGCCATCACGCTGGCCGGACAGCTGCAGCTCACGCACATCCAGTTGCGGCCGGGACAGGAACAACCAGTGGCGCAGGCCGGGGTCGAGGCGATCACTCAGCGCCAGCGCGCGCAGCGCGGTGCCGGCCTGCACATCGCCGGAACTCACCCGCAGCTGCCTGCCGACCTGCAGCTGCAGACCGTCGAGCTGCTGTTCGCCGTCTTCGGTCTTCAGGCGCAGGCGCGGCACCTGCAAGGCCCAGCCGTCGGCCTGGCGCTGCCAGCGCAGGCGTGCCTGCAGGCGCTGCAGCTGCAACTGCGGCACTGCCACGTCGGGCATCGGTGCGCCATCGATGCGTACCTCGCGCAGGTCCGAATCGGTGGTCAGCGCAACCGGGGCGAAATCACGCAGGGTCAGCCACAGGTTCAGCTCGCCCTTGCCTTCGCGCAGGCGGACGCCACCGGCTGCCAGCAGCGGCGACCAGGCATGGAAATCAACAGGATCGGCGCCCAGCCAGGCCTGGCCGTTGCCGCGCACGCGGTCCACATCCAGCACCGCAGTCAGTGGCAGTGCGTCGGCCTGCGCCCAGGCGCGCACGCCCACGCGCAGGCGGTCGCCATTGACGCGCAGGCGCAGGTCGATGCGCGTCAGCGTGGTATCGATGCCCAGATCCGGCGCGTGCACGCCCAGGCGGCCCTCGACCACCTGCAGTTCGCCCAGCCGGCGCAGCGCATCCAGCGGGTCACCGCCGTTGGTTGACTGCGGCAGGCCCTGCACCGACCAGCGGCCGTCCTCACCCTGCTTCAGGTCCAGCGCCAGGCCACGCAGGCGCAACTCGGTCAGCGAACGGCCCGGCAGCAGCCCGCTGTACATCGACACCAGCACTTCCGCCTCGCCGATCGCCAGGCCCTGGCCGGCGCCGATGCGCAGGCCCTTCAGCTGCAGCAATGGGCCACGGCGGGTCCACGTGGTCTGCAGCTGGTCGAAACGTACTGGCTGGCCGGCCCGCTCACTCAGCCAGGCAGCAATCCTGTCGGGATGGCGCTCGGCCAGCGGCAGCAGCTGGCTGATGCTGCCCACCAGAAAGGCAAGCCCGACCAGGCCCACCGCACACGCGGCAATGAAATGACGGCGGATCCTTCGCAGTCGCAGGCGCGGCGGCGCGCTCATCGGCCGCCGCCGGCCTGCGGCCGGCGAGGATCAGAGCAGAACGACATCGAATTGCTCCTGCAGGTACTGCTCGTCCGCCTGGAAGCGGATGCTCTTGCCGAGGAACTCCTCCAGCTCGGCCACCGCCGAGGATTCCTCGTCGGTGATGCGCGCGACCACCTTGGTCGAGGCGATCACCAGCAGGCGCGCGGCATCGAACTGGCGCACCGCGCGGGTGATCTCGCGGAAGATCTCGTAGGTCACCGTCTCAGTGGTCTTGATGCTGCCCCGGCCACTGCACTGCGGGCAGGTTTCCGACAGCTGGCGTTCCAGGCTTTCCACCGTGCGCTTGCGGGTCATCTCCACCAGCCCCAGCGGCGAGAAGTCGTACACCGTGGTCTTGGCATGGTCGCGGGCCAGCGCCTTCTCCAGCGTGCGCAGCACCTGGCGGCGATGCTCGGCATCATCCATGTCGATGAAATCGATGATGATGATGCCGCCCAGGTTGCGCAGCCGCAGCTGCCGCGCCACCGCCTGCGCGGCCTCCAGGTTGGTGCGGAACACCGTCTCTTCCAGGTTGCGCTGGCCGAGGAACGAACCGGTATTGACGTCGATGGTGGTCATCGCCTCGGTCTGGTCGATCACCAGGTAACCGCCGGATTTCAGCGGCACCTGCTTGTCCAGCGCGCGGCCGATCTCATCCTCCACCCCGAACATGTCGAAGATCGGGCGGTCACCGGAATACAGCTCCAGCTTTTCGGCCAGCACCGGCATGTACTTGGCAACAAAAGCCTGCAGCTGGCCGAAGGTCTCCTTCGAATCGACCTTCACCTTGTCCACGTCCTTGCGGATCAGGTCGCGCACCGAACGCAGCGGCAGGCTCAGGTCTTCATAGATGATGCTGCAGGATGCGGCTTCACGACCGCGGCGCTCGACCACGTTCCACACCCGCGACAGGTAGGCGATGTCCTCGGCGATGGCCTCGGCCGGCTGGCCCTCTGCATTGGTGCGCACGATGTAGCCGTAGCCGCCATGCTGGGCCGACAGCTCGGTCACCAGCGCCTTCAGGCGTGCACGCTCGGTCTCGTCTTCGATGCGGGCCGACACGCCCACTACCTTGGACTGCGGCAGCAGCACCATGTAGCGCGAGGGAATGCTGATCTGCGTGGTCAGGCGCGCGCCCTTGGTGCCGATCGGATCCTTCACCACCTGCACCACGATGTCCTGGCCGTCGCGCAGCAGTTCGACGATCGGCACGCTGGCCGGCGGCGGCAGCGTGGTGTTCTCGGTATCGGCGCTGGCCACCGGGGCCGGGCGCACCACGTCATTGGCGTGCAGGAACGCGGCGCGCTCCAGCCCGACCTCGACGAAGGCAGCCTGCATGCCGGGCATGACCCGCTGCACCTTGCCCTTGTAGATGTTGCCGACCACACCCCGGCGCCAGCCGCGCTCGATGTGCAGTTCCTGCAGCATGCCGTTTTCGATCACCGCGACCCGGGTCTCGCGCGGGGTCACATTGACCAGGATTTCCTCAGACATCTGCAGCCTCCCTGGCGGCATCGGCAATGGGGGCCGGCACGCCGCAGCGCGCCAGCAAACGATCGGTGTGCAGCAACGGCAGCCCCATCACGCCGGAGTAGCTGCCGGACAGGTGCTCGATCCAGCGTTCGGCGCCGCCCTGGATGGCGTAGGCACCGGCCTTGTCCAACGGTTCGCCGGTAGCCACGTAGGCGGCGATGTCGGTGGCGTCGATCGGCGCGAAGGTCACCTCGGAGATGACCAGCTCACTGTCCAGCCCTTGCGCGCCGACCACCACCACGGCGGTCATCACCTGGTGGGTGCGCCCCGCCAGGCGCGCCAGCATCGCCCGCGCATCGGCGGCATCGACCGGCTTGCCGAACACTTCACCGTCCAGCACCACTTCGGTGTCCGAACCGAGCACCCGCGCCTGCGGGTCATCGGCCAGCACCCGGGCCAGCCCGGCGCGCGCCTTGTCGGCGGCGACCCGGCAGACATACTGTTCGGCACTTTCAGCCGCGGCGCGCTGCTCGACGACCTCCAGGTCCAGGGCCTGGAAGGGGCGTCCGAGTCGGGCCAGCAACTGGTTGCGTCGGGGGGAGCGGGAAGCAAGATAGAGCATCGGCACAGCATAACCTGAGGCCGCTACCTGAATCGTCGGCAACCCGTTCCGGAACGCGTTCAACCCCGAACAGGCTCACAGCGCGTTCATCGCTACGACACCACCCTCACTGGCACAACAAGGAGTTCTCCATGCGCCTGACCGCCACCCCGCTGCTGCTCGCCCTGTCCCTCGCCCTTGGAACCTCGATGACCGCCCATGCTGCCCCGCCGTCGCCGTCGATCGCTGCCCCGGCTGAAGGCACCCTGCTGAACATCTCGGCCAACGCCGAAGCCACCCGCGTACCGGACGTGGCCACCCTGTCGGCCGGCGTGGTCACCCAGGCCGCCGATGGCAACAGCGCCATGCGCCAGAACGCCCAGCAGATGGACAAGGTGCTGGCCGCGATCAAGGCCGCCGGCATTGCCGAGCGCGACGTGCAGACCAGCGGTGTCAGCCTCAACCCGCAGTACCGCTATGCCGACAACGAAGCACCCAAGATCACCGGCTACCAGGCCAGCAACACGGTCAGCCTGAAGGTGCGTGACATCGCCAAGCTCGGCAAGGTGCTGGACGCACTGGCGGCGCAGGGCGCCAACCAGATCAACGGCCCCAGCTTCGAGATCGACCAGCCCGAGCCGGTGTACGACGAAGCCCGCCTGGCGGCGCTGAAGAAGGCGCAGGCGCGTGCGCAGACCTATGCGAAGTCGCTGGGCCTGCAGGTGCGCCGCATCGTCAGCATCTCCGAGAACGCCGGTGGCGGTTACCGCCCGATGCCGATGATGCGTGCCATGGCCGCCGGGGCGGCGATGGACAAGGCCACCCCGGTCGCGCCGGGTGAATCGACCGTCTCGGTCAACCTGGACGTGGTGTTCGAACTGGGCCGCTGATCGCCGCCGCCCGTGCCGAACCAGGCGGGTCCCGAACGGGGCCCGCCTTTTTTCATGCCTGCTGCCGGGACTGGCTGAAGGCCAGCACAACGATCATGCCCCTGCCTCTAGGCAGTGGCCGCCATGCCGCGCTACTGATGCACTGCCAGCCGCGTGCGGCAACCCCGCCACGGGCCCTGGTGCGTTGAGGACTTCGTCACTGGCATGGAGGTGGACCATGGTTCGTACGTATCCCGTTGCATCCCCGCACTTCGACCCCGCCCGCGTTGCCGCCTGGAGCGCGGCCATCGCCCTGCATCTTCTGGCCTTCCTGTTGCTGCTGATCCCGGCAACCTACCAGGCCATCACCACCCTGCCCCGCGACAACACCACGGTGCGGCTGATCCCCAAGGAAATTCCCAGGCCGCCGGAGCCGCCCAAGCTGCGCACGGAACCCCAGCACGTGGACGTTGTTCCGAAGCAGCAGACCATGCCGAAGGAAGCAACGCCACTGCCGGCGCCGACCGCCACACTGGAGGAAGCGCAGGGCATCGTCACGCCCGCTGCCGAACCCGCGTCCCTGCCCTCGGTCCCGGCCATCGACAGTTCGACGCCAATGGCCGGCGCCCAGCTGCAGTACCGCAGCGCACCGCCACCGGCCTATCCGCTACCGGCGCTGCGCAACCACGAGCAGGGCACGGTACTGCTGCGGGTGGAGGTCGACAGCAGTGGTCAACCGGTCGTGGTCAGCATCGAGCGCAGCAGTGGCTCACGCAGCCTGGACCAGGCCGCCCGCCAGCAGGTGCTCAAGCGCTGGCGCTTTGAACCGGCACAGCGTGACGGAGTAGCGGTACCGGCCATCGGCCTGGTACCGGTGCAGTTCTCGCTGCCGGACTGAAGCTTTCAGGGCCGGCCCGGCTACCTTCCGGGCCGGCCTTCACATGCGAAAGGACAGACTCGGCAAAGCCCGCAGTCAGGCGTTACGAATTAAGCAAAATTTCACTACTTCGTCACCTGCCGGAAACCTAGATTGATCCGTCCCGGACAGTACCGGAGACAGCCCTCAACGCTACGGTTTTCCAGTTAGGAGAGAAGCTGTGAAACACCTGATCCAACGGCCCGCCAGCCGCCGCCGCTGCACCCTGGCATCGTCCATCACCCACGTCCTTGCCGGCGGCACCCTGCTGCTGGTGGGCACCATGGCTTCCACCTCCGCCTTCGCGCAGGAAAAGGCCACCAACCTCGACCGCATCACGGTCACCGGTTCGAACATCCCGCGTACCAACACCGAAACACCGTCCCCGGTGCAGGTGGTGACCCGCCAGGAAATCGACCGCACCGGCAAGACCTCGCTGGCCGAGTACCTGCAGACCATCACCGCCGATGGCGCCGGCTCGATTCCCAAGACCTTCGGCAACGGTTTTGCCGGCGGTGGCGCGGGCATCTCGCTGCGCGGCCTGGGCGCCGGCTCGACACTGGTACTGTTGAATGGTCGTCGCATGGCGACCTATGGCCTGGCCGATGACGGCCAGAAGGTCTTCACCGACCTGAGCACCATCCCGCTCGACGCCGTTGAGCGCGTGGAAGTGCTGAAGGACGGCGCCTCGGCGATCTATGGCTCCGATGCCATCGCCGGCGTGGTCAACATCATCCTGCGCAGCGACTTCCAGGGCGTCATCCTGCGTGGCTCCTACGGCCTGTCCGGTGACAGCGATGGCGACGCCAGGAAGGCGACCCTGACCGCCGGTACCGGCGACCTGGCCACCGATGGCTGGAATGCGTTCTTCAGCCTGGACGTGGGCAAGACCGACGCGATCAAGCTGAGCGACCGCAAGAACCGCAAGTGGATCGGTACCGGCGACACCCGCCCGTGGGGCTATGACAAGACCGCACAGTTCCTCGGCGGTGCCTATACCCGTGGCGGCACCTCCGGTGGCGCAGGCCCCAACGGTTCCTACCTCGATCCGACCGGCCACCTGGTGCCGCTGCCCGGCTGCACCGGCCTGACCACCATCGGTGGCCAGACCCCGGCCAGCATCGCCGCCGACGGCTGCCTGTGGGATCCGGCACAGCAGTACCGCGACCTGATTCCGGAAGAGAAGTACGTCAACGTGTTCGGCCGTGCCAGCTTCGCCTTCGGTGAGGGCGGCGAGATCTACACCGAGATCGGCTACTCGAAGAAGGAAACCATCTTCAGCAACACCCCGTCCGGCGTGTCGGGCGGCTGGGGCTATCCGGGCGGCCCGGTCAATGCCAACTCCGGCCCTGGCGCCACCGTGCTGGGCCCGAACCACCCGGACAACCCGACCCCGGGTACGCCGGTCCGCGTGCGCTACTCGGCCTGGGACGTCGGCCCGCGCGTGACCGACAACACCAACGAGTTCAACCGCTTCCTGGTCGGCATCAAGGGCAACTGGGGCGACTGGAGCTACGACACCGCCTACCTGCACTCAGGCACCGACCTGACCAACGAGCGCACCGGCTTCCTGCGCTACAGCGCCGTGCAGTGCGCACTGGGCAATGCGAACTGCGCCGGTGGCGTGTGGCGCATCGGTGATGATGCCGGCAAGAACTCGCAGGCACTGTACGACTACATCTCGCCGAAGATCAGCGCGCGTGCCAAGTCGAGCCTGGACATGTTCGACTTCACCGTGTCGCGCAGCCTGATGGACCTCAAGGGTGGCCCGCTGGGCCTGGCGATCGGCACCGAGTGGCGCAAGACCAGCAACAGCCTGACCCCGCAGACCTACACCGACCAGGGCGACATCATCGGCCTGGGCTATTCGGCCTATGACGGCACCCAGAACGTCTACGCCGGCTACGTCGAACTGTCGGCACCGGTACTGGAGCAGCTGGAACTGTCCGGCGCGCTGCGTTACGACAAGTACGAAAGCGGTGAAGGCAAGGCCACGCCGAAGCTGGGCGTGAAGTGGACCCCGGCCGACTGGATCGCCCTGCGCGCCAGCTACGCCGAAGGCTTCCGCGCGCCGAACCCGGCCGAGAACGGCGATGGTGGCCTGGCCGCCTTCTCCACTGCGGTCGATCCGGTGCGTTGCCAGATCAGCGGCGGCGCGGCCAGCGAATGCGGCGCCAACTCGGTGGCCATCATCACCAAGCCGAACAAGCTGCTGAAGCCCGAAGAGTCCAAGAGCTACTCGGTCGGCATCGTGCTGCAGCCGACCTCGACCACCTCGATGACGGTTGACGCCTGGCAGATCAAGCGCACCAACGAGATCGTGCAGGGCAGCACCGCAGCGGCGATTCTTGCCGGCAACGTGCTGCGCGACAGCAACAATCTCAATGGCGTGGCCAACAGCGGCACCATCCTGGCGGTCAACACCGGCTATGTGAATGCCAGCTCGTCGCGTGTGCGCGGTATCGACACCGATATCCGCCAGACCTTCGAGATCGGCCCGGGCCAGCTGGAGCTGGACCTGCAGTGGAGCCACATCCTGAAGTTCGAGCGCACCGAAGGCGGCGACACGGTTGACTACGTGGGCACCCACGGCAACTGCGACGTCACCAACTGCATCGGTACCCCGAAGGACAAGGTCAACTTCGGCACCACCTGGAAGCAGGGCCCGTGGAGCGTCAGCGGCATCGTCAACTACATCAGCAAGATGGACAACATCGACAGCCGTGGTGGCAGCTACCTGGCCTTCTACGCTGATGGCACGCCGGTGACGAAGATCTCCTCGTTCACCACGATGGACCTGTCCGGTCGCTGGAGCATCAACGACTCGTTCGAACTCAATGCCTCGGTGGCCAATGTGTTCGATCGCATCGCCCCGCTCGATCCGACCACCTACGGCGCGGTGAACTACAACCCGATGCACTTCTCCGGTGCGCTGGGCCGTTACTACACCGTCGGCTTCAAGTACACGTTCAAGTAACAGCAGCACGCCGTTGCATGCAGCACGTTCGAAGGCCCGGGCATCTGCCCGGGCCTTCGTCTTGCTGGCCCTTGCAGGCGTGTTCACGGCCACGCGGCTACCGTGTCCACGCGGCATCACTGCCGCAGGGGATCTCCATGGCCGCAACATCGCAACGACTGGGCCTGCCCGCGTTGACCGCACTGGTGGTCGGCTCGATGGTCGGCGCCGGCATCTTCTCATTGCCACAGAACGTCGCGCGCAGCGCCGGGCCGGCCGCCGCACTGATCGGCTGGGCGGTGAGTGGCGCCGGCATGCTGATGCTGGCCTTCGTGTTCCAGGCGCTGGCCAACCGCCGGCCGGACCTGGATACCGGCATCTACGCGTATGCGCGCGAGGGCTTCGGCAACTACATCGGTTTCTCTGCGGCGTGGGGCTACTGGGTCGCCTCCGTGCTTGGCAACGCCAGCTTCTTCGTGCTCATCTTCAGCGGCCTCGGCCACTTCATGCCGGTCTTCGGTGAAGGCAACACGCCGGCCGCGGTCGCCGCGTCGTCCGTGCTGCTGTGGACCGTGCATCTGCTGGTGCTGCGTGGCCTGCGCACCGCAGCCATCGTCAACGGCCTGGTGACGGTGGCCAAACTGCTGCCGATCGCGCTGTTCCTGGTGCTCGCGGCAGGCGCGTTCCGCCTGGATGTGTTCCGCGCGGATTTCCTCGGTACACCTGCACTCGGCGACCTCGGCCAGCAGCTGCGCGGCATGATGCTGGTCACCGTGTGGGTGTTCATCGGCATCGAAGGCGCCAGCATCTACTCGCGGCGTGCCGCCCGTCGCGCCGACGTCGGCCGCGCCACGGTGATCGGCTTCCTCGGTGTCTGGCTGCTGCTGGTACTGGTCAGCCTGCTGTCGATGGGTGTGCTGTCGCAGGCTGAACTGGCCGGGCTGCCCAATCCCTCGATGGCCTACGTGCTGCGTGCCATCGTAGGCGAGTGGGGGGCCACGGTGATCATCATCGGTTCGATCATTTCCGTACTCGGTGCGCTGCTGGCCTGGGTGCTGCTGTGTGCCGAAGTGCTGTATGCCGCAGCGGGCGACGGCACCATGCCGGCGTTCCTGGGCCGCGAGAACGCACGCGGCGTGCCCGCCAACGCGCTCTGGTTGAGCAACGGCCTGATCCAGCTGTTCCTGCTGCTGGTGCTGGTCAATGCAGGCAGCTACACCGGACTGGTACTGCTGGCCGCGTCGATGAGCCTGGTGCCCTACTTCCTGTCCACCGCATTCGGCGTGCAGCTGGCCTGGCGCGGGCACGCCTACGCAGGCGAGCCGGGCGTGCGCTGGCGCGACTTCGGTGTCGCACTGCTGGCCAGTGCCTATGCGCTGTGGCTGGTGTACGCCGGCGGCCTCGACAACCTGCTGCTGTCGGTGCTGTTGTACGTACCCGGCGTGGTGTTGTTCGCGCTGACCCGGCGCCAGCGCGGCGAGCGGGTGTTCACGCGTTGGGAGTGGGTGCTGTTCGGTGCGATTCTGCTGGTGGCGATCACCACGCTGGTCGCGTTCTCGAAGGGCCAGCTGACGCTGTAGAGCCGAGCATGGGCTCGGCTCTACAATGGGCGTTCCGGCAGCATGCCGATGTCCTGCATCCAGCGCTCGGCCAGGCGAGGCCATGCCGCGACCGGTGCGTCCTGCCTGCGCAGGCCGAACGCATGGCCGCCGCGTGCGAACAGGTGCATTTCCACCGGCACGCCCGCATCGATCAAGGCACGGTAGTAGGCCAGTGATTCGCGCACGTCATCGGTACGGTCATCGGTGGCCTGTGCGATGAACGTTGGCGGCACCTTGTCATCCACGACGATGTCCTTGACCAGCGACAGTCCCTTGCCGTGCCCTGCCCACAGGTGCCCGGAATACATGACCATCGCGAAATCGGGTCGGCTCGGCTGAGCGTCCGCTGCATCGATCGGCGTGTAGCTGCGCCCCGCATGCGTGCTCAGGCCAGCCACCACATGGCCACCCGCGGAAAAGCCGATCACGCCGACGCGTTTCGGGTCGATCTTCCAGCGCGCGGCGTGCGCACGCAGCATTCCCATCGCGCGCTGTGCATCCTGCAGCGCCATCGGCACCGATGGGTTGTCGCGGCAGTTGCAGTCGCGGTCCCAGTTCGGTCCCGACGCCGGCACGCGATACTTGAGCAACGCACAGGTGATGCCCTGCGTGGTCAGCCATTGGCAGATCTCGCTGCCTTCCAGATCCATCGCAAGCACGCGGTAACCGCCGCCCGGCACCACCAACACTGCAGTGCCATTGCCCGGCTCCTTCGGCGGAAATACGGTGAGGGTCGGCACCGCCACGTTCTGCAGCATCATCCAGCGTTCGCCACTGGCTTCGGAGATCGCCTCGCTGAGCTGCTCGGGTCCCTTCAGTTTCGGCGGCACCGCCGCCTTGCCATCCGGCCACAACGGCAGTTCCGTGGCGCCCTGTGGCGGGTGCCAGGTGGGAGGCTCAGCTTTCGCTGAAGCGAACGGCAACGCCACAAGCAGCAGCGAGCCCAGCAACAGGAGTGCGCGCACGATCAACATCCTTGATCAATGACGCTGCATTGTAGAGTCGAGCTTGCTCGACTGTCGTGGCCGATCAACAGAGCAGTCGAGCGAGCTCGACTCTACCCGGCACAAAAAAAAACCTGCATCTCGCGATGCAGGTTTTTCAAGGTGGCGCCCGAAGTTGGACTCGAACCAACGACCCCCTGATTAACAGTCAAGTGCTCTAACCGGCTGAGCTATTCGGGCAGACGACTAGTATAACCACTCTTCACGCGCGATGGTAGGGGTGATTGGCAATCATCGCAGCAGCACGGTACAGCTGCTCGGCCACCACCAGCCGCACCAGCATGTGCGGCAGCGTCAGTGGCCCGATCGACCACTTCTCATCGGCCAATGCCGAGACTTCAGGCGAATGTCCTTCCGGGCCACCGATCAGGAAGGCCAGGTCCCTGCCCTGCCCACGCCAATGTTCCAGGCGCTGCGCCAGCTGCTCGGAACTGAGCTGGCGACCCGGCACGTCGAGCGCGACCACGTATGCATTCTTCGGCAATGCAGCGATCACCCGCTTGCCTTCGTCTTCGGTGGCGCGGCGCGGATCGCGGCCCTTGCCACGCAGACCGGGCTCGATTTCCACCAGCTCGAACGGCAGCCAGTGCGACAGCCGCTTCTGGTACTCGGCGAACCCCTGCGCGACCCAGCTGGGTGCGCGTTCACCGGTGGCTATCAGGCGCGCTTTCATCTATGGCATCTCCAAAACGTCGACGGCGCCATCGGCGCCGTCGAAGGGTGCAGCACTGCGTGGCTCAGGCCACTTCGTCGTCGCTGGGCGGCGGCTGGTCGCCAACCGTCCACAGGCGCTCAAGCGCGTAGAACTCGCGCACGCGCGGCAGCATCACGTGGACGATGACGTCGCCCAGATCAACCAGCACCCACTCGGCTTCGCGCTCGCCTTCCACGCCCAGCGGCATCACGTCGATATTCTTGGCGAAACGCACGACTTCGTCGGCAATCGACTTGACGTGGCGGGTCGAAGTACCCGAAACGACGATCATGTAATCGGCAACGCTGGACCGGCCGCGCACGTCGATCTCGACCAGGTCCTTGGCCTTCAGGTCTTCGGTGGCTTGGCGGACGCTGGCCAGCAGTTCCGGCACGGACGGCGGCGGGCTGGGCAGATCGACCTTGATGGTCTGGGGCTGGGTCTGGTTGCTCAAAGTGGATCGACTCGATAAACGTGGGGACGATTATACGGGCAAGCCGCAGCTGCGGCATTCACGGCGTGGAGGGGCGGTACAGCCCGTGGACGGCAACGTAGTCGGCCACCGTCGGCGGCAACAGCGCGCGCCAGGGCCCGCCGGAGGCGATCTGCGAGCGCACGGCGCTGGCTGATTCGGCGCGCAGCGGGTGGTGCAGGCGCAGGATGCGGCCGGCCGGGCTGGCGAACAGCGCCTGTTCGTTGTCGGCCCAGCGCCCCTCCAGGGCACGGCCCAGCGCGCCGTCAACCGAGGCCTGCAGCGGGCTTCCCGGTCGTTCGGCCACCACGAAATGAGCCAGCCCGAACAGGGCCTCCCATTCGTGCCAGCGGGGCAGGCCCAGCAGGCTGTCGGCGCCGACCAGCCAGGCCAGCGGCCGGCTCGGTCCCAGTTCGGCGCGCAGCTCGCGCAGGGTATCGACGGTGTAGGACGGGCGACCGGGGAAACGCGCCGCACGATCCAGCTCGCGGCGGTCCAGCAGCAGGCCGGGCTCGTCACCGATGGCCAGCGACAGCATGGTGCAGCGCTGCTCGGCGGTCGCACCGGGTACCGCGCGATGCGGCGGGTCGGCCGCCGGCAGCATGCGCACCGCCACCTGCAGTTCATCGCGGGCGGCACGCGCGATCGCCAGATGCCCGAGGTGCACCGGATCGAAGGTGCCCCCGTAATAGATCCGCAGGCTCATCGCTCAGGCCCGCGCCAGCAGGCGCACGGCACGCGGTTCGGCCACGGCCACCAGCAGGCGTTCCAGCGCCAGCCAGGCATCGCCGTCGGCCCGCCCCTTGGCGATGCGGTCGACCAGCCCGGCTTCGGCCACGAAGCGCTCCCAGCGCTTGCCTTCCGGGTGGCGCTGCAACGCACGCTTGTACGGCGCCTGGCGCGACTCCCAGATGCCACGCGACTTCATTTCGGCGGCCAGGTTGCCGCCCCGCGCCTGCACCCGGGCCAGACCGGCACCGGCCAACAGCTCGCGGATCACCATCGGCATCAGTGCGGCCACCGCTTCGCCTTCCCCGCGCAGGCCGGCCAGCATGCGCAGCACCGCCGGCGGCTGGCCGGAGAACGTCGCCTCCAGCAGCCGGAACACGTCGTAGCGGGCGGCATCGGCCACCAGCGATTCCATCCGTTCGACATCCAGCGGCTGGCCATCGGCCAGCAATGCCAGCTTGTCGATCTCCTGGGCAGCGGCCAGCAGGTTGCCTTCCACCCGCTCGGCCAGTCGCTGCACGGCGGCCGGGTCGGCCCGCAGGCCCTTGCCGCGCAGGCGGCGCTCGATCCAGTCCGGCAGCTCGTGCGGCTTGATCGCCCAGGCCACCGACAGCACGCCGATGCGGTTGACCGCCTCGGCCCACTTGCCCTGGTGGGCCTTGCTCCATTCGTTGGCGGTGATCATCAGCACCACATCCGGCGCCGGGTTGGCGCAGAACTGGCTGATCACCTCGGCGCCGTCCTTGCCCGGCTTGCCGCTGGGCAGGCGCACCTCGACCAGGCGACGGGCGCTGAACAGACTCGGCGCATTGAAGCTGGCGTCGAGCTGGTTCCAGTCGAAATCGCGGCCATCGGCGTCGAACACTTCGCGCTCGCCGATACCGGCGCCGCGTGCACGCGCGCGGATGGCGTCGGCCGCCTCCAGCACGCGCAGCGTCTCCGGGCCGGCAATCAGATAGACCGGCGCCAGTGCAACATCAGCGCCCTGGCTGGCCAGCTGCTCCGGACGCAGTTCCATCGTTCTTCGCCGCTCAGTGCTTGGCTGCGGGAACCGGCTCGGCCGGCACCGCGCCTTCGACGGGCTTGGCCTTCGGTGCCGACAGGCTGCCCCCCTTTTCAAGCTCGGCGCGGACCACGCTGTCGATGCGGCGGATGATCGATGCGGACATTTCCCGGCGCAGCTCATCAGCCAGGATCTCGCGCTCGGTGGTGGTGCCGGTGGCGTCGGTCGGCGGCGACACGTAGTCACGCGACAGCTCGATCACCTGCTGCGGCACCAGCTCGCTGCCGTCCTCGCGACGGAAGATGAAGATCACCGCGTAGCGCAGGCTGTACTCCTGCGCACGGCCCTGCGAATCGATGGCGATCGGCAGGTCGCCCCAGCGCTCGGACAGCACCTGCAGCTGGGTACTGGGCTGCTTGCTGTCCTCGTCGGCCAGCTTGGCGCCGGAGGCCAGCAGGCTGCGGTTGAGCAGCTTGACCAGTTCGCTGTACGGCGCGGTGGAAACCACCTTCACCGGCGCGGTGTCGGTCGGCAGCATCAGCTTGCTGCGCAGATGGAAACCGCAGCCGGCAAGGCCGAGGGCAAGAACGAGGGCAAGCAGGATTCGGGTCATGTAGACAGTCTGGCGGAGCCGGGCGATCACGGCAACACACAGCCTGCCCGAAGCCGCGTGAATGCAGGGCCATCAAGTGCATGGCCCGGCACCGGAAAGGCACCGGCCACCACGCGGATGGCCGGTGCGGGGTACATCAGGCGGCGACGATGTTCACGATCTTGCCCGGAACGATGATGATCTTGCGCACCGTCAGGCCTTCCAGGAACTTGGCCGCGTTCGGCTCGGCCAGGGCCAGCGCTTCAACCTGCTCGCGCGCGGCATCGGCCGCCACCTCGATGGTGCCACGCAGCTTGCCGTTGACCTGCACGGCCAGAGTCAACGCATCGCGCACCAGCGCGCCAGCGTCGGCCTGCGGGAACGGCTGGTCTTCCAGCAGCGTCTCGCCGTGGCCCAGCACCTGCCACAGGGCATGGCTGGCGTGCGGGGTGATCGGGTTCAGCAGCAGCACGATGGCCTGCAGCGCTTCCTGGCGCACCGCACGACCCTGCCCGCTGCCGTCCTCGAACTTGGCCAGCGCGTTCATCAGCTCCATCACTGCGGCAATGGCGGTGTTGAAGCTGTGGCGGCGGCCGTAGTCGTCGCCGACCTTGCCGATGGTTTCATGGGTCTTGCGGCGCAGCGCCTTCTGGTTGGCATCCAGCGCAGCGGCGTCCAGCGCCGGGGCGGCACCGTCGGCAGCGTGCTTCTGCACCTGGGCCCACAGGCGGCGCAGGAAGCGGGCCATGCCATCCACGCCGGCCTCGTTCCACTCCAGCGACTGCTCGGGCGGCGCGGCGAACATCGAGAACAGGCGCACGGTGTCGGCGCCGTACTTGCCGACCATGGCCTGCGGGTCCACGCCGTTGTTCTTCGACTTGGACATCTTCTCGGTGCCACCGACCACCACCGGCTGGCCATCGGCGATCAGGGTGGCACCGGTGATGCGGCCTCGCTCATCGCGCTGCACTTCCACATCGGCCGGGTTGATCCAGTCCTTCGAGCCGTCCGGGTTCGGGCGGTAATAGGTCTCGGCGATCACCATGCCCTGGCACAGCAGATTGCGCGCCGGCTCGTTGCTGTCGACCATCCGCGCGTCGCGCAGCAGCTTGTGATAGAAGCGGAAATACATCAGGTGCAGGATCGCGTGCTCGATGCCGCCGATGTACTGGTCGACCGGCAGCCAGTAGTTGCCGCGCTTGTCGACGGCATCACGCGCGCCCGGCGAGGTGTAGCGGGCGTAGTACCAGCTCGACTCCATGAAGGTGTCGAAGGTATCGGTCTCGCGCTCGGCCGCACCGCCGCACTCCGGGCAGGTGGTCTTGCGCCATTCCGGGTCGGTCTTGATCGGCGAACCGGTGCCGGAGAACGCCACGTCCTCCGGCAGCACCACCGGCAGCTGCTCTTCCGGCACCGGCACTGCACCGCACTTGGCGCAGTAGATCACCGGAATCGGACAGCCCCAGTAGCGCTGGCGGCTCACGCCCCAGTCGCGCAGGCGGTAGTTGACGCGGCGCTGGCCCTGGGCCTTGCGCTCGAATCGTTCGGCCAGGGCTTCGAAGGCGCCCTGGAAGTCCAGGCCGTCGAATTCGGCCGAGTTGACCAGTTCGGTCTGCCGGCTCTTGTCGCTGTACCAGTCCTGCCAGCGGCTGCCGTCCCAGCTGCGCTCTTCTTCGCTGCGCGCATCCTTCAGCGCGATCACCTGCTTGATCGGCAGCCCGTACTTGTTGGCCACTTCATTGTCGCGCTGGTCATGGCCCGGGACGGCCATCACCGCGCCGGTGCCGTAGCCCATCAGCACGAAGTTGGCGACCCAGACCGGCACCTGCTCGCCGGTGACCGGGTGCAGGGCGCGCAGGCCGGTGTCCATGCCGCGCTTTTCCTGGGTTTCCAGTTCAGCCTCGGACACGCCGCCCTGCTTCAGGTCGGCCAGCATCGCCGCCAGTTCCGGATTGTTCTTCGCCGCGTGCAGCGCCAGCGGGTGCTCGGCGGCGATCGACACGAAGGTCACGCCCATCACGGTGTCCGGGCGGGTGGTGAACACGCGCAGCGGGTCCAGCACACCGCCGTCCACGTCACGCACGTCGAACTGGATCTCCAGGCCCTCGGAACGGCCAATCCAGTTGCGCTGCATGGTCTTGACCGATTCCGGCCAGCCGTCCAGCTCGTCCAGGCCGTCCAGCAGCTCCTGGGCGTAGTCGGTGATGCGCAGGAACCACTGCGGGATCTCGCGCTTCTCGACCAGGGCGCCGGAGCGCCAGCCGCGGCCGTCGATCACCTGCTCGTTGGCCAGCACGGTCTGGTCGACCGGGTCCCAGTTCACCACCGCGTTGCGGCGGTAGGCCAGGCCCTTGCGCATCAGCCGGGTGAACATGCGCTGTTCGTGGACGTAATAGTCCGGACGGCAGGTGGCGAACTCGCGCGACCAGTCGATGGCATAGCCCAGCGACTGCAGCTGGCTGCGCATGTGGTCGATGTTCTTGTAGGTCCACGCCGCCGGCGCGGTCTTGTTCTTGATCGCGGCGTTTTCCGCCGGCAGGCCGAACGCATCCCAGCCCATCGGCTGCAGCACGTTGTGACCGGTCATGCGCTTGTAGCGGCTGATCACGTCACCGATGGTGTAGTTGCGCACGTGCCCCATGTGCAGCGCACCGGACGGGTACGGGAGCATCGACAGGCAGTAGTACTTCGGCTTGTCCGAAGTCTCGTCGACCTCGAAGGCACGGGTGGCGTCCCAGTACTGCTGGGCGGCGGATTCAACCTGCTGCGGGTCGTAGGCGATGGGTTCAGCGCTGGTCATGGAACACGCGGATGCGGCGGCAAAGCGGTACAGCGTACCGCAGTGCGGCAAACGTCTCCAATCCTGCCTGCCGCGTGCAGGTGCCGCCCGTGCGCGGAGAGCGTCTCAGCGAGGCCGCGACAGAGGCAGGGCCAGGGCCAGCCAGACCGCCCAGCAGGCGAAAGCCACGCGTTGCGCCAGCGGTGCCGGCAGCACGCCCTGGGGGGCAAAGGCCGCCATTGCCGCCAGTACGGCACAGATGACCGCCACCCCGCCGAAGGCCTTGCCAGGACCCTGGCGCAGGTGGGAGATGCCCAGCAGCAGGGCGCCGGCGACAAATCCCAGCACCCAGATCATCCAGGCGCTGGCGTGCAGCTGGCTGGCCGGTCCATGCAGGTCATCCACGTCCAGCGGCAGCAGCCCCATCGCCGCAAAGGCCAGGCCGGCCAGCAGCAGCATCTGGCTGCCCACCCGCGGCGCCCAGCCGGCCGTGGCTGGAAGGCGGCGGCGCAGGCACTCGGCGGCCACTGCGGCCAGCACGCCGGGCAGCACGAAGCCCAGCAGATTGAACCCCAGCGCATGCGGCACGCCCCGTGCGCCCAGCAGGGCCACCGGGTGGCGCGCCTGCGCGTAGCCGTCCAGCGCCGCGCCGAAGCCCACCACGGCCAGGACGAAGATGGCTGCAGCAAGCAGCCCCCACCAACGATCACGCCGGAGCACGGACATCGCGCGGATTCACCAGAAGCGGAAGACCGGCCATTGTCGCGGCAACGATGCGGGGCGCCAAGCGGCGGCACATTTCAGAATCATTCGATATCCGCGCCGGCATGCCGCGCGCGATGCTCGGGGCATGGCAGTCCCGCCATGCAGGGAGACCTCCCATGATCCATCGCATCCTCGTCGCCGGCGTGGGCCTGGCCACCACGGCCCACGCCGGCGAGTTCCAGTGCTCGGCCTGGATCGGCGCCCCCAGCGCCACGGCACCGCCGAGCAGCAACTTCTTCGGGGGCCCCACCATCAAGGCGCCCGACGCCCGCACCGCGGCCGAGCTGTATCAGGCCCGCATCTCCGAAACGACGCTGCCGCTGAAGACCGGGCGCTGGATCGTGCATCACGTCCGCTGCGATGAGTTGAAGTAACCGCCAGCGCATCGAGGGCAGGCCCTGCGCCCGCCCTCTCCTGCCTGGAAGGGCGGCGGTTCGGGGCGACACCAAGGGTTGAGTCTGACATCGATCGTCACCATAGAATCGGTCTCCAGATGCCAGACGATGCCTCCCCCATGACCGAGACGACCTACGTATTCGACGCTACCACCGCGACCTTCGAGGCCGAAGTCCTGCAGAAGTCGCTGCAGACGCCGGTGCTGGTCGATTTCTGGGCCACCTGGTGCGGGCCGTGCAAGACCCTTGGCCCGATGCTGGAAAAGCTGGCGGCCGAATACAACGGCGCCTTCGAGCTGGCCAAGGTCGATGTCGACAAGGAACAGCAGATCGCGGCGGCGTTCCAGATCCGCTCGGTACCGACCGTATTCCTGGTCAAGGGTGGCCAGCTGGTGGACGGCTTCCCCGGCGCGATTCCGGAAGGCCAGCTGCGCGAGTTCCTGGCCCAGCACGGCATCGTGCCCGCCGACATCGGCGATGCCGCCGCCGAGGACGAAGCGCCCCTGGATCCGCAGGCGCAGGTGGACGTGTTGCGCGCGCAGATCGCCGCCGAGCCGGACAAGGATGAGCTCAAGCTCGACCTGGCCCTGGCCCTGCTGCAGATCGGCGGCGTGGATGAAGCCGGCACGCTGATCGACGGCCTGCCCGCCAACCTCGCCACCGACGACCGCGCCGTGCGTGCCCGCGCCCGCCTGTCCTTTGCGGCCGCGCTGAAGGACGCCCCCGCGGCCGAAGTGTTGGAGGCGCGCATCGCCGCCGACGGCAACGATCTCAAGGCGCGCCACCTGCGGGGTGTGCAGCTGCTGCTCGGCGGCCACGATGAGGCCGCACTGGCACAGTTCCTGGAAATGCTGCGGATCGATCGCACCTTTGGAGAAGGGTTGCCGCGCAAGGCCCTGATCGATGCCTTCAATGTGATCTCCGACGAGGACCTCGTTGGCCAGTACCGCCGCAGGATGGCCTCTCTGCTGTTCTGAACGGGAGCCCCCTTCGTTCAGAATCCCTGCACTGAACGCGGGCAATAATGCGCGAGATGGCGGCCGTTCGGCCGCCACGATCCGTTCGGGGGGATGAGGTCGGGGCCATCGGGTCTTGCAGCTGCACCCCCGCATTGCCGGGATTGCAAACTGTGACCTTCGTCCGCTCGCTGTCGTTCGCCAAGCGCTTCCAGGGCGCCATGCTGTGTGCCCTTCTCCTCCTGCTGCTGCCAGGCGTGGCCGGCGCCCAGGACTGGAATTACCGGGTCCGCCCCGGCGATACCCTGTGGGATCTGGGCGGCCTGTACCTGAAGCCCTCAGTACGCTGGCAACAGCTGCAACAGCACAACCGCATCGACAATCCCTATCGGTTGCCGCCCGGCCAGCTGCTGCGCTTCCCGATCAGCTGGCTGCGTACCGAGCCCGCACCGGCCCGCGTGCTGTCGGTTCGCGGCAAGGTCGAGCTGTCCGGCGCCGATGGCAGCGCCACGCGCGCGATCCTGGCGGGCGAGCAGCTGCGTATCGGTGACACCGTGCAGACCGAAGGCGAATCCAGCGTCACCCTCGAGTTCGCTGACGCTTCGCGCCTGCAGCTGCGTGAGTACTCGCGCCTGCGCCTGGACCAGCTCAGCCGCTATGGCCACACCGGCATGGTGGACACCCGCCTGCGCCTGCAGCAGGGCCGCGCCAGCAACCGGGTCACGCCCGCCCGTGGCCCGGCATCGCGCTACATCATCGATGCGCCCACCGCGACCAGCAGCGTGCGCGGCACCGTGTTCCGGGTCAGCGCCGGCGACGCCGGCCAGGTCGGTGCGACCGAAGTCCTGCAGGGCAAGGTGCAGGTTGGCAACACCCACGGGCAGCGCCTGGTCCGGCCGGGCCAGGCCACGCTCAGCGGCAGCGCCGACGCGGCACCGGACGCGGTCTCCCCGCTGCTGCCAGCACCGCAGCTGCGCAACGACGAACTGCGCCTGGCGCCGCTGCCGACGCTGCTGGCGTGGGCGCCGGTCACCGGCGCCGCGCACTACCGCGTGGAAGTGGTGCAGGCAGCCACACCGGAAATTCTGCTGTTCGCTGCCACCACCACCGATACCCGCCTGGCCATCGGCGACCTGCCGCCGGGCCAACTGCGCATCCTGCTGCGCGCGGTCGATACGCAGGGCGTGGAAGGCCTCGACGCCAGCGCCGATTTCGAACTCAGCGACCAGCCGCCACCGCCGATCACCATATCGCCGCTGCACGCGCAGACGGTCAACAGCGACCGCCCGCGCTTCCGCTGGAGCCAGGCCCCCGGCGCGCGCAGCAGTGTGCTGCAGATCGCCTCCGACCCCATGTTCCAGCAACCACTACAGGAACAGGCGACCCATGGCACCGACCTGCGCCTGGCGCAGCCACTGCCCCCGGGCCAGTACTTCTGGCGGGTCGCGTCGCGTGATGGCAATGGCCACCAGGGCCGCTACGGCCAGGCACTGCCACTGCAGCTGAGCAATGAACCGGTCGACCCGGCGCTGCAACCGCCGGAAGCCGCCCATGGTGAACTGACCCTGCGCTGGCAGGCCGGCAGCGAAGGCCAGCGCTACCGGGTGCAGGTCGATCGCCATGGCGATTTCAAGGCACCGCTGGTCGACGAAACCGTGGCCGAGCCGCAGGTCAGTTTCAAGCGGCCGTGGGGCGGCACCCTGCATGTGCGCGTGCAGTACATCGACGATGACGGCCATGCCGGCGAGTTTTCGCCCGCCCAGCAGGTCAAGCTGCCGTGCCGCCTGTGCTACGGCGCAGGCGGCGGCGCCGTGCTGCTCTGGTTGCTGTTGTGAGGCGTTCGCCACTGCCGTGGAGCAAGCGGATCGCACTGGCCCTGCTGGCCGGTGTGCTGACCGTGCTGGCCAGCCAGGGCCAATGGCTGTGGCGGCAGGACGAGACCGCCTACGACACGCTGGTCGGTGGCTGGGACTACCGCCCCGACCCCAGCGTGCTGATCGTGGCCATCGACGAAGGCAGTCTGCAACGCATCGGCCAATGGCCCTGGCCGCGCTCGATACACGCGCGCCTGCTGGACCGGTTGACCGATGCCGGTGCCGAGCGCGTCGCCCTGGACCTGATGCTGTCCGAACCGGATCGGCGCGACAGCCGCCAGGACGATGCGCTGGCGGCCGCCATCCGCCGCAATGGCCGGGTGGTGCTGCCGGTGCTGGCCGCGCCCGCTGCCGGTGACCGCATGGCCGAGGAAATGCTGCCGATCCCGCAGATCGCGGCCAGTGCCGCAGCCATCGGCCACACCGATGTCGAAGTGGATGGCGACGGCGTCGCCCGCGGTCTCTACCTGCATGCGGGCATCGGCCAGCCACATTGGCCGGCGCTGGGCCTGGCGTTGGCCGGCCTGCCGGCGGGCGCCGTGCACGGCCTGCCCGACCCCGACCCCGGAGTCGGCTCGCCCTATCAGTGGCGACGCGACGACTATGTGCGCGTGCGCTACGCCGGCCCGCCGGAGCGGTTGCCGCAGGTGTCCTACGCCGACGTGCTGGACGGCCACGTCGACATGGCGATGCTGCAGGGCCGCCGCATCGTGGTCGGTATGACCGCCAGCGGCATCGCGCCGCGCCTGCTGACACCGACCACCCGCGAATTCTGGATGAGCGGCAGCGAGTACCAGGCCAACATCGCCTCGATGCTGCTGCAGCACAAGCAGATCGATGTACTGCCCCCGGCATGGCAACAGGCCATCAGCTCGGTGCTGGTCGCACTGTGCGTTCTCCTGCTCGGCCTGCGCCTGCCCTGGCTTGCGGCGCTGGCGTCGTTGCCGGCGGCCCCATTGCTGAGCTGGGTGCTGCTGCGCAGCAGCGATCTGTGGTGGGCGCCGGCCACCGCGATGCTGGGCATTCTTTTGGTGCTTCTGGCGTGGGCGATCTGGCGGATCTCGGCCTGGCACCGCCAGGCCAACCGCGATGCGCTGACCGGCCTCGGCAATCGCCTGCGCTTCGAGCAGTCATTGCAGCAGGAATGCGACGCCGCGCGACGCAGCGGCAAGCCGCTGAGCCTGGCGTTGATCGACGTGGACCATTTCAAGCGTCACAACGACCTCCATGGCCACCAGGTGGGTGATCGCGTGCTGCGCGATGTCGCCCGCCTGATCGGCGCGCATGCGCGGCGCCCGCGCGACATGGCCGCGCGCTATGGCGGCGACGAATTCGCTCTGGTACTGCCGGATACACCGGCCGAAGGTGCGCGCCTGGTGATCGACGACCTGATCGCCTGCGTACGGGCACTGCCGTCCCCGGGTGACGGCGGCGGCGAGCGGGTCACCCTCACCATCGGTGTGTTCACCCGCGTGCCGGACGGAGAACTGCAACCGCATCATTTCGTCGAAGGCGCCGACACCGCCCTGTACCAGGCCAAGGCCAATGGCCGCGACGGGTTTGTGATCGACGGCGCGTGAGGCACCATGTGCACTGTGCCTGTAGAGTCGAGCTTGCTCGACTGCGCGCCCTTCATTCGAGCGGCCAACAACACCATGCGAATGGATACTCCCCCAGGGTTGATGCCAGACCCGCACGTACAGGGTTGGCCATGAGATACAGCGCTTATTGCCGGACATCCTCCTCATTCCGGATCAGGTGATCGTAGTAGCCCCGCTGCCACACCGGGCGTCCTTCACCGGAGTGCGCGTTGACCGCGATCGCCACCCTGGACTTGAGTGATTGCATGCAACGGCCAAGCGTACCTTCGCGCAACTGCAGAACCCAGTGCAGATGATCCGGCATCACCACCCAAGCCAATGACCGCGTGATCCCCTTGCAGTCGCTGCCTCGCGGCTCATCAGTCAAGGCATCCACGCATCGCGGGTCTGCAAAGACGCGTTGGCGTCCGGCAGTGACAGTGGTGACTACGTAGAAGCATCCGACCGTGGAGCATCGGCCGCGCAACAAGGCTGGGCTGGGCATACGGGCAGCATGGACCGCGGTTCACGGCCATACCTATCAGGAGACCCCGAAATGGCGATCAGACATTGTCTGAACTCGTTCGATTGAGGCCCGCTGGAAACAGTCGAGCAAGCTCGACTCTACTCTCGGCTGCCGTCACGCCAGAATCGCGATGATCCGTCAGCTGGTGCAACATACGCATGCGAATGGTTAGACTGCGGATCTCGCCCTGCGCCCCTGGACCCGCATGAACGCCCGCCTGTTCCGCTTTGGCATCAATCTCTGGCCGCCGTTCCTGTTCACCGGCATCCACGTCACCCGGGTCTCACCGGACTACCGGCAGATCGATGTCGAGCTGCGCCTGCGGCCCTGGAACCGCAACTACGTTGGCACCCACTTCGGCGGCAGCCTGTTCGCGATGACCGATCCGTTCTGGATGCTCGGCCTGCTGCACATCCTCGGCCGCGACTACTACGTGTGGGACCGCGCCGGTGCGATCGATTTCCTCAAGCCCGGCCGTGGCACCGTGCGCACCTCGTTCCGGATCGATGACGCGCTGCTGGACGAACTGCGCGCCGAAGCGGCCAGCGGCGAAAAGGTGCTGCGCTGGTTCAGCAACGACGTGGTTGATGAAAGTGGCGACGTGGTTGCGCAGGTGCGCAAGCAGGTCTACCTGCGGCTGAAGCCACACGCACGCTGAGCGTCAGTCGCGCGCCGTGGCCCCCGTGGCCGGCGAAGCCTGCAGCGGTACCGACAGCCAGGGGCTGTCGGCAGCGCTGCGCGATGGCGAGCGGCGCGGCACCTGCAGGCGGCTGCCATCGGCCGACAGCTGCGGGGCGCGCACCGGCGAGCGGAACTGCGCCGGCAGGCGCTGCAGCGCGTCGGCCGGATCATCTGCCTGCTGCCGCAGCCAGCGCTGCGCGCCAAGCAGCCGCAGCATCGCAGCGGCGTCCTGGGTGCGCGACGAATAGGCGGGATAGGCCGGTGCGGCGATATCCGTCAGCACGCAACCCATGATGTTCGACAGGCAACCGAAGTCACGCTGTGGCGGTGCCGGCACAGGCAACGGACGATCCGCTTCCAGTGCCGCCGTTGCCGCCGCGCCGCAGGCCCAACCGAGATTGCCGGCCACGCGTGCCAGGGTGCTGCTGCGGTCAAGAACCAGCACGCCACCGAATTCCCTCGACGAGGTTTCGATCGCCGCCCGGCTCATTGCGTACTCACCCTGCATTGCCCGGCACAGGCTCTGCTCGTCTGCCCGCATCGGCTGCATCGCCCGCGCGCATTCTGCTGGCAGCGGGTGGTCGGCTGGAAGTTCGACCAGCATGTCGGCCAGCAGCTGTGCATTGGCCTGGACCAGGCTGGCCCCGACGATGCTCTCGACCAGAGAGCTTCCACCGGGCACCAGCCGGCGTCCCAGCTGCAGCCCCAGGCAACTGCCGCGCAGGGCGCCATCCACATCGCCCTGTGCGTAGGCCAGCGCGCGGGCGCTGGTGGCGTCCATCACCAGGCCATAGGTCGGCAAGGGCACCAGAATGCCCTCGCCCTTCGGCTGGAACGGCGATACGAAATGGTCTGCCCCGGCCAACTGCTCCAGGCGCGCATGCAGCAGCTGGTGACCGGCGTGGGCGTCGGCAAACCGCTGCGGATCGGCGCGCACCTGCGCAAGGCAGCCGCTGGCGACCGGCCCGCAGCTGGCAGATGGGCGCGGGTGCAAGCCGCCGGGGGCGCTGGCCAGCTGAGGCTGGGGCTGGGGCTGGGTGACGTTATTACCATGCGGGTCGGCGTCCCAGCGCCGCACGTCTTCGGCCAGCGCCTGCTCGCGCTGGCGGGCGTCCAGGCCGTCAACGGCAAGCGTCCACAACTGCGCATAGCCATTGCGGCCGGGTGCCGGAAGGCGGGTCTCCAGCCGCTGCTGCGCCTGCAGCCGCGATTCAGGGATGGGCCACATGCGCGAGGCACACCACACGACGATGGCCAGCACCAGCAGGCCCAGCAGGGTCCAACCCAACCCACGCAGGATCTTCAACACAGCTTCCCTTCCATGTGCCGTTGCCGCAGTCGATTCCCCAGCGTAATCGACCGGCGGTGACCGCTACAATGCGCACATGTCGCTCGAAGCCCCCGCCCTGGTTCCCCGCCCCTCCCTGCAGCGCCTGTTCCTGACCGGCCTGCTGACCCTGCTGCCGATCTGGCTGACCTGGGTCGTGGTCAAGTTCGTGTTCGTGCTGCTGTCGGGTATTTCCAGCCCGCTGGTGGTGCCGCTGTCCGAGCAGATCGCGACCAGCTTCCCGCACTACCTCGGCTGGGTCCGCGCCGAATGGATCCAGGACACCATCGCCCTGCTGGCCACGTTGCTGGTGATCCTGGCGGTGGGCGTGGCCAGTCGCCGTGTGCTCGGCCAGCGCCTGCTGCGCTGGGTGGGTGCGGTCATCAAGCGCATTCCGCTGGCCAGCATCATCTACGACAGCGCCAAGAAGCTGCTGGACATGCTGCAGACCGAGCCGGGCAGCACCCAGCGCGTGGTGCTGATCGACTTCCCGCATCGCGACATGAAGTCGGTCGGGCTGGTTACCCGCGTGATCAAGGAACACGGCACCGACCGTGAACTGGCCGCGGTGTACGTGCCGACCACGCCGAATCCGACATCGGGCTATCTGGAAATCGTGCCGGTGGAGCTGCTGACCCCGACCGACTGGACCGTCGACCAGGCCATGAGCTTCATCATTTCCGGCGGCGCCGTGGCACCGTCCAGCGTGCCGTTCACCCGCGCCGGCGACCGCGCCGAATGACCCCGGCGCCGATCGAGCGCCCGCTGCAGGACCGCGCGGTCCTGCTGTTCATCGTGCTGGCCGCGTTCTTCTGCGGCAACGCAGTGCTGGCCGAACTGATCGGGGTGAAGATCTTCGCCCTGGAAGACACGCTGGGCATCGATCCGCTGAACTGGAACCTGTTCGGCCAGACCGGCTCGTTGAGTTTCACCGCCGGCACCCTGCTGTGGCCGGTGGTGTTCATCATGACCGACACCATCAACGAGTTCTTCGGCAAGCGCGGCGTGCGCTTCATCTCGTGGCTGGCGGTGGTGCTGATCAGCTACGGCTTCCTGTTCGCCTTTGCGGCCATTTCGCTGGCGCCGGCCAGCTGGTGGGTCACCTCGATGGACGCTCACGGCGTGCCGGACTACCAGGCCGCATTTGCTGCGGTGTTCGGCCAGGGCATGTGGACCATCGCCGGTTCGCTGGTGGCATTCCTGCTCGGCCAGCTGATTGACGTGGCGGTGTTCCACCGCATCCGCCAGGCCACCGGCGAACGCCATGTGTGGCTGCGTGCCACCGGCTCGACCGCGATCTCGCAGGTCGTGGACAGCTTCGTGGTGATCTGGATCGCCTTCGTGCTCGGCCCGCAGCACTGGCCGACCTCGCTGTTCCTGGCCGTCAGCAGCGTCAATTACATCTACAAGATGGGTTTTGCGATCGCCTTGATCCCCCTGCTGTACCTGATGCGACGTGCGATCACCGGTTATCTGGGCGTTGAGCGCGCGGCCGCGTTGCGCGCGGCCGCGGCGGCTGACTGAAGCCCCAGCGACGGCCAGCTGACTGCGCCTTCACGCTGGCCGTACGCGGCCGGATCGTGCAAGCTCCACGGTCTGTGTTCCACGGAAGCTCCTGATGCCGCATCCCACCCGCGTCCTGGCCGCCGCCATCGCCGCGTTGTTCCTGTTCAGTGCCGTCCCGTCGGCCGAAGCAGCGAAGAAGAAGGCCAGCCGCCCTGCCGCCGCGCAGACCCGCCAGGCGGCCAAGCCCAAGGCCAAGCCCGCCCGCGCCACCGCGCCGGCCCGCGGCAGTTCGGCGCGCCGCGCCACGCCGCGTCCCGTAGCCCCCGCACGCGCCGTGCCCAAGCAGGTGCAGCTGGAGCGCCTGTACGACGAATACTGGGATGCCTCGATGCGGCTGAACCCGCTGCAGGCGACCTTCCAGGGCGAGACGCGTTACAACGACCAGCTGCCCAACATCCTGTCAGCCGCCTGGCGCCAGCAGTCACACGACTTCACCACGCAATGGCTGGGCAAGGTCGAGAAACTCGGCAGTGACGGCCTGCAGGGCCAGGACCTGCTCAGTTACGAGATCTTCGTGCGCGACGCACGCGCCTCGCTGGCCGCCGAGCGCTACCCGAGCTGGATGATGCCGATCAGCCAGTACTACAACATCGGCAGCATCATGGCGATTCTCGGTGCCGGTGCCGGCGCGCAGCCGTTCAACACCGTGCAGGATTACGACACCTGGTCGCGCCGCTCGCTGGGCATTCCCGAGCTGTTCGACCAGGCCATCGACAACATGCGCCAGGGCATGAAGGCTGGCGTGGTACAGCCGCGCGACCTGATGGAAAAGGTGTTGCCGCAGCTGGATGCGGTGATCAAGCCGACCGCCGAAGAGAGCATTTTCTGGTCGCCGATCCGCACCATGCCCAACACCATCGCAGCCGAGGACAAGGCGCGCATCAGCGCCGAATACAAGCGCATGATCGAGCTGCGCATCATGCCGGCCTACCGTGCCCTGCGCGGCTTCATCGCTACCGAGTACCTGCCGGCCACGCGTGCCAGCAGCGGCCTGGGCGCGCTGCCCGATGGCCAGGCCTGGTACGCCAACCTGATCGTGCAGACCACCGCCAGCGACCAGACCGCCGCGCAGCTGCATGCGCTGGGCGAACAACGCGTGCAGGAACTGCAGGCCCAGATCGCCACGGTGATGAAGGATGCCAAGCTGCGCGGCACACCGACCAAGCTGCTGCGCAGCATGCGCAACGACCGCCAGTTCCAGTACGGCGATGCCAACGCGCTGATCAACCGCTACCGGCAGGTGCAGCAGCAGGTCAACGCACGCCTGCCGCAGGTGCTGGATACGTTGCCGAAGGCACCGCTGGAAGTACGCGCGGTGGAACCGGAGCGGGCGCTGACTGCCGCTGCCGCGGCCTACCAGCCGTCGCCAGGTGAACAACCAGGCGTGCTGTACATCAACACCCGTGACCTGCCCAGCCGCAAGCGCTGGAACGTTCCGGTGCAGTACCTGCATGAGGCGATTCCGGGCCACCACGTGCAGCTGGGCCTGCAGCAGGAACTGGCCAAGCTGCCGCGCTTCCGCCGCCTCGGTGGCGATCTCGCCTTCGTCGAAGGCTGGGGCCTGTACGCCGAAACGCTGGGCGAAGACCTGGGCATCTACACCGATCCCTACGACCGCATCGGCTACCTGTACTCGCGCCTGTTGCGTGCCGCACGCGTGGTGGCCGATACCGGCGTGAACGCACAGGGCTGGAGCAAGCAGCAGGCCGTGGCCTACCTGCAGAAGACGGTCGACATGAGCAGCGATGACGCCAACGCCGAAGTCGAGCGGATCATGGCCCAGCCCGGACAGGCGCTGTCCAACGTGGCTGGCCTGACCACCATCGTGGCGCTGCGCGACAAGGCCAAGGCCCGCCAGGGTGCCGCCTTCGACCTGCGTCGCTTCCACGCCGAACTGCTGAAGGACGGCTCGATGCCGCTGGACGTGCTGGACCGCAAGATGGAACGCTGGATGGCCCAGCCGGCGAGCGCTACGCCCGCCCCTTCACCCTGACCCGACCGGAGCCGTCATGCGCCCTGCCGTCGTCCTGCTCGTCGCCGCGCTGGGCCTGCTGCCCGTAGTCAGCTCCGCCGCCCCGGTGCTGACCCCACCGGATGCGGGTATCGATGGCCTGATGCAGGCCTACGATGGCCAGCAGCCCGGTGCCGCAGTACTGGTACTGCATGACGGGCAGCCGGTGTTCCGTCGCGGCTACGGCCTGGCGGTAGTGGAAGACAGCACCCCGGTCACCCCGGCCAGCAACCTCCGGCTGGCATCGGTCAGCAAGCAGTTCACCGCCGCGGCGGTGCTGCTGCTGGTGGAAGACGGCCGGCTCGGGCTGGACCAGCCGGCCCGGCAGTGGCTGCCCGAGCTGCCGCCGGCTGCGGCGGCCATCACTCTGCGCCAGCTGCTGTCGCATACCAGCGGCCTGCTCGACTACGAAGACCTGATGGACCCGGCCGACCCGCGCCAGGTGCACGATGCCGACGTGCTGGCCCTGCTCGCGCGCGAAGACCGCCTGAACTTCGCGCCCGGCACGCAGTATCGATACAGCAACAGCGGCTACGCGCTGCTGGCACTGATCGTCGGCCGCGCCTCCGGCCAGGATTTCGCAACCTTCCTGCAGCAGCGCATCTTCGCGCCGCTGGGCATGGCCCATACCGTGGCCCACCAGGACGGTGTCGATGCGGTGGCGGCACGTGCCTATGGCTACAGCCGGATCGACGGCCACTGGCAGCGCACCGACCAGAGCACCACCAGCGCCGTACTCGGCGATGGCGGCATCTATTCCTCGCTGGACGACCTGGCCCGCTGGGATGCCGCGCTGTATGACGACCGCCTGTTGTCCAAGGCCTCGCGCCGCGCGATGTTCAGCCCTGCCACCACGACCACCGAGCCTGACGTGCCGCACTACGGCTTCGGCTGGCGCCTGAACGGCCCGGTGCAATGGCACAGCGGCGAGAGCATCGGCTTCCGCAACGTGATCGTTCGCCACCCGGAAAAGCACCTGACCGTGATCGTGCTGACCAACCGCAATGACCCCGAACCCTATCCGCTGGCGCTGAAGATCGCCCAGCGCTGGCTGGACACCCTGCAATGACTGCTGCTTCCGAGGCCCTGCTGGGCATCCATCACGCCGCACTGATCTGCAGCGACTACGCACGATCGAAGGATTTCTACGTGCGCATCCTCGGCCTGCGCGTGCTGGCCGAGAACCACCGTGCCGCGCGCGACTCCTGGAAGCTGGACCTGGCCCTGCCCGACGGCGGCCAGCTGGAACTGTTCTCCTTCCCCTCACCGCCGCCGCGACCCAGCCGCCCCGAAGCCCAGGGCCTGCGCCACCTCGCGTTCCGGGTGGCCGCGCTGGAGCCGTTCATCCAGCGCCTGGCAGCGCATGGCGTGGCCTGCGAACCGATCCGCGTGGACGAATACACCGGCCGCCGCTTCACCTTCTTCGCCGACCCCGACGACCTGCCGCTGGAGCTGTACGAAGTCGGTTGAGCGTTTTTCAATCGTGATTCATCCATGCATGGCATGGATCTACGTGTCGACCAAGGTCGACACCCACCAAGAGCAGGCCGTGCCATTCCGACAGATTGTGGAGACCTGTCGAAGGCGGGGTGGGTCCGGTTGCGGGGGCGTGAGCCGCATGGATGCGGCGACCGAGCTTACATGGACGTACTTGCAGCGGCCCCCGCAACCGGACCCACCCCGCCATCCCACGGAATGGTCGCTTTTGCCGTTGCCGCTGCCGTTGAGGTTGCCGGCCAGCGGCCGGCACTACCGCGGGTGCAGGGCGCAGCCCTGCAAAGCCCCCCCTTCCCCATACCCCGCCGAATGGGTATACAGTCGACCCGTACCGGCATCGTGCCGGAATGAACCCTGGGAGGGGACCATGCGCAAGACCTTCAAGACCCTGCTGCTGGCGCTGCCGCTGTGCCTGGCCGCGCTCTCGGCGCAGGCCGCCGACGGCGCCGCCGGCCGCTGGAAGACCATCGACGACAAGACCGGCAAGGTGAAGTCGATCGTCGAGATCACCCAGGCCGCCAATGGCACCCTGACCGGCAAGGTGGTCGACATCCTGCACTCGGACAAGGGTCCCAACCCGGTCTGCGACGGCTGTGAAGGCGCCAACAAGAACAAGCCGGTGAAGGGCATGACCATCCTCTGGAACCTGAAGGCCGACGGCGCCAACAAGTGGTCCGGTGGCACCATCCTCGATCCCGCCAACGGCAAGACCTACAAGTCGAAGATGGAACTGCAGCCGGGTGGCACCAAGCTGGACGTGTCCGGCTGCATCGCCTTCATCTGCCGCGCGCAGACCTGGCAGCGCGAATAAACGCCCTGACCCGCCTCACCCCCGTGACCCGGCCCCGGCCGGGTCACCTCGTTGCGGGCATGCGATACTCTGCGGTTCCCCTCGGCTTCACCCCGCGACCATGACCCGTACCGCGCTCGTCACCACCGCCCTGCCCTACGCCAACGGCCCGCTGCACCTGGGCCACCTGGTCGGCTACATCCAGGCCGACATCTGGGTGCGTGCGCGGCGAATGAGCGGCGGCAAGGCCTGGTTCGTCTGCGCCGACGACACCCACGGCACGCCGATCATGCTGGCTGCGGAAAAGGCCGGAGTCACTCCGGAAACCTTCATCGCCAACATCCAGGCCAGCCACGAGCGTGACTTCGCCGCCTTCGGCGTGGCCTTCGACCACTACGACTCGACCAACTCGGCGGCCAACCAGGCGCTGACCGAGCAGTTCTACCTGAAACTCGAAGCGGCCGGCCACATCAGCCGCCGTTCGGTGGCGCAGTTCTACGACCCGGCCAAGGGCATGTTCCTGCCCGACCGCTACGTCAAGGGCATCTGCCCGAACTGCGGCAGCCCCGACCAGTACGGCGACAACTGCGAAGTGTGTGGCGCCACCTATGCGCCGACCGACCTGAAGGAACCGCGTTCGGTCATCTCCGGTGCCACGCCGGAAATGCGCGATTCGGAGCACTTCTTCTTCGAGGTCGGCCACTTCGACGCGTTCCTGCGCGACTGGCTGGCCGGCGACGTCGCCCTGCCGGGCGTCAAGGCCAAGCTGGGTGAGTGGCTCAATGCCGAAGGCGGCCTGCGCGCGTGGGACATCTCGCGCGACGCGCCGTACTTCGGCTTCCAGATTCCCGGCCAGCCGGGCAAGTACTTCTACGTCTGGCTGGACGCGCCGATCGGCTACCTGTCCAGCTTCCAGACCCTGTGCGGCAAGCTCGGCGAAGACTTCGAATCGCATCTGCGCGCCGGCACCGCCACCGAGCTGCACCACTTCATCGGCAAGGACATCGTCAACTTCCACGGGCTGTTCTGGCCGGCGGTGCTGCACGGTACCGGCCACCGCGCGCCGACCCGCCTGCACGTCAACGGCTACCTGACCGTGGACGGCGCCAAGATGAGCAAGTCGCGCGGCACCTTCGTGATGGCCCGCACCTTCCTCGACGCCGGCCTGGAACCGGAAGCACTGCGTTACTACTACGCGGCCAAGTCCGGCGGTGGCGTCGACGATCTCGACCTGAACCTGGGTGACTTCATCGCCCGCGTCAACGCCGACCTGGTCGGCAAGTTCGTCAACCTGGCCAGCCGCTGCGCAGGTTTCATCAGCAAGCGCTTCGACGGCCTGCTGGCCGCGCAGCTGCCCGATGCGGCGCAGTACCAGCGTTTCGTCGACGGCCTGGCGCCGATCCGCGAGGCCTACGAGCGCAACGACGCGGCGGCGGCGATCCGCCTGACCATGACCCTGGCCGACGAAGCCAACCGCTACATCGATGACGTCAAGCCGTGGGTGATCGCCAAGCAGGAAGGCGCCGACGCGCAGCTGCAGGCGGTGTGCAGCCAGGGCCTGAACCTGTTCCGCGTGCTGGTCACCGCGCTGAAGCCGGTGCTGCCGGCCACCGCCGCGCAGGCCGAGGCCTTCCTGGCTGCGCCGGCAAACGACTGGACCGACCTGGTGCAGCCGCTGCTGGGCCACCGCATCACCGACTACACCCCGCTGTTCACCCGTATCGACCCGAAGAAGATTGACGCCATGATCGACGCCTCCAAGGACACCCTGCAGCCGGCCGCCGCTGCCGCCCCCGCCGCCAAGACCGACGCCGCCAAACCGGCCGCACCGGCACCGGCCAAGGACGAAGCGAACAGCGCCGACGCACCGGCCTACATCGGCATCGATGATTTCGCCAAGCTCGACCTGCGCATCGGCAAGGTGCTGGTGTGCGAATTCGTGGACGGCTCGGACAAGCTGCTGCGCTTCGAACTGGATGCCGGCGAGCTGGGCAAGCGCCAGATCTTCTCCGGCATCCGCGGCAGCTACGGCGAGCCGGAGAAGCTGGTGGGCCGCAGCGTGGTGTTCATCGCCAACCTGGCCCCGCGCAAGATGCGCTTTGGCCTGAGCGAAGGCATGATCCTGTCGGCCGGTTTCGACGGCGGCGCGCTGGCGCTGCTGGACGCCGACAGCGGCGCGCAGCCGGGCATGCCGGTCCGCTGATGCCTGCAGCGGGCGTGGCCAGGCCGCGCCCGCCGGCAGCACCGGCCACGAGGGCAATGCGATGGGAGGCAAGGGAATGGAACTGGCGCTGTTCGACTTCGACCACACCGTGACCACCTGCGATACCTATGGCCGTTTCCTGCGCCGCGTGGCCACCGCCGAACAGCTGGCGCAGGCGTGGTGGAAGGTCGGCCCGTGGCTGGTGGCGTACAAGCTGAAACTGATCTCGGCCGAACGCATCCGCGCACGCGTCACCCGCCTGACCTTCAGCGACCGCCACAGCGACGACATCACCACGCTGGCCGCCGGCTTCTCGCGCGAATTCCTGCCCCAGGTGGTGCGCCCGGAAATGCTGGAGCAGATCCGCTGGCACAAGGAACAGCAGCACACCGTGGTGATCGTGTCCGGTTCGCTGGACCTGTACCTGAAGCCGTGGTGCGAGCAGCTGGGCCTGCAGTTGATCTGCAACCGGCTGGAGAGCCAGGACGGCCGCCTGACCGGTCGCTATGCCGGTGGCGACTGCGGCCCGCGCAAGGTCGAGCACATCCGTCGCCAGTTCGATCTGTCGCGTTACGTGCGCATCCATGCCTACGGCGACAGTTCCGAAGACAAGCCGATGCTGGCGCTGGCCCACGAACGCTGGTTCCGTGGCAAACCCCTGAAGTAACCCAACGCGCAGCCTTCGCCACGCATGAGCCTGACCCCGCCCCTGACCGAACGCCTCGACCGCCTGCTGCCGCAGACCCAATGCGGGCAATGCGGCTACGACGGCTGCCGCCCCTACGCGCAGGCGATGGCGCGCGGCGAGGCGGGCGTGGACCGCTGCCCACCGGGTGGCGACGCCGGCGCGCGTGCACTGGCCCAGGTGCTGGGCACACCGGCCATTCCGTTTGACCGCTCGCGCGGCGAGCACAAGGCCGCGCAGGTTGCGTTGATCGTGGAGGCCGACTGCATCGGCTGCACCAAATGCATCCAGGCCTGCCCGGTGGATGCCATCGTCGGCGGTGCCAAGTACATGCACACGGTCATCGCCGATCTGTGTACCGGCTGCGAGCTGTGCATTCCGCCGTGCCCGGTGGACTGCATCGAGCTGGTGCACCCGCAACAAGGCTGAGATCCCTTGTCCTGAGGAAAAGGGATCTGAGCCTGCACGACGGTTACGGCACTGCGGCCGTCACCACGATCTCGACCTTCCACTCGGCGTGGGCCAGCTTGGCTTCAAACGTGGCGCGGGCCGGGGTCGCGCCCTCGACCACCCACTCGTCCCACGCCTTGTTCATGCCATCGAAGTCGGCGATGTCGGCCAGGAACACTTCCGCGCGCAGCACGTGCTGGCGATCGCTGGCCACCAGCGCCAGCAGCTTGTCGATCTCCGCCAGCACCTGCCGGGTCTGACCGGTGATGTCCTGGCTGGTGTCTTCCGGAATCTGGCCGGAGAGGTAGGCGACCTTGTTGTACACGGTCATTTCGGACATGCGCGGTCCGACGTCGTAACGCTCCATCATGGGCGTGGCTCCTGCGGGTGATCAGGCCTGCATTGTCCTCCAAAGCGGTCAACGATGGGTGCACGCGGACGTACCGCGCAACGCCACTACCGGGCTCCGACACGCCCGCTGGTCAAATGCCCGCGACAGGCGCACGATGCGCCACGCCCGCGTTGACACCGCCCTCGCCCTTCCTGACGCACCCTTGCGCCGATGACCGAAACCACCGACCCCGCCACCGCTTCCTCCACCCCGGCATGGAAGCGGGTCCTTACCATCGTCATCCCGCTGCTGATCCTGGCGCTGGCGCTGCACGGCCTGGCCAACGAGTTCGATGAGAACGGCTACCGCGCCATCCGCCACGCCTTCCATCAACTCAGCGGCACGCAGATCGCGCTTACCGTCGTGCTGGGCCTGGCCAGCTACGCCTGCCTGATCGGCTTTGACGCCATCGGCCTGCGCCGCAGCGGCATCCGCGTGCATCCGGCACGCATCGGCATCACCGCATTCCTGGCACATACGCTGGGCCAGACCGTGGGCTTCGCCGCGCTGACCGGTGGTGCGGTGCGCCTGCGCGGTTACCGCACCGCCGGCCTGGACCTGGCGCAGATCGGCCAGGTGGTGCTGATGAGCACGCTCGGCTTCGTGTTCGGTGCCTGGCTGCTGATCAGCGTGGCGCTGTGCATGGAGCCTGAAGCCGCGGCGCTGGCACTGCCGCTGGATCCGGACGCGGTGCGCGTGGTCGGCATCATCGCGCTGTTCGCCTATCTGGCGATGCTGCTGCTGGTCGGCCGCGAAGGCCGCCAGTTCAGCGTGTTCGGGCATGGCCTGTGGCTGCCCGACCGCCGCACCATGATCGGCGTCACCGTGCTCAGCGTGATCGAACTGGTACTGGCCAGCGCCGCGTTCTACGTGCTGCTGCCGGACTCGACGCCCACCGGCCTGCCCGGCTTCGTCGGCCTGTACCTGGTTGCGGTGCTGGCCGGCCTGGTCTCGACCGTCCCCGCCGGCCTCGGCGTGTTCGAATGGAGCCTGCTGAAGCTGCTGCCGCAGGTTGCACCGGCGGCGGTGCTGGCCGCTGCGCTGATCTACCGCGTTACCTACTACGTGCTGCCGCTGGTGCTGGCCACCCTGCTCGCACTGGCGCCCGCGCTGCGGCAACCGTTGCAGGCCAGCGCCGGCGCCACCCGCGCCGGCTGGAACGCGCTGCGCCCCTGGCTGCCGCAGATCATCGCGCTTGCGGCGTTCAGCATCGGCGCGGCGCTGGTCATCGACGGCACGCTGCCGACCCCGCGTCGCCATCTGGTCAACGCCTCACTGCCCATCCTGGAAACCTCGCACCTGATCGGCAGCCTCAGCGGTGTCGCCCTGCTGCTGATCGGCCAGGGCCTGTCACGGCGCAGCCACGCGGCGTGGATGCTGGCGATGGCGGTGTGTGTGATTACCCCACTTCCACTGTGGCTGCGCGGCGGCCAGCCGCTGATCGCGGTGTCCGCATTGCTGGTGGCGATGGCGCTGTGGGCCGCACGCCGCGAGTTCTATCGCCAGGGTGCGCTGCTGGACGAGGCCTGGTCGTGGCCGTGGCTGCGCAACCTCGGCCTGGTGCTGGTCGCGGTTACCTGGCTGCTGTTCTTCACCTACAGCCATGTCGAATACCAGAACGAGCTGTGGTGGCAATTCGCGGTGTCCGGCAACGCGCCGCGCGCGCTGCGAGCCTTGCTGCTGGTGGCCATCGCGCTGGTGATGTTCGGCCTGGCGCGGCTGCTGCACAGCACCCGCAGCCCGCTGCCGGCCGCCGATGAAGCCACGCTGCAATCGCTGGCGCCGGTGCTGGCCGGTGCCACCGATACCCAGGCCTGCCTGGTGCTGACCGCCGACAAGGCGGTGCTGCGCGATGATGCGAAGCAGGGCTTCGTGATGATGCAGCGCTATGGCGGTTCGCTGATCGCGATGGGCGATCCGGTTGGACCGCCGGAGGTCGCCCGCGCATTGATCTGGCGCTTCCGCGAGGAGGCCGACCGGCTCGGCCTGCGCCCGGTGTTCTACCAAGTGGGCGAGACCTACTGGCAGACCTACCTGGACCTCGGCCTGGGCCTGGTCAAGCTGGGCGAAGAAGCGATTGTGCCGCTGCATGATTTCGGGCTGGAGGGCCGCGAGCGCGCCGACCTGCGCCAGGCCTGGAACCGTGGCAAGCGCAGCGGCCTGTCCTTCCGGGTGGCGCCGGTGGAGGAGATTCCCAACCTGCTGCCACGCCTGCATGCCATCTCCAACGCCTGGCTGGACGACAAGGCCGGCGATGAGAAGGGGTTCTCGCTGGGCAGCTACGACCCGGACTACCTGGCGCGCTTCCCGGTGGCGCTGGTCGAGGCCGAAGGCCAGATCGTGGCGTTCGCCAACCTGTGGCAGGCACCGGCCGGTGCCGAGCTGTCGGTGGACCTGATGCGCCATGTCAACGAGGCGCCGAAGGGCACGATGGACTTCCTCTTCATCGAGCTGTTCCTGTGGGGCCGCGCGCAGGGCTATGCACGCTTCTCGCTGGGCATGGCACCGCTGTCCGGCCTGGCCCAGCATCGGCTGGCCGGCCGCTGGAACCGGCTGGCCGGCCTGCTGGCGCGGCACGGCGAACGCTTCTATGGCTTCAGTGGCCTGCGCCGCTTCAAGTCGAAGTTCGATCCGCAGTGGCGGCCGCGCTATCTGGCAGCACCCGGCGGCATGCACCTGCCGGCGGCGCTGCTGGATGCCACGCGCCTGATCTCGCTGGATCCGCGGCGGAATTGAGGCCGCGATCCGTCGAGCATGGCTCGACGCTACATGAGCGTCAGGCGCCACCCTTGAGGATCACCTCGGCCAGGCGGTCGTAGTCACCATTGAAGTGATGGTCGCCCGGCAGCTTCACCTTCTGCACGCCATCGTTGGCGGGAAGGCCCGGGCACAGCGCGTCATCGTCGTCCTGGCCATACACGCACAACGTCTTGCCAGCCGGCAGCTTCGCCACTTCCGGCGCAATCGGCAGGCCGTCACCGCCGCCGCCCAGCCAGTTGCTGACATGGAACTCGAAGTCGGCCTTCTTGCCCACCGACAGCAGCACGATACGGTCCAGCGCCGCGCGGGTATCGGCATCGAGCTGGTTGATGGTGGCCGGCAGCACGTCGGCGCCCTGCGAGAAGCCGATCAGCATCACCTTGTCGCGGTGCCACTGCTGGCGGTAGTGATCGATGATCTTCTGCAGGTCTGCAGCAAAGCCCTTCGGCGTGCGCTCGCTCCAGAAGTAGCGCAGCGAATCGATGCCGACCACCGCCACCCCATGCTCGTTGAGCGACGACGCCACGTCCTTGTCCAGGCCGGCCCAGCCACCGTCGCCGGAGACAAACACGGCCAGCGTGTCGCCGTTGCCGGCGGCGGGCACTTCCACCACCGGCAGGCCCTTCAACACGGCCGGCGGCGGCGCCAGGCTGACACCCGCCTGCGCCCCCATCACCCGCGCCGCAGCCACCAGGCCCGGTGAGGCATCACCGCGCGCGGTGCGCTTGAACTCACGCGCCATCGCCACCTGCTGCACGAACCCACTGGCCTCGCCCACCTTGCAGCCGTGATCACCGGCCGCACTCAACCACGGGAAGTTCAGTTCGGCGGGCTGCAACCTGTTGCGCTTCACGCCATCGCCGCAGACCATGCGCTCGTGGTTGTGGTCCGGGCAGAAGCCGGTGGTGAGCAGGCCGGCGAATACCTGGGTGTCGGCCTGCGCCGCCAGCGAGTAGGCCATTTCGGCACCTTCACCATCGCCGCCGACCAGCGGCAGGTGGTAGCCGGGCAGATGCAGCGACGCCTGCAGCCAGCGCGAGAAATTCTCGACATCGCCGGAACCGAACGAGCAGGTCGGGTCACCCTCGCGCTTGAGCACGCCGCGCAGATGTGCGATGTCCACGGCCGCGACCATCGCGCCATCGGCACGCAGCGCCTCGATCGGCAAACGGCTGGTATCACCGCCGGCAGAAGGTTCATGGAACCAGATCACTACCCGCTGCGGCGTTCCCGACGGCATGTGCACCGGAATCTGTTCAAACCGCCCGTGGCTGAACTGCTGCACGTTGGCCGCCGCCATCGCCGGCAGCGCAGCCAGCGCCAGTACCACACCCATTGCCCTGCCCAGCCCTGCACGCTTCATATCGCAGCCCCGATGGAATGCGCACACGATACGCCGCCACCACGTGCACGGCACGTACCGGCGCAGGCCGTTGGGGGTTCAGCAGGGCGCGGGGCGGCGGCTGCGGCGATACAACGCCAGCGCCAGGTACAGCAGCCAGCCCACGATCACCGCAATCACAACCTTCTGCCCCAGCCCGCGCGGTGGCCCAGCGCGCCACAGCACGTGCAGCCAGAGAAGCACGAACGCCAGCCACGCCCAGCCCCAGAGCAGGCCGGCGGCGGATTGCCAGCCTGGTTCGCGGCGCAGGTACCAGGCCTGCAGCAGCATGCCGACGCTGGCACACAGGAACGCGGTGTTGGCCGCCAGCCCATGGATGAACGGTGCCAGCAGGGGCGTTGCTTCGGGCAGCCAGCTGTCACCGATGGCGACGGTGGCCAGCCCCAGTGCGGACACGCTGAACAGCATCGGTGCAGCCGCGCTGCGACGCGGGCCGATGCTGCCGCGATACAGCGCGACGCCCAGCACCGCGATGGCCAGCGCCAGCAGGCAGTACGCAGCGCGCAATGCCAGCCCCCACGGCCCATGCAGGTAGAGGCTGAGCGTGGCCCGCACCCAGTCCAGGTCGGTGCGCACGAACTGGGTCCACAGCGCAGTGACCACGAACAGCAGCAACGCCACCAGTGCCAGTACTGCCGCCGGACGTGCGCGGTTCATGGCGCCGCTTCCGGATGCCGCGCCTGCCACTCGGCCAGTGCCTTGCGGTAGCGCTGCAGCTCATCGGCATACAGGTCAAGCACGCACAGCGGGCAGCCACTGCCGCAGCACTCATTGGGACCAGGCTCTTCCGGTGGCAGCGGGCGGGGATCGGGATCAGGAACGGACACGGTCGGAAACGGCGATCGGTGGAAACAGACCCCAGTGTACCGGGCTGGCTCAGCGGTCCAGCTGCCGGCGCAGGTTGTCGCGGGCCGCGGCATCCAGGCGCTGGTGGAAGAAGTCGCTGAGGAAGATGCGTGGCGCACGCAGCAGGCCCTGCAGGAAACGCCGGCGCCCGGCGCGGTACAGGAAGCCCGGCACCACGCCCGTGTACTCCTCGGCCACGCCCCGGTCGTAGGCGGCGAACACCGGTTCCGGCGCGGCCAGGATCGCCATGTCGCAGTCCAGGAACAGCGCCGCCTCGGCATCTACATCGTCCGGGCCGAGCTCGCCATGGCGGGCGGTCAGCAGGATCAGCTGCTCGACCCGGGTGCCATCGACGGCAGCCAGGTCCGGTGCCTGCGCGATTGCCTGCAAGGCCAACTGCGCCGAGCGTGCCTCGTTGTCCTTGCGCCCGGCCTGGTAGATCGCATCGTGGTAAAGCACGGCCAGATAGACCTCGGCCGGCTGCTGCCAGCCCGGGCCATCAGCCACCTCCTGGCAGTGCTGCAGCACGGCGCGCACGTGGCCGAAGTGGTGGTAGGCGCGGGGCGGCGTTGCATAGCTGTCCTGCAGCGCCTGCCACTGCGCCGGGGCAAGCGTCAGAGGTTGGAAGTCCATGCCCGGATCATCCCGCCTGCGCCGGCGGCGGGCAAGCTGGCTGTTTATTCACCACGCACTCACAACGCTTGCCGGGCGTGGCCTGGGCTCGGTTGTCCACAGCTTTGTCGAGCGCTGGTCCACACCGGTTGTGGATGAACCGCGACGCCGACCAACGGTCGCTGCAGCGGAACATCCTTGGGTCTACACTCGCCACAGGCGGGAGCGCCCGCCGCTGCCGGGAGCTGTCATGTACCGCCCTTCCGTCCCTTGCCTGGCCCTTTCGCTGCTCGCCCTCTGTGCGCCGGCCTTCGGCGCGGACCCGGCGCCACCTGCGGCGGTGGTGACCACTCCGACCATCACCGTGTCGGCTCCGCGCGTGCCGACGCCGGACGAGGTGTTCGCCATTCCGGCGGACCTGCGCGCGATGCTGCAGAAGCAGGTGATCCAGCGCAGCTACTCCCGCGACCAGCGCCTGCAGGCGCTGGTGGAAATGATCTTCGACCAGCACGGGCTGGACCTGCAGTACGACGCCAATGCGACCTACACCGTCAGCGAGATCTGGCAGCACCGCCAGGCCAACTGCCTGGCCTTCACCCTGCTGTTCGTGACGCTTGCCCGCGAAGCCGGCATCCAGGCCCGCGTGCAGGAAGTGGGACAGGTGGTGTCGTGGTACCAGGACCAGCAGAACGGCGTGGTCTACAACGTCGGGCACGTCAACGCCGGCGTCGACGTCGGTGGGCGTTTCGGTACCGTCGACCTGGACCGCAACGTACTCTACGACCGGCGCGGGCCGGTTCCGGTCAGCCGTGCGCGGGCCTTGGCGCATTTCTACAACAACCGCGGCGCCGAGTACCTTGCCGAAGGTGACCTGGTGGGCGCACGCGCGTTCTTCGACGCTGCGCTGGCCCAGGACAGCGGGTTCGCTCCGGTCTGGAACAACGTCGGCGTGCTCGACCATCGCGCGGGCGACAACGAGGGCGCACGACAGGCGCTGGACAGGTCGCTGCAGCTGGATGGACGCCAGGATGCCGCGCTGACCAATGCCTCGGCACTGTTCCGCAGCCTGGGCCTGACCGCGCAGGCGCAGGCGCTGGAACGCCGGTTGACGTCGGTGCAGCGCGAGGACCCGTTCGCGCAGTACATGCTCGGCGCCAAGGCCGAGCGTGCGGGCCAGCTGGATGCGGCGATCCGCTACTACCGCCAGGCGGTGCGCCTGTATGACACCGCGCACCAGTTCCACTTCGGGCTGGCACGGGTCTATTTCCTGGCCGGCCAGCTCAAGCGGGCCGATCGCGAAATGCTGCGCGCGCAGGAACTGGGCGGGGCCCCGGAGCAGGCTCGCTACCAGGCCAAGCTGGACAGCCTGGCGCGCTGGCGCGCGCAGCAGGCCAGGCGCTGAGGTCCGGTCAGGCTTTCTTGAGGAAGCAGGTCTTCAGGACCAGCCCCTTGATCTTGTCCGAGTTGCCTTCGATGTGCTCGGCATCGTCCTCGACCAGGCGGATGTTGCGGATCACCGTGCCCTGCTTCAGCGGGATCGAGGAGCCCTTCACCTTCAGGTCCTTGATCACGGTGACGGTGTCGCCGGTCTGCAGCGTATTGCCATTGCTGTCACGCACGACCAGGGTCGAACCGGCGCTTTCCTCGGCGGTCCACTCGAAGCCGCAGTCGGCGCAGATCCACAGCGCGCCATCGGCATAGGTGTTTTCCAGGGTGCACTGCGGGCAAGCGGGGGCGGACGACATCGGCAAGTACCTCAAAATGAATCAACAGCCGCCATTGTAACCGGCTGGCCTTTTTCCCATTCCGCCGGGAGGCGGCCGGCGGCCCTCCTTCACGACAGGACGCTGGAACTTGCAGTCGGCCGCGAACTGCAGCAGAGTGCGCGGCCCCTGATCGCCCCCGGAACTTCCCATGCGCCTCGGCATCGACTTCGGTACCAGCAACTCCGCCGCCGCCATCGTGCATGAGGGGAAACTGCTGCCGATCCGCTTCGGCGACGCCGAGCAGTTCCGCACCAGCGTGTACTTCCCCGGCGTGGTGCCCGACCCGGACGACTTCCAGCTCGACGACGGCCAGGAACACCAGCTGCAGCAGATGATCGACAGCGCCGCCCGCGCAGCGCGTGCCGCCGGCCAGGAACGCACGCCACAGGCGCTGCGCCGCGAAGCCCTGCGCGCGCTGCGCCGCGAGTGGATGGAAGCCCGTGCCGGCCAGGAACGCAGCGCCAGCGACCTGCTGCAGAACGCGGTCTACGGTGATGAGGCACTGGAAGCGTATTTCGAGGAACACGAAGGCAACCTGGTGCAGAGCCCGAAGTCGATGCTGGGCTACAACCTGCACCCGCGCGCCAGGCAGACCATCACCGGCATCGCCGCGCACATCCTTGAACACATCCGCCTGACCGCCAGCGCCCAGCTCGGCCGCCCGCTGCGTGCCGCCCTGCTCGGCCGCCCGGTGCAGTTCCGCAGTTCGATCGGCGCGGCCGGCAACGACCAGGCGCTGGACATCCTGCGCGAAGCCGCCACCCAGGCCGGCTTCGACCAGATCGATTTCCTCGAAGAACCGGCGGCGGCGGCCATGCACTACCACGCCGAAAGCCGCGAGCGGCACCAGGCGGTGATCGTCGACATCGGCGGCGGTACCACCGACATCGCGCATGCCGAAGTCGGCGGCGACGACGCACCGCGCATCCACCGCGCCTGGGGTATCGCCCGCGGCGGTACCGACATCGACCTGGCACTGAGCCTGTCCAGCTACATGCCGCTGTTCGGCCGCGGCATCACCCGCGTACCGGCCCACCACTATGTGGAAGCGGCCACCGTCCAGGACATGACCCGCCAGCGCGATTTCCGCCTGCACAAGTACGACCATGTGGACGCGCCCTGGGGCGACCGCCTGCAGGCCCTGCAGGACACCGGCAATACCGCGCGCCTGTACCGCGATGTCGAACGCGCCAAGATCGCCCTGAGTGCTGCCAGCGAGCACCGCAGCACGCTGGACTACATCGCCCGCGATCTGCATGCCGACAGCAGCGCCGACGGCCTGGCCGCCGCCGCACATGGGTACCTGGAGCAGATCCGCGAACTGCTGGCCCAGGTCCGCAGCGACATCGGTGGCGACCCGGATGCGGTGTTCCTGACCGGCGGCATGTCCCGTGCCGGCTACCTGCGCCAAGCCGTGGCCGAGGCCTTCCCGGGCGCCCGCATGGTCCACGGCGAACCCTCGCTGGGCGTGGTCCAGGGCCTTGCGCTGGCGGCAGCCAGCCAGGATTAACAAAACGTTACGCGGTCTAAGTTACTCTTGGTCGGCTAGAACCCTGCTGCACCTTCCACCGGCCACGCCGGTGCGTGTCTTCCGTGCAGCCCGGCCCGCCCTGCGGGCCTAGCGGCCATGCCTTCCTGGCTCGTTCATGGTCCGCGCACCACCGGAGCCGCCATCGAGACCCGCTTTGGGCACCCGCCAGGCCCCAGAGGCCTTACAACCTGACGCAGCACCTGCACCCATCGACTGCCGCCGTTGTGACGCGGTCTGTTGCCGGCTGCCCGTGCTGCTGCAGCCCGGCGACCACGTGCCTGGCCAGTTCCTTTCGCGCGACGCGCACGGCCGTGCCGTGATGGCACGCAACGAGGAAGGCTGGTGCGCGGCGATCGATCCCTATCACCTGCGCTGCACGATCTATTCGCAGCGCCCGGCGATCTGCCGCCAGTTTTCGATGGGCGGCGATGACTGCCGCCGCGAGCGGCAGGACTACCTGCGCCAGGCTGATGCCTGGTCGCTTTCCTCCCCTTCCACCTGACAGGAGCAACCATGCCCCGCAAGGCAAAGACCCCCGCGAAGGCCAGCAACAGCATCCGCAGCGAACGCAAGGGCGCGGCCGCCAGCACCGTGGTCAGCAGTGATTCGATCGCTTCGGACCTGGCTGCGTTCCGCAAGGCCGGTGGCAAGATCGAAGTCCTCGGCACCACCTGGGCGCTGAAGAAGGCCAGCTGACCCAGTACCGACCGCGGCGGCGCTGCCGCCGCGGCCTGCCGGACCGCGTTCAGCGATCCAGGCGTACCTGCACACTGCCCGAATGCGATTGGATGCGGATGTCACCATCACCGCCGCCCAGTCGCGTGTCGAGGTGGCTGCCCGGCCCGTAGCGCGGCCGCTCCACCTGCCCGGCATCGCTGTTGATCGAACCGCTGAAGCTGTTCACCGATAGCTGCGCCGACACCGTGCGCGGCAGGCTCAGCGTCACCGAGGCGCTCACCGATTCGACGTTGATGCGGCCACCCGGTGCCAACCCGGCCGCTGCCAGCTCGATGCTGCCCGACACGGTCTCCACCGCCAGCCGCTGCACGCGCCCGGCGTCCACCTCGACCCGGCCGGACACGGTCTGCGCACCGATATCACCGGATACGCCGCCACCGGCCTCGATCCGGCCACTGACCGTATTGACGTCAAGCTTCGGGGTCTGCAGGCGTGCACTGACACTGCCGCTGACCGTGTTGAGCTTGCTGTCGCCACTGCGCCCGGCCGCGCTCAGGCTGCCGCTGACCGTATCGGCCTGCAGGCGGCGCACGTCGATGCCGCTGATGTCCTGGCTGGCGCTGACCGTACTCAGCAGCAGTTCCACCGAGCGCGGCACATTCAGCACCAGGGTGGCGCCACCGTTGTTGTTGCGGCGCGGGTACTCGATCTCCCAGCGCACGCGGTTGGCGCTCTTCTCCTGGCGCAGCTGCAGGCCGTCACTGAGCGTGCCGGTGAGTTGCACATCGTTGCGGTCCCAGCCGCGCACGGTCACCTTGCCGGCGACGTTGCTCAGTTCGATGCGGCCGCCGGCGGCCAGCGTGTGGCGTTCGTCGATACGGGTGTCGGCCAGCGCCAGCGAGGGTGCCAGCAACAGCGCCACACAGCAGCAAATCAGGGTTCGGGTCATGGGGGTCTCCTCAGGTTGCCAGGCCGGACTCGGCGGCATAGGCCGCCTGCCGGGTCAGTTCCAGACGCAGCGCATAGGTGCGCTTGAGCTGGCCAAGCAGGTGCGGCGCACGTGGGTCCTGCGCCAGTGCGGCGCGGATCTGCGCCGCACTTTCATCGAGTTCGTGCAGGGCCGGCTGCCATTCCGGTGCGCGTCCATCGGGCAGCGAAGCGACGGCCTGCTGGTACTGCTCGGTCATCGCCGCGGCCTGCAGCTGCAATGCGGACGGCGCCGGCATGCCGGGTTGCGCATGGCGCCACGGCGCCACCGCATACACCGCCAGGCTGGCCGCCAGCGCCGCGCCCACCGGCAGCCACCAGCGCCGCCTCGGACGCATGGGCAGGGCCACCACATTGCCATCCGCTGCAGGTGCCGACGGTGGTTCACGCGGTGGCAGCCGGGCCGACAGGCGCTCCCAGCCATCGGCGGGCACGCTGCGTTCGCTGGACAGGGCACGCAGGCGTGCCAGCAGCGCGGAATCGGAATCGTGGTCGTGTGTCGTCATGTCATGTCTCCCAGCCGTGCACGCAACAAACCGCGCGCACGATGCAACTGTGCCTTGGAACTGCCGACAGCCATCTGCAGCTGCTCGGCGATTTCCTGGTGTTTCCAGCCTTCGATATCGTGCAGTACCAGTACCGCACGTGCCCGTGGTGGCAGCGTCGACAGCGCGCGCTCCAGGTCGCGCTCGGTGCCGGCACAGCGGTCATGCACCGCCAGTTCCTGCAGCCCGCCGTCGACCTCATCCAGACTGTCGTGGTCCTGCCCGGCCGCGCGCCCACGCAGTTCCATCAGGGCGGCATTGACGCCCAGCCGATGCAGCCAGGTCGACAGGCTGCTCTCGAAACGGAACCCCGGCAGCGCCCTCCAGGCCTGCAGGAAGGCTTCCTGCAACGCATCTTCGGCACGCGCCTGCTGCCCCCCACACAGCCGCCACAGCACGGCAAATACACGGGGCGCGTGGCGCCGGTACAGCAGTTCGTAGGCGGCGGTATCGCCAGCGGCCGCCGCCCGCACCAGGGCGGATTCGTCGACGGTGTCGTTGGCGGCAGGCGGCGCGGGCATGGTGGTGTCGAGCATATCGCTTGGATGCGCCGGCCCGGAAAAAGGTTTAGAGCCAGGCGATGATCGATTCCCTGCAACCTTTTCGGCGGCCGCTGCATCCATGCAAGGTCCTTCGTGAAAACGCCGTCCGGGAGTCCTGCCATGTCCAGCCCATCCTGCGCCGCCCTGCTGGTGATCGCCGCCTGCGTCCTGTTGCAGGTGCTGGGCCTGTCGCTGCAGCTTCGCCCCGACAACGGCCGCGCCTGCCTGCAGCAGCATCGCAAGGAGCTGGTCTGCCTGGCCTGGACGCCCACGGTCGAATCCGCCGCACGCGCCGGGTAACATCGGGGGCCGTTTCCCCCTCCGTAGTCGTCCCATGATGTTGTCGCTGAAGGACCACCTGCCGCCCTGGACCCACCCTTGGCTGAACTACGCCGGCGTTGCCCTGCAGATCGTGCTGGTGCTGCTGGTCGCCTGGCTGCTGCGGCTGCTCGCCCGTCGCCTGATCCGCCGCTTCGCCGAGCACTACACGCTGCCGCCGGAAATGGTGATGGGCGCACGCCGGATCACCAGCTTCGTGGTCTATTTCAGTGCGCTGCTGTACATCCTCAGCCTGCTCGGCGCGAAGCCGTCGGTGCTCTGGACCGCCTTCACCGGTTTCGCCGCGGTGGGCGCGGTGGCCTTCTTCGCGGCCTGGAGCGTGCTGTCCAACATCTTCTGCACGCTGCTGATCTTCACCACCCGTCCGTTCCGCCTGCACGACTACATCGAGGTGCTGGAGAACGGCGAGAAACCTGGGCTGAAGGGCCGGGTGATCGATGTGAACCTGATCTACACGACGCTGCAGGAAACCGGTGACGGCCACGAAGGCACGGTGCTGCAGCTGCCGAACAACCTGTTCTTCCAGCGCACGGTGCGTCGCTGGCGCGACCCGGCGCAGGCCCCCGGCGGGATCCAGGGCGACGGCTGAGGGGGGGGTTCTTTGCAGGGCTGCGCCCTGCACCCGCCGAGGCAACGTCAACGTCAAAGGCTGGCTTCCTGTGGGATGGCGGGGTGGGTCCGGTGGCGGGAGACGCCGTAAACCCGTCCATGGGGGCTTGGCCGCGGCATCCATGCCGCGGACACTCCCGCCACCGGACCCACCCCGCCTTCGACAGTTTCCCGCGATCTGCCGGAACGGCGTTCCGCTCTGGTGGGTGTCGACCTTGGTCGACACAGTAGAGCCGCGCCATGCGCGGATGATTCATTCGATATCTGACAGAAAAGTCGTGTCGACCAAGGTCGACACCTACCAACAGCCGCGCGTTCCAACGGCCGCCGTTGCCAACAGCGGCGTGAACCCGTCGAAGGTGGGGCGGTGTCGGAGTGCGGGGTGTCAGCCGCATGGGCCCGAGGCATGCCTCGGGCGGGTTGGGCAGGACGCCCAACCCCGGTCTTGCCGTGTGCGCAAGGAACGCGCACACGAGCAAGCGGCTGCCAAGCCTACATGGACGTACTTGCGGCGTCCCCGCACTCCGACACCGCCCCGCCAACCCGCGGAATGCCAGCTTTTGCTTTTGCTGTTGCTGTTGCCTTGGCTTGAAGCATCTGCGGGTGCAGGGCGCAGCCCTGCCGAACATCCCCTACCTCAGCTGGCTGTCCTTGCTGCCGCGCCGGTTGTAGCCGCTGTGCGCGTGTTCCTCATCATCCAGCGCCTGCTGGCAGGCCACGCACAGGCGTACCCCGGGCACGGCCTGACGCCGCGCCAACGGGATCGGCGCGTCGCATTCCTCACAGTGTTCCAGGCCCGGCCCCTGGCGCAGCTGGCGCCGCGCGCGGGCAATCGCATCATCAACGGTGGCGTCGATCTGGTCCTGGACCGCACCATCTCCCGCCCAACCGGTGGCCATGGCCATCCTCCGCAGGTGTGTCGCCTGATATGGGGACGATACACGCCGGCAAAAAGACAGGCCTTAATGTGGAGCCGAGCCGTGTTCGGCTGCTCTTCAGGAAGACGAACAGAACGCGGACGGGTTCGATCGACCCGATTGCGGCTTAATCCCCTCCGTCCCCTTTTTGCTTACCAGACCAGGTCATCCGGCACCTGGAACTGGGCGTAGTAGGCGTCGTCCTCGGCGTTGCCGGTGGAGATCTCGGCGGTCGAGCCCGGCTGGCCGTGGTCGACGATGATCGCTTCCGGGGCGCGTTCACGCACCTTCTCGGCGGCGGCTCGCGGCAGCAGCGCGTAGCCCTCGCCATGGGCAACGATGACCAGCACGCCCACCGACAGTGCCTTGCGCAGCTTGGGGTCGATCAGCAGGGTGCGGATCGCCGCGCCGTCGCTGAAGCGGTATTCGTCATCGCCCTTGTGGGGCACGGCGTGGGCGCTGATGATCTGCCTTGCCTGGGCCTTCTGTTCAGCCTGCCTGGCCTGGGCATTGCGCTCGGCGGCCAGTGCGCGGTCACGCTCGACCTTCTCGGCGCGGGCGCGTTCAGCTTCGCGCTGGACCTCGGCCGAGGTCGGTTCGGCCTTGCCCTGGCGGGCCTTGGCCTGCGCGCTCGCGGCGGCGCTGGCCTGCGACTTCTTGGCCAGGCCGGCCTTGAGCAATTGTTCCTGCAGCGCGTTGGGCTTTGCCATGGTCGATGCGTACCGCGTGTAATCTTGGAGGCTCCATTCTACCGACGCCCCGCCGCCCCTGCATGGCAGTGATGAAGTACCTCACCGGCTATCCCGAGCCCCTGGTCGCCCAGGTCAGCGAACTGCTGGCGCAGGGCAAGCTGGGGCCCTGGCTGCAGCAGCGCTACCCGGACCCGCACGAGGTGCGCAGCGACCGCCAGCTGTACGACTACACCCAGGAACTGAAAGACCGTTACCTGCGCAAGTCGGTGCCGCTCAACAAGGTCTGCTACGACAACACGCTGGAAGTGATCAAGCACGCGCTGGGCACCCACACCGCCATCTCCCGCGTACACGGCGGCCGCCTCAAGGCCAGCCGCGAGATCCGCATCGCCACCGTGTTCCGCCAGGCGCCGGCGGCATTCCTGCGCATGATCGTGGTGCATGAGCTGGCCCACCTGAAGGAAGCCGACCACAACAAGGCTTTCTACCAGCTGTGCCAGCACATGGAGCCGGACTACCTGCAGCTGGAATTCGACACCCGCCTGTACCTGACCGAACTGGCCAACCGCGGCCAGCGCTGATCGGCCGCAGCAGCTACACTGCGCGCCCCCTGCCCGACCTGACCGAACCGCCCGCCATGGAACCGATCCGTCTCGACAAACGCCTGTCCGCCCTGCTCGGCATCCCGCGCGGCGAAGCCCGGCGCTACATCGAGGGCGGCTGGGTCACGGTCGATGGCGAGGTGGTGGAACAGCCGCAGCGCCCGGTCGACGACAACGCCGTGATCGTGGTGGCCGAGCAGGCCAGCGATGACAAGGCCGAGCGGGTCAGCATGCTGCTGCACAAGCCGGCCGGCGTCGCCGCCGAGACCCTGTGCGCGCTGGTCAGCAGCGACAGCCGAAGCGAGCTTGATGCCAGCGGCATCCGTCCACTGCAGCGTCATTTCCATGGGCTGCAGCTGGCGGCATCGCTGCCGGCGGCCGACAGCGGCCTGGTGGTGGTCAGCCAGGACCCGGCCACCCTCGCCCATCTGCAGCGCAACCTGGGCCGCACCGAGCAGGAGTACCTCATCGAAGTGGCCGAAGGCGGCCCCGAGCGCGGTCCGTGGCTGCTGGCGCGGCTGCAGCACGAATCCGGCGGTGCCAAGGTCAGCTGGCAGAGCGAACAGCGCCTGCGCTTTGCCGGCAAGGGGCTGACCGCCAAGGGCCTGCGCGTGGCGGTGACCGCCGCCGGGCTGCAGGTCGCGGCCGTGCGTCGCCTGCGTATCGGCCGCGTGGCACTCGGGCCGCTGCCACCAGGCCAGTGGCGCTACCTGGGCAGTGACGAGCGGTTCTGACCGCATCCACGCATGGCATGACATTGCCTGAAGAAGCCATCCACGCACGGCGTGGATCCATTGCAGCGGGTCCTCCGGCTTTCATCCACGCATGGCGTCGATCTACCATCGGGGCATGAGTCCGCTCAAGCCCCTGTGGCGACGCCTGTTGCGTGTCGCTGCGATCATCATCGCCGCCTTGTTGCTGCTGGTCCTGTCCGGCCTGCTGCTGGCCGACCATCTCACGCCACAGGCACAGGGCGCGCCGTCGCACGTACTGCCACTGCAGCCGGCGCAGACCCGCATCGATCAGCAGATCGTGCCACTGCAGGAGGCCCATCCCGGCAAGTCCGGCGTGGCCTTCCTCAGCGATGGCATGGATGCGTTCGCGGCCCGCGCGATGATCACCGCGCACGCAGGACGCAGCCTGGACCTGCAGTACTACATCTGGCACGACGACCTGGTCGGCCACCTGATGGCCAAGGCGCTGTATGACGCCGCCGAACGCGGCGTGCGCGTGCGCATCCTGTTCGACGACATGAACGCCAGGGACAAGGATGCGCTGATGATGGCGCTCGATGCGCATCCCAACATCGAGATCCGCCTGTACAACCCGTTCCGCAACCGCAGTGGCATCGCACGCACGCTGGAGCTGGTGCAACGCGCCTTCAGCGTGAACCACCGCATGCACAACAAGAGCTGGATCGCCGATGGCCGCATCGCCATCGTCGGCGGGCGCAACATCGGCGAGGAATACTTCAGTGCACGCGACGATGTGAACTTCCAGGATCTTGACCTGGTGGTGGCCGGACCGGCCGTGCAGCAGGCCAACCGGATCTTCGACGATTACTGGAACAGCAGCACGGCCATTCCGATTTCCGCGCTGGCCTCCTACAGCGATGAACAGCTGCGGCAACTCGTGCGGCAGTCGGACCTGGATGCGCTGCATGCCAGGGCGCAGCCCTACCTGCAACGCGTGGCCGCATCGCGCGGCCTGCAGCGGCCTGCGCCGGAGCCCCTGCACTGGAGCGCGAACGTGCGCATCGCCTCCGATCCGCCGATGAAGCATCGCGACGATGATCGCCGCCACTGGCTGGTCAATACGCTCAGCGACGAGCTGGCAACCACCCGTCGCAGCGCACTGCTGATCTCGCCCTACTTCGTGCCAGGCAGCGATGGCGTGGAGGGCCTTTCGGGACTGGCCGCGCGCGGCGCCCAGGTGGGCGTGGTCACCAATTCGCTGGCCGCCAACGACGTGGCTGCGGTGCACGGCGGCTACATGGGCTACCGCGTACCCCTGCTGAAGGCCGGCGTGCAGCTGTACGAACTGAAGGCACACGGCCAGCCGGATACCAGCCTGTTCGGCAGCAGCGGGGCCAGCCTGCATACGAAGGCGTTCGTGGTCGATGACCGCCGCGGATTCGTCGGCTCGTTCAACCTCGATCCGCGCTCGGCCTACCTCAACACCGAAATGGGCGTGCTGTTCAACGATCCGGTGCTGGGTGCGCAGCTGCGCGACGAGTACCTGCGCCTGGCCAGCCCTGCGCACAGCTGGTGGCTGGCCCTGGGCCACGACGATGCGCTGCGCTGGCTGGAGCGGCAGCCGCCGCCGCACTGGGTGGAGGCCGAACCCGGGGCAAGCCTGGGCAAGCGCTGGACTGCACGGGTGATCAGCTGGCTGCCGGTGGAATCGCAGCTGTAGCGCTCAGGGCGACGGCGGTGCCTCCTGCCCGGCCTCATCGCGCGTTTCCACGCTGCGCCCGTGCAGGCGCCGCCAGATCCAGCGCAGGCTATGCGGGGGTGCCGACGGCAGTTGTTCGAGCAGGGCCAGCATGCGGTTCTGGCTGGCATGTCCGTGCCGGCACAGCAGGCTGGCAGCTGCGGCGGCGCTGGCCAGCCGCAGGCTGTCGGCCAGCGGTCCGTCCGCTTCCGGCGCCAGTGCCTGGTGCACCGGTTCGGGCAATTGCCAGGCCGCCGCCACGCGCTGTGCCAGCGGCAACGACCACTGTTGCAGCAGCTGCAGGGCCAGGGTCGGCTCCACGGTTTCGCCGCGTGCCTGCGCTTCCTGCAGCAGCTGGCGCATCACCAGCGCCGCGCCCAGCCCCTGCACCAGTCCCAGCCACTGCGCGGCGAAGGCATCGCCGAAGGTGACCGTGCGTGCGTGGTCGGCGGCCGCGCGCGAAGCCAGCAACGCATGTTCCCAGATGATCGTGCTGAACTGCGGGAACACCTCGCACTGCACCTGCATCACCGGCTGCACCAGCACCGCGCTGATGATCTGGCGCACGCCTTCGGTGCCGACCAGGGTCACCGCCCGCTGCAGGCTTTCCACGGGCCGCTCGTGCACCTTGTAGGCCGGGCTGTTGGCGATGCGCAGCAGGTTGCCGGTCAGCACCGGGTCCTGGCCGATGATCGCCGCCATCACCCGCGCCGAGGCCGCGTCGTCGTTGACGGTCTGGATCAGTTGCGGCAGCAGCTGCGGGCGGCGGGGCAGGTGCCGGGCCGCCCAGTCGCGATCCTGCAGCGCGCGCGCCACCGCCTCGCCCAGCGCCGGGTCCTGGACCGGCGTAGGCTCGCCGGCCAGCCGCGGATACAGCGCCAGCGCATGCAGGCCGCGCTGCAGGTGCTCGGCGATCTCACCCGGCGGCAGGGCCTCGCCCTGCAGGCTGGCCGCGGCGGCAGCCACCGCCTGCCGCGACGCTGCCGCCAACCGCGACGGCGCCGCTCCGGTCGAGCGCGCCAGCCACGCGCGCAGCGATCGCCACCAGGCCGGCGTCATCGCCGCCCGCCCTGTCGTTGTGCTGCCTTTGCCGTCACTGACCGTCCTGCCTCTTCACATGAATCCGGCGACCCGCCTTCGTCGCAGCATCGGCCGCGCTTTCATCTTCTTTAACCAGAAGCCCGCCGATGTCGACGGCAGCAGCCGGAGGAATGGACTAGAATGGCGCCGCGCGACCCGTCCCCCTGCACCGACGACGTCGCTTTTTTTGTTTTTGGGACCCTACCGTTCACTGGCCGTTCGCCGCAGTTCGCCGCTGTTCGCGCCATCGGAGATGCCATGCTATTCGAAACCCTCGCCACCACCGGCCATGAACAGGTGGTGTTCTGCCACAACCACGATGCCGGGCTGAAGGCGATCATCGCCATCCACAACACCACCCTGGGCCCGGCCCTGGGCGGCGTGCGCATGCGCCCCTACGCCAGCACCGACGAGGCGCTGGCCGACGTGCTGCGGTTGAGCCGGACGATGACCTACAAGAATGCGCTGGCCGGCCTCAATGTCGGTGGTGGCAAGGCGGTGATCATCGGCGACCCGAAGGTGGACAAGACCGAGGTGCTGTTCCGCGCCTTCGGCCGTTACGTCGATTCGCTGGGCGGGCGCTACATCACCGCCGAGGACGTCGGTACCGACGTCAACGACATGGAGAACATCTACCTGGAGAGCCAGTTCGTGACCGGCGTGCACCAGGTCCATGGCGGCTCCGGCGATCCGGCGCCGTTCACCGCCTACGGTGCGCTGCAGGCGCTGATGGCGGCGATGCGCTTCAAGTTCGGGCATGAAGAAGTAGGCAAGACCAGCATCGCGGTGCAGGGCCTGGGCCACATCGGCATGGAACTGGTGAAGCTGCTGCGCGACCGCGGCGCCAAGCTGTATGTCACCGATCTGGACAGCAGCCTGGTTGATCGTGCGGTCAGCGATTTCGGCGCCGAAGCGGTCAAGCCGGACGAGATCCACGAGGTCAACGCCGATGTGTTCGCGCCATGTGCGCTGGAAGGCGCGATCAATGCCGATACCCTGCCGCGGATCAAGGCCAAGATCATCTGTGGCACCGCCAACAACCAGCTGTCGAGCCTGGAAATCGGCGACGAGCTGCATGCGCGCGGCATCCTGTATGCGCCGGATTACGCGGTCAACGCCGGTGGCGTGATGAACGTGTCGCTGGAGATCGACGGCTACAACCGCGAACGCGCGATGCGCCTGATCCGCAGCATCTACCACAACCTCACCCGCATCTTCGAACTGTCGCAGCGCGAGAACATCGCGCCGCAGCGTGCCGCCGACCGCATCGCCGAAAGCCGCATCCTGTCGATCGGCAAGCTGAAGATGCCACTGGGCCGCAGCACCCCGCGCCTGGGCAACCTGCGCGGCGGCTGAGCCTGCGGAGGGTCGCGCCGGGCCTGGCCCGGCGCGAACGATCACTCAGAACCCGGTGCTGTAGCGCAGGGCCGCCTGCCGCGCGCCTTCGCCACCGACACGCTGGTCGAAGCCCAGGCTCAGGCGGCCATTGCGGCCCCACCACGATTCCAGCGCCACGCCGAACAGCGCACTTCCGCGTGACGTGTTCCAGCCCGCCAGTGGCGCCCAGGCGTCGACACCGACGAAACTGGCCTGCCAATCCGCATCGGCGCCATCGAGCCGCTGCTGCCACTCGGCATGGCCGCGCAGCGTCCATCGCCCCCATCCACGCTCACCGCGCACACCGGCCAGCATCTGGCTGCGCTGCACCCGGTTGGCATCGCCACGCAGGCCGAAGCCGAAGCCACCCAGCTCCTGGAAGGCGTCGGTCTCCACACGCGTGGTGCTGGCGCCCAGGTAAGGCGTCAGCGATGCAGCGGCGCGGCCGAAGCGATAGCCGCCTTCCACGCTGGCACTGCTGAAGCGCCCGCCGTAGCGCGCAGAGACCCCGTAGGCGCCGGCACCCAGCAGCAGCTGGCGATCCAGCGCACGGGTGAACTGACCGCTGCCGAACTGGGCCAGCGCATAGCCACGCCCCAGGTTCCAGCCGGCATACAACTGCGCCTGCGCCTGGCGATCACGACCGCGCTCTCCATCAAAACTGCTGCCACCGTTGCTGCGGGTCTCGCCGAAGGCCACGCCCATCAGCCCGTTGCTGCCCAAGGCCAGATCCTGGCCAGCCATCCAGCCGCGGCTGTCGGCGCTGTTGCCGGCGAAGCTGCCCTGCCCGGCCTCGCCCAAGGCGCTCTGCCAGGTGCCGCGCAGCCGCGGTGCGGCCTGCACCCGATCGAAACGTTCGGCGATCGCGCGGCGTGACATGTCGATGCTGTCGAACGTGGCCGCCTCGGCCCTCGCATGCGCCTGTCCCGACAGGCTCTGCAGGCTGGCGGCCAGGCCATCACGACCACCGCCGGTCCACTGCAGCGCGCCGGCCGCCGCGCCGAACGGCGAACCCTGCAGGCCGCTGCTGCGATCCAGCGCGTTGAACGCGCCGTCCAGGCGCTGCGCCGCAGCCTGCGCAGAGGCGCTCAGTCCACTGGCGGCAGAAGTGACACTGACCTGGGCCAGGTTCAACCAGGCCGTGGTGCTGTCATAGCCATAGCTGGTCTGCAGCAGTGACAGGCCCTGCAGGCCACTGGACGTAGCCGGTGCAGCAAAGGTGCCGCTGAGGCCGCCTGCGGCATGGATCAGATCCTGGCGACTGCCGTCGCGCGGCACATAGCCGGAGACGAAGCCATGCACGCGCACGCCGCCGTCGATCCTTGCGTTGCCGGTGACCTGCAGCGCATTGGCACCGAGCGCGATCATCAGCTGTGCGCCGGCCTGCTGCGTGTAGTCGCCTTCGATGGTAGCGGTGGTGTTGCCGGTGGTGAGGAACACACTGCTGCCATTGACGACGTTGCCGATCACCCGCGGCATGCCGCCATTGAACTGCAGGCCGGTCGAGTCCGGATCGGGCTGGCCCAGGATGGTCACGTTGGAACGGATGACACCGCCGTTCTGCAGCGACAGGATGCCGCGCTCGATGCGGGTGGCACCGGTGTAGCTGTTGTTGCCGCCCAGCACCAGGGTTCCACTGCCCTGCTTGACCAGGCCGCCACTGCCGACGATGTCGTTGCTCCACAGCGAGCCGGTCGAGGCCACATCCACATTGGCGACCACATCGCCCCAGTCGAAGCGCCCCGGGCCATTGACCGCTCGGCCGATGTCCAGCAGGCCATAGCCGAACACCGGGTCCACGCCGGGCGCGCCGATGTCCTTGGCGGTGCCCAGCAGGGTCTGCCGCACCAGGTCGTTGTTGAAGTACGGGAAACGCTGCCAGACCAGCGCCGCCGCACCGGAGATCAGCGGCGCGGCGAATGACGTGCCGTAGTTCCAGTAATAGCTGCCGCCGCTGGCGTCGGGATAGACCGCGCTGCCCGGCGCCGCCAGGCAGTAGCGGGCCGCCTGGCCGCAGGCATTGGCATAACTGGCCAGTGCGCCCGGCGTGTAGGGATCAACCGCGGTCGCCACCAGCCAGCCACGCTCCAGGTCGGCCGCCGGAAGCGTACCGGCCACGCCTTTCTGGCTGGGCAGCGCGGCCAGGCTGCTGGGTTCGGTGCGCGCATCATTGCCGGCTGCGAACACCACCAGGCCGCCGTGGTTGATGACAAACGGGCGGTATTCGGCCGCCACCTGCGCGGTGGTCGGCAGGTCGGTCCAGTACAGGCCGCCCCACGAATTGTTCATCACCTTCACGTTGTAGCTGATCAGGTCCTGGTGGACCTGCGCCACGCCGAGCGGACCGCTGAAGGCATTGCCGCGCCCACTGCCGTCATCGGTTGGCGGCGTGTCGGAAATGATCCGCGCGGATACGATCTGCGCCCCCGGCGCGATGCCGCCCGGCCACGTTCCCACCGCTGCACCAGCGGCCAGGCTGGCCACCGCCGTGCCATGGCCGACCACATCGTCGACCGCCAGATTGTTCCTGGCCGGATCGATGTAGTTGAGGTTGGCCAGCACCCGCCCGTTCAGCGCCACCGCATTGCGCTGCACCCCTGAATCAACGATGCCGATGCGCACGCCCTGCCCGGTCAGACCGGCCGCCTGTGCGGCCCGCGCGTTGGTGACTGACAGATGCGCATCGAAGGCCGGCTCCTGCGGCTTGGCCGGCGGCGGCGTCGTGGGGGGCGGGGTCGTGGGCGGCGGCGTGGTGGGCGGCGTGGTCGGCGGTGGATCGATGCGCACATTGCTGCCGCCTCCGCCTCCACCACATGCCGTCAGCGCCATGGCCAGCGCGGTACCCAGGGCAGACTTCACCATCGTCGTGCGTTCCATCGATTCCTTCCCATGAACGTTGGCCGGCCGTGATCCTGGCTGGCATGCGGCCGCGCCCAGCGACGGCCCTCCGCGACCCTCTATACTTGGGCCGACCCCCACGCAGTCTGCCGGGAAACCGGGGCGCTTCCAACGGCCTCCGGTCTCCTTTCCGAACATTGCTTACGCATCAACGAGATTGCCATGTCCAACATCGTCATCGCCGCCGCCAAGCGCACCGCCATCGGCTCCTTCCTCGGCCAGTTCAACGGCGTGCCGACCCCCACCCTGGGCGCGGCCGTCATCAGCGCCGCCCTGGAACAGTCGGGTGTTCCGGCCAGCGACGTCTCCGAGGTCCTCATGGGTTGCGTGCTGCCGGCCAACCTCGGCCAGGCGCCCGCCCGCCAGGCGGCGATCGCCGCCGGCATCCCGCTGTCGGTGGGCGCCACCACCCTCAACAAGGTGTGCGGCTCGGGCATGAAGACCATCATGCTCGGCCATGACCTGATCAAGGCCGGCTCGGCCAGCATCGTGGTGGCCGGCGGCATGGAATCGATGTCCAACGCGCCGCACATGCTGCCGAACTCGCGCACCGGCAACCGCTTCGGCAACTTCCAGGCGGTCGACCACATGGCCCACGACGGCCTGGTCAATGCCTACGATGGCAAGGCGATGGGCGAATTCGCCGAATGCGCCGTGGACAAGTACCAGTTCAGCCGCGAAGAGCAGGACGCCTACGCCATCGAATCGGTCAAGCGTGCGCAGGCTGCGCAGGCCAATGGCGCGTTCGCCGATGAAATCGTCGCGGTGAAGGTCGCTACCCGCAAGGGCGAGGTCGAGGTCGCCACCGACGAGCAGCCGGGCCGCTCGGACATCGCCAAGATCCCGACCCTGCGTCCGGCCTTCAAGAAGGACGGCAGCGTCACCGCCGCCAGCTCCTCCAGCATTTCCGATGGCGCGGCCGCTGTGGTCCTGCTGACCGAGGAAGATGCCGCCGCGCGTGGCATCACCCCGCTGGCCCGCATTGTCGGCCACGCCACCCACTCGCAGGAGCCGGAGTGGTTCACCACCGCACCGATCGGCGCGCTGCACACGCTGCTGGCCAAGACCGGCTGGTCGCTGGACCAGGTCGATCTGTTCGAAATCAACGAAGCCTTTGCCGTGGTGGCGATGGCGCCGATGCGTGAGCTGGGCATCCCGCACGACAAGCTCAACGTGAATGGCGGTGCCTGCGCCCTGGGCCATCCCATCGGTGCCTCGGGTGCACGCCTGGTGGTGACCCTGGTCAACGCGCTGCGCACACGCGGTGGCAAGCGCGGCATTGCCACCCTCTGCATCGGCGGCGGCGAAGCGACGGCAATTGCCATCGAATTGATTTAAAAAGATTTAACGATGATTTCGCAAAAATGAATGCGGGATCGCTTGACACCCAATATTGGCTTGTCATCATGTTGTCGGCGCGCAGCATGCGCGTTGCCTAATTCTAACGACGAGGATTTACACAATGAGCATCAACAAGCTGCTGGTCGCGATGTCCCTGGCTCTGGCCCTGGCCGCCTGCTCGAAGCAGGAAGCTGCCCAGGACGCCGCTGCTTCGGCCAACGAAGCCGCCACCGAAGCCCAGGCTGCTGCCGACCAGGCCGCCGCTGCTGGCGCCCAGACCGCCGACGCTGCCCAGCAGGCCGCTGACACCGCCGCCACCGCTGCTGACGCTTCGGCTGACGCCGCTGCCCAGGCTGGCGCTGCTGCCACCGACGCTGCTGCCGGCGCTGCTGCCGACGCTGCCAAGGCTGCCGAAGGCACCGCCGAGAAGGCCAAGGACGCTGCTGAAGAAGCCAAGAAGTAATAACTTCTTTCTTCACGCTGTTCTGGAAAAGCCGCTGGTTCGCCAGCGGCTTTTTCTTTGCGCCGATGCAGGCGGTTGAGCCAGTGCATCGCCACCCCGTCTTCACAACGGCATGAATAGGCTGGCGTCCCCATCCATTGCAGCACCGGAGACCGCCATGAAGATTCGTCCGATCACCACCACCCTGCTGGCTGCCTCCCTGCTGCTGGCGCTGGCCGCCTGCAAGGGCCCGGAAGCCGAACAGGCCAAGCAGGACGCACAGCAGGCCGCCGACAGCGCTGGCGCTGCCGCCCGTGACGCTGTCGACAAGGCCGCTGCCGCCACCCGCGAAGCCGCCGACAAGACCGCCGCCGCCTCCGAACAGGCCGCTGCCGATACCCAGCAGGCGCTGGACAAGGCCGCAGACGCCACCGCCAATGCCGCCGACAAGGCCAAGGACGCTGCCACCGACGCCGCGGCTCACGCCAGCGACGCTACCGCCAACGCCGCCCAGAAGGTCGCCGACAAGGCGCGCGATGTCGCCAATGACGCGAAGGCCAACGCCGCCAAGGAAGAAGCCAAGCACTGAGGCGTACCGGCAGCCGGGCATGCGCTCGGCGTCACAGGAAAAGCCGCGGCACTGCCGCGGCTTTTCTGCTTTCCGCTCTCTGCTCTTTCTGTTGATTCCGTGGTGGACGGTACGGAAACCTTCCGAGGCCGCGCGAGTGGGTTGCGCAGGGGTGTCCGCGGCATGGATGCCGCGGCCAAGGCCCCAAGGACGGGTTCACGGCGTACCCTGCGCAACCCACTCGCGCGGCCACCGCCGATATCAGCGCCCACCACGAGGGGCTCCGCCGTTGGCCGCCGCCTACGGCAACGCGCGCGCCAGCATCCCCGACAGATCCAGCCCCGCCGGCAGCGTCCCGAATGCCAGCCCATGCTCCCCTTGCAAACGACTACGCACGAATGCCTCGGCCATCGGACTGCGCGCACGCAACAGCAGCGCCGCCTGCAGCAGCAGCGCTGTGCGCTCGCAGAACATCCGCGCCTGCGATTCTTCCGGCGGCGGTGCCGCCGCCCAGCGCTGCAGGGCGGCCGCATAGCGCGCATCACGATCGGCCACCGCGGCCAGTTCACCGCGCAGCGCCACCATCGCCTCGGGCTCACGTGCCAGCGCGCGCAGCACGTCCAGGCACTGGATGTTGCCGCTGCCCTCCCAGATCGAATTCAACGGTGCCTGCCGGTACAGCCGCGGCAACATCGATTCCTCGACGTAGCCGGCGCCGCCCAGGCATTCCTGTGCTTCATTGACGAACGCGGCCGCACGCTTGCATACCCAATATTTGCCCAGGGCCGTGCCGAGCCGCGCCAGTGCCGCTTCATTGCCATCCACGCCGGCACGATCCACCGCGCGCGCGATACGCATCGACAACACCGTGGCCGCTTCCGACTCCAGCGCCAGATCGGCCAGCACGTTGGCCATCAGCGGGTGATCGACCAGCAGCGTGCCGAAGGTACGTCGATGGCGCGCATGGTGCAGGGCCTGTGCCAATGCCATGCGCATCTCCGCCGCAGCGCCCAGCATGCAATCCAGGCGGGTCATCATCACCATGCCGATGATGGTGGCCACACCGCGCCCCTCCTCGCCCACGCGCCACGCCTGTGCGCCACAGAACTCGACTTCGCTGGACGCATTGGCCCAGTCACCCAGCTTGTCCTTCAACCGCATCAACCGGAACGCATTGCGGTCGCCATCGGCCAACCGGCGCGGCATCAGCAGGCAGGTCAGCCCACCAGGCGCCTGTGCCAAAACCAGGAAGCCATCGCACATGGGTGCGGAGAAGAACCACTTGTGGCCGACCAGGCGATAGCGCTCGCCATCGACCGGTTCGGCGCGCGTGCTGTTGGCCCGCACGTCCGAGCCGCCCTGCTTCTCGGTCATGCCCATGCCCAGGGTGATGCCGGCCTTGTCCGCCACCGGCACGTCGCGTGGGTCGTAGACCGGCGCAGCGGCCTTGCGCGACCACTCGGCCAGATGCAGGTGCGGGCTCAGCACCGCCACTGCGGCGTGGGTCATGGTCAACGGGCAGCTGGTGCCCGCCTCGGCCTGGTGATGCAGGTAGCTCAGGGCCGCGCGCGCGACATGCGCACCGGGCTGCGGCTCGTGCCACGACAGTCCAGCCACGCCATGCCGCTTCGCCGTGCCCATCAGCTGGTGGTAGGCCGGATGGAACTCCACGGTATCGATGCGATGGCCCTGCGCATCATGCGTGCGCAGTCGTGGCCGATCACGATTGGCATCGAAGCCGAGACGGTACAGTTCGTCACCGGCCAGCGCGCCGTATACCGCCAGGCGCGGCGCGAAGCCGCCGGCGCCCTCCCGCTGCACCGCGTCCATCAACGCCACATCATCGGTCCACAGCTGTCGGCCGGCGAACGGTGGCGGCTGGTTCAGCACCACATGGGTTTCAAAGGGGGCATTGCTGCTGATGCTGGGTCCACTCATCCGGTCCGTCCTGGCGGCAAGAAGTGTGCGCTCCGATTGTGCCGCATCGCCTGCCAAGCCCGCGTTCAGGCCGGTTCTCACCCCGTGCACGAGGCAGCCGCCAAAGTTGCTGCATGACAGGCAACGACGATCTGGTGGTCCTGCGCCCGGAGGGGCTGTACTGCGCCGCCGGTGACTTCCACATCGATCCCTGGCGGCCGGTGCCGCGCGCGGTCATCACCCATGGCCATGGTGATCACGCGCGCCCGGGCATGGGTGAATACCACTGCAGCGAAGGGACTCTGCCGATCCTGCGCTGGCGCCTGGGTGACGTCCCGGTGCAGGCACATGCCGAGGGTGTGCCGTTCCGGCTGGGGCGGGTACAGGTATCGCTGCACCCGGCCGGGCATGTGCTGGGTTCGTCGCAGGTCCGTATCGATGACGGGCAGCAGGTCTGGGTGGCGTCCGGCGACTACAAGCGCCAGCCTGATCCGACCTGTACGCCGTTCGAAGTCGTGCCCTGCGATACCTTCATCACCGAGGCCACCTTCGCGCTGCCGATCTACCGTTGGCCGGACACGCCGGCAGTCGCTGCCGAGATCCTGGCGTGGCGCCGCGAATGCGAACAGCGTGGCGAGGCCGCGATCCTGCTGTGCTACGCACTGGGCAAGGCACAGCGGGTGCTGACCGAACTGTTGCCGCTGGATGATCGTCCGGCCTGGCTGCATGGCGCCATTGCCAACGGCGTAGCGGTCTACCGGCAGGCCGGCGTACCGATGCTGGAGACGCACACCGTCGCCGAGCTGGGCCGCCAGCCGGATGCAGCCGGCCAGTTGATCCTCGCGCCACCCTCGGCTGCGGGCACGCCGTGGATGCGTCGCTTCGGCCGCCATCAGCTGGGCTTCGCGTCCGGCTGGATGCAGCTGCGCGGCAATCGGCGCCGGCGCAATGTCGATCGAGGTTTCGTCATTTCCGACCATGCCGATTGGCCTGCGCTGCTGCAGACCATCGAACAGACCGGCGCGCAGCGGGTGATCGCCACCCATGGCAACACCGACGCGCTGATCCCCTTCCTGCGCGAGCGCGGGGTCGCTGCTGAAGCCTTCCGTACCGACTTCGGGAGCGAGGAATGAAAGCCTTCGCCGCGCTCTACCAGCGGCTGGACCGCAGCACCGCTACGCTGGACAAGCGTGCGGCGCTGGTCGATTACTTCCGCCAGGCACGTGCGCATGACGCGGCGTGGGCGCTGTACCTGCTCAGTGGCGGCAAGGTCGGCGGCGCGCGCAGGAAGATCGCGGCAAGCGGCGAACTTCGCGCCTGGATTGCCGAACAATCGGGTCTGCCACCGTGGCTGGTCGAAGATAGCTATGCGCAGGTCGGTGACCTGGCCGAAACACTTACCCTGCTGCTGGACGATCCCCCGCAACCTGCTGCCGACCGGCCCCTCGCCGATTGGATCGAACAGCACCTGCTGGTCGTGGCCAACCAGGCCGAGCCGGTACGCCGCGCGGCGGTGGTCACCGGCTGGCAGCAGCTGTGCAGCGGCGAACGGCTGGTGTTCAACAAGCTGCTGACCGGCGCACTGCGTGTCGGTGTTTCGCAGCGACTGGTGCAGCAGGCGCTTGCCGAATGGTCGGGCCTGGACATCGCACGCATCGCCCAGCGCATGCTCGGCGAATGGGTCCCCTCACCCGGGCTGCTGGACCAGCTGCTGTCACCGGACGAGCTGCCACTGGACCGGCAGCAGCCCTACCCGTTCTTCCTCGCCTCGCCCCTCGAAGGCGACCCGGAAGACCGTCTCGGCCCGATCGACGACTGGATGCTGGAATGGAAGTGGGACGGCATCCGCCTGCAGCTGCTGCGGCGGCGCGGCGAAACAGCCCTGTGGTCACGCGGCGAGGAACGGCTGGATGGTCGCTTCCCTGAGATCGAACAGGCTGCATTGGCCCTGCCCGATGGGTGCGTACTGGACGGCGAGCTGCTGGCCTGGGACGAGAGCGACGACCTGCCGCGCGCCTTCACTGCGCTGCAGACCCGCATCCAGCGTCGCAAGCCCGGTGCCGCCACGCTGCGCAACACGCCAGTGCGCGTGCTCGCCTATGACCTGCTTGAACTCGACGGAGAGGATCTGCGCGCGTTGCCGTTGCAGCAGCGACGCCTGCGGCTGGCAGAGGTCATCGGCGGGCTGGGCGATACCCGCATCCAGCTGTCGCCCGAGGTGGTGGCCGACGATTGGGCGCACGCCGCCGCGATGCGCGAGCTGGCGCGCGAACGCGGCGTGGAAGGATTGATGCTGAAACGACGTGGCTCGCCCTACCAGGCCGGGCGACGCCGCGGCGACTGGTGGAAATGGAAAGTCGACCCGCTCACGATCGATGCCGTGCTGCTGTACGCGCAGGCCGGACACGGCCGCCGCAGCACGCTGTACACCGACTACACGTTCGGGGTCTGGGATGGCGACACCCTGGTGCCGGTGGCGAAGGCTTACTCGGGCCTGGACGACAAGGAAATCCTCGCACTCGACCGCTGGATCCGCGCCAACACCCGCGAGCGCTTCGGACCTGTACGCAGCGTGCGCGCCGAACAGGTCTTTGAACTGGGCTTCGAAGCGGTCAACCAGAGTTCACGGCACAAGTCGGGCGTTGCCGTGCGCTTTCCGCGCATCCTGCGCTGGCGCCACGACAAGCCGGCCAGCGAGGCTGATCAGCTGGCCACGCTGCAGGCGCTGGCGCGATGACCCGCAGCCAGGCGCTGCGTCGGCTGGAGGACTGGTTCGCGGCCCGCGGCTGGCGCTCATTGCCGTTCCAGCGCGCGATGTGGCGGCACTACCTGGCCGGTGAATCGGGCGTGCTGCACACGCCCACCGGCAGCGGCAAGACGCTGGCCATGTTCGGTGGGCCGCTGCTGCAGGCGATGATCGACCCACCCGCATCGCCGCGGCGTGCCAGCGCGGTACGGCCGCTGCAGGTGCTGTGGGTGACGCCGTTGCGCGCACTGGCCAGCGACACCGCGCGCGCCCTTCAGGCGGTGGTCGACGGGCTGGGACTGGGATGGCGGGTGGGCCTGCGCAGCGGTGATGCCAGCAACCGCGAGCGGCGGCAGGCGCGCGAGGGCCGCGTCGACGTGCTGGTGACCACACCGGAATCATTGGCGCTTCTGCTGAGTTATCCGGATACGCTGCCGCGCATGCGCCAGCTGCGCTGCGTGGTGGTGGATGAGTGGCACGAACTGCTGGGCAACAAGCGGGGCGTCCTGCTGCAGCTGAACCTGGCCGTGCTGCGCGAGGCCGCGCCTGCACTGCAGCTGTGGGGGCTGTCGGCCACGCTGGGCAATCTGCAGGAGGCGCGCGACGTGCTGCTGCCTGGGCAGCCGGATGCACCGATCGTGCAGGGCGTACGCCCGCGCGCGATCACCGTTCGCAGCCTGCTGCCCGAGCCCGGCGAGCGCTTCCCGTGGGCCGGGCATCTCGGCCTGGCGCAGCTGCCGCGCGTACTGGAAGCGCTGATGCAGGCGCGCAGCAGCCTGCTGTTCACCAACACCCGCGCGCAGGCCGAACTCTGGCATCAGGCGCTGGCGGCAGTCTGGCCGGAAGACCCGGATACGCTGGCACTGCATCATGGCTCGCTGGATCCGGCGCTGCGCCAGCAGGTGGAAGATGGCCTGCGTGCGGGCACGTTGCGTTGCGTGGTCGCGACCTCCAGCCTCGACCTCGGCGTGGACTTCCCCGAGGTTGAACAGGTGCTGCAGCTGGGCAGCCCGAAGGGCGTGGCACGCCTGCGCCAACGCGCCGGACGCGCACGCCATCGACCCGGAGCCGGCGGCGCCATCCTCTGCATACCCAGCCACGCGCTGGAGCTGGCCGAGTACGCCGCCGTGCGCCGTGCACTGGCTGAGGGCGTGGTCGAGGCGCGCAGGCCACCGACACTGTCGCTGGATGTGCTGGCCCAGCATGCGGTCAGCCGCGCGTTGGCCGGCGGCTTCCACAGCGACGCGTTGCTGGCGCAGGTACAGCGCACCCACGCCTTTGCCACGCTCGGTGAAGAGCAGTGGCAGGCCGTGCTGACATTCATCGTGCAGGGTGGCCAGGCGCTGGCCCAGTACCCCGACTTCCACAAGGTGGTACGCGATGGCGACGGTTGCTATCGCATGCACGACCGTCGCCAGGCGCTGCGTCATCGGCTCTCGATCGGCACCATCAGCAGCGATGGCAGCGTGCGGGTACAGTTCCTGCGCGGCGGTGGCCTGGGCGCGGTCGAGGAACAGTTCGCCAGCCGCCTGCGCCGTGGAGATCGCTTCCAGTTCGCCGGGCGCCTGCTGGAGCTGGTGCAGCTGCGCGACATGACCGCCTTCGTGCGATTGGCACGCGGGCGCGGTGACGGCGTCGTGCCGCGCTGGCAGGGCGGCCAGTTGCCGCTGTCGATGGCGCTGGGCCGCGAACTGGAGTCGGTCCTGTCCGGCGCCGATGACAGTGCGGAATCACGATGGCTGGCTCCGCTGCTGGCCCTGCAGCAACGCATGTCGGCGCGGCCCGCGCCCGATCATCTGCTGGTGGAGGACGTACGCCGCCGCGACGGCCAGTTCCTGTTCGTCTATCCCTTTGCCGGCCGTCACGTACACGAGGCACTGGCGGCCCTGTTGGCGCTGCGTTGCACGCGCCTGCAGCGCAACAGCATCGGCTATGCGGTGAACGACCATGGCCTGGTGCTGGCACCGGCGCAGGCCATCGAGCTGGACACAGCGCAGTGGCGCACGCTGTTCACCGGTGATCGGTTGCTGGACGATCTGCGTGCAGCCGTGAACCTGGGCGAGCTGGCACGACGCCAGTTCCGCGGCATCGCGCGCGTGGCGGGCCTGCTGGTGCCCAGCCTGCCCGGCGGCATGCCGCGTTCGCTTCGCCAGCTGCAGGCCTCGGCGGGCCTGCTGTACGACGTGCTTCGCGAACACGATCCGGACCATCTGCTGCTGGCGCTGGCCGAACACGAGGTGCTGCATGACAGCCTGGACCTGCCTGGCCTGCAGCAGGTGCTGGCACGCATCAGTACGCAGGCGCTGTCGGTGCAGCGTCCGGCGTCGCTGACGCCACTGGGCTTTCCCTTGTGGGCCGAGCGTCTGCGCGGGCAGTTCAGCAACGAAGACTGGCGCACACGCGTGCAGCGCGCGGCACAGCAACTGGAACGCCGCCATGGCCGATGAACTGCCCGTGCAGCTTGCCGGTGAAACCATGGTTCTGATCGGCGCACGTGCGCTGTACTGGCCGGCGCGGCAGGCGCTGCTGATCGCCGACCTGCACCTCGGAAAGGCCGACGTGTTCCGTCGTGCCGGCATCGCCCTGCCCCGCGGCGGCACCGCCGACGACCTGCAACGCCTGCAGTCACTGCTGGACACGCGCGCCTGCCGCGAACTGTGGATTCTCGGCGACATCCTGCATGGGCCCGCGCATCGCGCGGCCTGGTACCAGCAATGGCTGGGCTGGCGCGAACGCAATGCCGGGCTGGACGTGCACGTACTGCGCGGCAATCACGATCGGCAGCTGCCGCACGCGCAGCTGCAGGTACAGATCCACGATGAGATCGGGCTGGCGCCGTTCCTGCTTCGCCATGAGCCGGTGCCGGACGCGGCAATGCACGTGATCGCAGGGCATCTGCACCCGCAGGTCGCACTGCCCTCGTTGCGGCGGCGATTTCCTGCATTCTGGCTGCGCGAGCGGATGACGATCCTGCCCGCGTTCTCCGCATTCACCGCTGGCATCGTGCCTGTGCCTATCCGCGGCGAGCAGATGATCGCCTGCGTCGACGGCGGCCTGGTGCAACTGCCCGCGCGCTGAATCAGGACGGTCGCAGGCCCAGCGCCGGCATCAGGCGGAAATCCGCCGTGTCATCGTCACGTCGTCGCGGCAGGGCCTGGATCGCCACCAGCATTTCCTGCGCGCAGGTACGGATGCGTGCATGGTGTTCCGGTGATGCATGGCTGATCAGGCTGCCGACATGGAACTCGAACACGTCCTCCAGTACGTCGGGCTGGTCCTCGTGCAGCATCTGCAACAGGCCGCGCAGCTTGCAGATTTCCGATTCCAGCTCTTCGACCGCGAACAACATGGCGTCCTCCTCTTCAACATCCGGCGGCACGTCCGGGCCGCAGCAGGCCGCAACGGCGGCGCCACCCGGGCCACGCGCGATGTTGATCACGGAAAGGAAAACGGGCGACGCGGCTGTCGCGTGCTCCCCTCTTGTCGCACAACCACGGTGAGGCAACCGTTAATTCACGTGACGGCCTACTTCACACGCCTGCGATTGCAGCGCCAGTGCGAGGCGTTTCGGCTGCGCTGCCCAGCGCCTTGATGAAGGCAGGATCCAGCGCGAGCGAACCGAACCAGCCATGCTGCGTGCCGCTCAGCACGCGCAGCATGTGGCTGCGACCGCCCGGCAGGCGCCCCATCGGACCGAGCAGCACATCACGCGCCTTCGCCCAGGCATCGCGGTCGGACTGGAACAACGGCGTCAGCCATCGGCTCCAGCGCTGGTACACCGCCACATGCGCGCGCCGCTGCGCCTGGTAGGCCAGCAGCGCGGCCGTGCCACCACCATGGATGCGCACCGCATCGCGCAGCGCCAGCGCATCGAGCAGCGCCATGTTCACGCCCTGCCCCAGCTGCGGACTCATCGCGTGCGCGGCATCACCGGCCAGCACCAGGCGCCCCTGGTGCCAGCGCGACATCACCGCATCGCGATAGACCGCGCGCGCCAGTTGGCCGGCATCACGCAGGTGGGCGAAGCGCGCAGCGGCCTGCGGCCACAGCGTGTGCAGTTCCTCCAGCCAGGACGGCATGCCATGGTTTTGCCAGCGCTCGAAATCGGTACGCGGCAGGCTCCAGAAAAAGCTCAGGCGCGGCGTGTCGTCACCCGGACAGGTGCCCACCGGCAGCAGACCGATCATCTTGCGCGCGGCCACGTAGCGCTGGCGCAACTCCTGCACGTGTGGCCAGTCTTCGGCCGGCAGCAGGCACCACAGCGCGCCCCACGGATACACGCGATCCAGCCCGGCACCCGTGGCAATGGTGCTGCGCAGCGTCGACGCTGCGCCATCCGCAGCCACCACCAGGTCGAACGGGCCATGCGTGCGGCCTTCGCCGTCGCGCAGGCGGCCCTGTTCGGCATCCACTCCGGTAATCGTGATGCCGGCATGCAATTGCCCTGCGCCGTCCCGCGCTTCATCCAGCAGCGAGAACAACGCGCCGCGCTGCATGCCCAGCCCATGCAGGCGCGCGTCCAGGCCGTCGTAGCGCATGTCCATCACCGCGCGCTCGCACGGCGTATCGCCGTACAGGCGGTGCACCGGTGCGGCATGCGCGCGCACGGCGTCGAGCAGGCCCATCTGCCACAGCACCTGCAGGCCACTGGGCTGCAGCAGGAAGCCTGCGCCGACCGGCCCAGGCGTGGGCACGCGCTCGAAAATGTCCACCTCATGACCATCACGGGTGAGCAGGATGGACAAGGCCTGTCCAGCGGTGCCGTAGCCAATCACGGCGATGCGCAGTCGTTCCTTCATGCCTGCATTGTGCCCGAGGCCGGCAGATGACGACCGGAATGTGGACAGCTGCGCAAAAAAAACCCCGCCGGAGCGGGGTTTTCAACGCACTGTCGAGTGGATCACTCGGCCGGCGTGATGTTCGAAGCCTGGGCACCCTTCGGGCCCTGGGTCACGTCATAGGTGACACGCTGGCCTTCCTGCAGGCTGCGGAAGCCCTTGGAGTTGATGGCGGAGAAGTGCGCGAACACGTCGGCGCTGCCATCCTCCGGCGAGATGAAGCCAAATCCCTTGGCGTCGTTGAACCACTTGACGGTACCGTTCGGCATGGTGATGCGAGACCTTATGCAATGAATGGGTGGTGTACGCTGAACCCGCGCACAAGCTGAGTATGCAAAGCTTGCTCAGGGAAGACAATCACCCCCGTGCCAATTCGCCCACCAGTTCCGGAAGTCCGTTGCTCGCCGCCTGCACGTTGGCCAGCACTTCGGCCATCGTAATCTCCTCGCCATCTCCACAGCCGGCGGCCCAGTTGGCGATGATGGCCAGGCAGGCGTAATCCAGCCCCAGCTCCCGTGCCAGTGCGGCTTCCGGCATGCCGGTCATGCCCACCAGGTCGCAGCCATCACGGCGCATGCGGGCGATTTCGGCGATGGTTTCCAAACGCGGGCCCTGCGTGGCGCCGTAGCAGCCGCCGTCATGGACCGTGACACCGGTCACTTTCGCGGCGGCCAGGATCTTGCTGCGCAGCATCGGCGTGTACGGATGGCCGAAATCGACGTGGACGACGTCGGTGCCTTCTTCTTCACAGATCGTGCTGATGCGGCCCCAGGTGTAGTCGATGATCTGGTCCGGGCAGGCCAGCACGCGCGGGCCGAAGTCCTCGGTGATGCCACCGACCGTGTTCAATGCCAGCACCCGCTGCGCGCCAAGCTGCTGCAGCGCCGCCAGGTTGGCGCGGTAGTTGATCTTGTGCGGCGGCAGCGAGTGGCCTTCACCATGCCGCGCCAGGAACGCCACGCGATGGCCGAGCAGCGTCCCCACGCGTACCGGGCCGGACGGGCGGCCGAAGCGGGTGTCGACCTCGTGGGTCTGCACGTCGTCGAGCTTGGCCAGGTTGTAGACACCGGTACCGCCGATCACGGCCAGGGCGATCTGTTGCATTCGAAGCACTCCATGAAAAGACGAACGCCGGCACCCGAGGATGCCGGCGGCAGAAGAACACGCGCCGCGGGCGGCGGCGGCGTTATTCCTTCATCGCGTAGATGGCCGGCACGCAGCGCAGGGTTTCGTTGACGTCCATGCCGAAGCCGAACACGTAGCGGTCCGGCAGTTCGATGCCGGCGTAGTCGGCGACCACGTCCGGCAGCGCGCGGTCGTGCTTCTTCACTGTCATCGCAGCGATGCGCACGTCGGTCGCGCCCTGCTCCAGGCACCAGGTGCGCACGCCCTGCAGGGTGTAGCCCTCGTCGAGGATGTCGTCGATCAGCAGCACGCGGCGGCCGAACAGCGAGGTGGCCGGCTTGTGCTTCCAGACCAGGTCGCCGCCGGTGGTTTCACCGCGGTAGCGGGTGGCGTGCAGGTAATCGAACTGCACGTCCTGGCCACGCGCGCCCAGTTCCAGCGCCAGCTGGCCGGCGAACGGCAGCGCGCCGTGCATGATCGACAGGAACAGCGGCACCTCGCCCTTGTAATCGCGCGCAATGGCGTCGGCGATACCAGCGATGGCCTTGTCGATGGTGGGACGGTCGACCAGCAGGTCAGCCTGGGCCAGGGCCTGGGAAATGGTGAGGTTGGGCATCAGACGGTTCTTCCAAGGGTTTCAAGCAGACGGGATTGGGTGTCGCCATGGCGGGCATCGGCCAGCAGGCCGTCCCAGCCGAGCGCGCCGCGGCCAAGCAGCCCCAGCAGCGCAGCAGTATTGAGGGAGCGTCCCTGCACGGCGTGCAGGGCTTCATCGACCAGTTCCGGGTGGCAGACCAGCACCACATCGCAACCGGCATCCAGGTGTGCATGCACGCGCGCCGGCACGCCGCCGGCGCTGTGCGAGGCGGCCATGCCGATATCGTCGGAGAACACCACGCCACGGAAGCCGAGCTCGCCGCGCAGGATGTCCTGGATCCAGCGCGGCGAATAGCCGGCCGGTTCCGGTGCCACCTGCGGGTAGATCACGTGCGCCATCATCACCGCATCGGCACCGGCGGCGATGCCGGCCTGGAACGGCACCAGGTCCTGCGCACGCAGCTCGTCCAGCGCGCGCGGATCGATCGCGGTGTCCACGTGGGTGTCTTCCAGCACCGTGCCGTGGCCAGGGAAATGCTTGAGCGTGGCCGCCATGCCAACGGCGTGCATGCCACGCACGTAGGCGGCGGTGAACGCGGCCACCACCTGCGGGTCTTCACTGAAGGCACGGTTGCCGATGGCACGGTTGCCACGGCCGAGGTCGACCACCGGCGCGAAGCTCAGGTCCACGCCGCTGGCGCGGACCTCGCTGGCCATCAGCCAGGCGTGCTGTTCGGCCAGCACCAGCGCTCGCTGCGGATCAGTCGCGTAAAGCGCGCCGATCTCCTGCAGCGGCGGCAGCTCGCTGTAGCCTTCACGGAAACGCTGCACACGGCCGCCTTCCTGGTCCACGCAGATCAGCTGTGGGCGCGGGGCGGCGGCGCGGATCGCCGCGCTCAGATCGGTCACCTGCTGGCGCGAGGCGAAGTTGCGCTTGAACAGCACCACCCCGGCCACGGCATCGTGCTGTAGCCAGTCACGTTCCTGGGCGGTCAGTTCGGTGCCGGCAACGCCGATCAGCAGCATGGTCGATCTCCACAACGCGCGCCCGCATGGCGCAGTGCCGCATTGTCGCAGAACCAGCCGACAGGCGCAGTGGTCGCGAAAAGGGGACGGAGGGGATTAAGCCGCAATCGGCCCTCACGAGCTGGAAACGACTTGATCCCCTCCGTCCCTTTTCGGGGCCGGTCAGACCTTGCAGCCGTCCGGGCCGCAGGCCTCGTCGCCCCCTGCCGGGGACGCGGATGCACCCTGCTCGGCCGCGATCTGGCGCAGCGCGTTGGCGAAGGCCTCCGGCGGCTGTGCGCCTGAAATGGCCCAGCGGCCGTCGATGACGAACGTCGGTACCGAGGAAATGCCCAGTGCATGGGCTTCCTGCAGCTTTGCCTCGACCTCCGCCAGGCCGCGGTCGGAGGCCAGCATCTGGGTGATCTCGCCCGCGTCGAGGCCACCGGCTACGCCAGCCTTGACCAGTACCGAGCTGTCGGCCAGGTTCTGGCCCTGCTCGAAATGGGCGCGGAACAACGCCTCGCCCACCGCGTCCTGCACCCCATGCTGGCCGGCCAGCCACAGCACCCGGTGGGCCGGCAGCGTGGTCACCCGCACCTGGCCCTGGCTGAAGTCCATCGGCAGGCCTTCGGCGCGCGCGGTGGTCTGGGTCTGGTTGAGGATCTGCTCAGTGCGCTCGACACCGCCGAACTTGCGCACATAGGCCTCGCGCAGCGGCACCGGCTTCGCATCCGCGTCCGGGTCCAGCTGGAACGGCTGCCAATGGATGTCGAGTTCAGGCGCGTCGGCGCCCAGCAACTGCACGCCCTGCTGGAAACGATGCTTGCCGATCCAGCACCAGGGGCAGACCACGTCGGAGTAGATGTCGATTCTCATCCCCACCACATGGGGGCCATGGCCTTCGAAAAAAGGGGACGGAGGGGATCAAGCCGCTTTCCGCACAGGCGGGGTAAAGTCGACTTAATCACCTCCGTCCCCTTTTGGGGGGGTCACCACTGTGAATAGGGGTGACTGGCGAGGGCGACGTTGTAGTAGCGGGCGTCGTCGGTCACTTCGGCACCCACCCAGTCCGGCAGGTCGATGACCTGGTCGGCGCTGTCCAGCTCGACCTCGGCCACGACCAGACCAGCGTTGTCGCCGAGGAACTCGTCCACTTCCCAGGTCAGCCCGGCGTGGTCCACCAGATGGCGACGCTTGTCGATCAGCCCGCCTACGCACAGTGCAAGCAGCGCGCGCGCGTCCTCCACCGGGATCGGGTAGTCGAATTCCTGCCGGGTATGGCCGATGGTGCGCGACTTCAGGTTCAGCGCGGCGCGGTCGCCCTCGATACGCACGCGCACCGAAGCGTTCTGGGTGCCACGGTCGAGCGCGCCCATGTCGTTGATGTAGCCCTGCGCCATCGGGATCACCCGGTGCGCGGCGATGCGCCAGTCATCGCTGCTGACGAGGAATTTGCGTTCGATTTCGATGCCCATCGCGCCATTATGCGCGATGGGCATGACAGCCCGTCAGCGCTTCTCGAACACCGCAATGCTTTCCACGTGTGCGGTGTGCGGGAACATGTCCATGGCACCGGCGCTGACCAGGGTGAAGCCCTGTTCGTTGACCAGGTAGCCGGCATCGCGCGCCAGCGAGCCCGGGTGGCAGCTGACATAGACGATGCGCTTGAACTGCTTCAGCGGCAGCTGCTGCAGCACTTCGATCGCACCCGAGCGCGGCGGGTCGAGCAGCAGCTTGTCGAAGCCCTGGCGCATCCACGCGGTGCTGCGCTGGTCCTGGGTCAGGTCGGCACTGAAGAACTGCGCGTTGGCCAGGCCGTTGCGCTCGGCATTCTCGCGGGCACGCGCGACCAGGCCGGCATCGCCTTCCACGCCGACCACTTCGCGTACGCGACGGGCCAGTGGCAGGGTGAAGTTGCCGAGGCCGCAGAACAGGTCCAGCACGCGCTCGTCCTCACCCGGTTCCAGCAGGTCCAGGGCGTGGGCGATCATCTTCTCGTTGAGCTTGGCATTGACCTGGATGAAGTCCAGCGGGCGGAATGCCAGCTCGACATCCCACGGTGCCAGCCGGAACGACAGCGGCACGCCCTGCCCGTCCAGCGGCTGCACGGTGTCCACGCCGCCGGACTGCAGGTAGATCACGAAGCCATGCTGCTGGCCAAAGGTGGCCCAGGCCGCGCGGTCGGCATCGCTGAGCGGCTGCAGGTGCCGCACGGTCAGGACCACGGCCTGGTCGCCAGCGATGAATTCGATCTGCGGGATATCACGCTTGCCATCGAGCGATTCGATGAAGGTGGACAGGGCCTCGACCTTGGTGCCGATCTCCGGAATCACGGTCAGGCACTGGCCGAGGTCGGCCACGAACCGCGGGTCCTGTTCACGGAAACCGACCAGGGTCTTGTCCTTCTTCTCCACCCGGCGCACCGAGAAGCGGCCCTTGCGGCGGTAGCCCCAGCTCTCGCCGACCAGCGGCGCCAGCACGGTGCCCGGCTTCACGTGGCCGATGCGCTCCAGGTTGTCCATCAGCACGCGCTGCTTGGCGACGATCTGCTGGTCTTCGTCCAGATGCTGCAGTACGCAACCAGCACAGGTACCGAAGTGCGGGCATTTGGGGGTGACACGCTGCGGCGAGGCCTGCAGCACTTCTACCGTGCGCGCCTCGTCGAAATGGCGGCTGCGGGCGGTCTGTTCCGCCATCACCACCTCGCCCGGCAAGGCGCCGCTGATGAAGGTGACCTTGCCGCCCTCGCCTTCACGGCGGGCGACGCCGCGGCCATCATGGCTGAGGTCGAGGATTTCGGTCTGGAACGGGGTACGGTCGATGCGGGAGCGGGATCGGGCCACGTGGCGACAGGCTGCGGGCAAAAATGGGGCCGTATTGTCGCAGATCCTGACCGGCAGGGCCCGGACCCGCTTGCGCCCGTCGCCGTCGTGCTTGATGATTGGACCAGCTGACATGGAGGCAGCCCTGATGCAGATGACCCCGCGGACCAGCCGGCCCCGCTTCCTGCTTGTCGAGGACGACATCATCAGCCGCGGTTTTTTCAAGGCGGCATTGGAAACGTTACCAGCGGATGTGGACACCGCAGACTCACTGGCCAGCGCGCTGGCCAGCGCCGAGCCCGGCGCGCATGACCTGTGGCTGATCGACGTCAATCTGCCCGATGGCAACGGCGCGCAGCTGCTGCGCGAACTGCGCCGCTCACACCCCGATACCCCGGCGTTGGCGCATACCGCCGACGGCGACACCTCCATTCATGCCCGCCTGCGCGAAGCCGGTTTCAGCGACACCCTGGTCAAACCGCTGGGCCGCGACCAGCTGCTGAAGGCGGTGCGCCGGGCCCTGGTGAACAGCCCGGCGGGCATCTTCGTGGCCCAGGCCCCGGCAGCGGTCGAGCTGCAGGTGCAGGACTGGGACGAGACCGCAGCACTGGCCGCACTGAATGGCCAGCGCAACCACCTGATCGCGCTGCGAGAACTGTTCCTGGCCGAGTTGCCCGGCGTGCGCGACGCGGTCGAGCAGGCGGTGCACCAGCATGACGAGCGGCAACTGCGCAGCCAGTTGCATCGGCTGCAGGCGAGTTGCGGCTTCGTGGGTGCGGCACGTCTGGGCCGGGCAGTGCGCCAGCTGCATCACGCGCCCGAGTCGGGGCAGGCCCAGGACGGGTTCCGCGCCGCAGTGGCTGCCCTGCTGCACTGAGGGGTGTTCGGCAGGGCTGCGCCCTGCACCTGCTCAATGCAACGGCAACGACCAGAGCAAGAGCGACATTCTGTGGGATGGCGGGGCGGTGTGGGTGGTCAGGACACGCCGTAAACCCGTCCCTGGGGGCTCGATGGCGCCATCCATGGCGCCAACGGTCCTGCCCACCCACACCGCCCCACCTCTGACAGATTCCGGCGGCTGTGGGTAGGTGTCGACCTTGGTCGACACGGTAGATCCACGCCATGCGTGGATGCTTTTCGATTCCAATTCGAAATATTCGATTCCGATGGAAATTCATCCACGCATTGCGTGGATCTACTGCAGATTGCGGAAATCTGTCGAAGGCGGGGTGGGTCCGGTTGCGGGGGCGTGAGCCGCATGGATGCGGCGACCGAGCTTACATGGACGTACTTGCAGCGGCCCCCGCAACCGGACCCACCCCGCCATCCCACCGAATGCACGCTGTTGCTGTTGCTGTTGCTGTTGCCTTGGCCTCGGCGGGTGCAGGGCTGCAAGCCCTGCCGGACACCTCTCAACGCCTGGGGGCGAGCTGCTCGAGCAGTTCCCAGGACTTCAGGCCTCGCGCCCCCAGATGATGGGCCAGTACCCGCCGCATCGGCAGGCGTAGGCTGGCCAGGTCGGCCGCGTCAGGCTCTTCATCGGCCGCGAGTGCCAGCAGCGCCGAGCCCGTGGCCGCCGCCTGGCGCTCGCCGCCACGCTCGCTCAGCAACCGTTGCGGCCCTTCCTGCGGGTCCAATGCATAGCGTGCAGCCGGGTCGATCGGCTGGCCGTCGCTGGCGCTGTCCAGTTCGAAACCCAGGCCCAGCGCGGACAGCAGCTCGCGTTCGAAGCGGCGCAACGTCCAGGCCAGACCCGCGCCCACCGCCAGCCGCGCGCGCGCTTCACCGTAGGCGAGGTACAGCTCCGGCAACGGGTCCTGGCGTGGCGCCAGGCGCAGGGTCAGTTCACTCAGGTAGAAACCAGCCAGCATTGCCTGGCCAACCAATCGCGGCGCGGCATCCAGTGCCTCCGCAGCGCGCAGCTGCGCCAGCTCGCCGCGCTGCTGGGCACTGAAACGGATCCACTGCAACGGCTGCAGGGCGGCGCGCAGCACCTGCCCCTTCGCCGTTGAAACACCGCGCGCGAGCAGGCCGATGCGGCCATGCTGCGCGCTCAATACCTCGACCAGCAGGCTGGTCTCGCGATAGGCCCGTGCATGCAGCACGAAGCCGGTGTCGTCCTCGATCATCATCGAAGCGACCGGGTCGGCTTACTCGTAGCCGAAGGCCTTCAGCGCGGCCTCGTCATCGGACCAGCCTTCACGCACGCGCACCCAGGTTTCCAGGAACACCTTGGCCCCGAACAGGCGCTCCATCTGCAGGCGGGACTTGGCACCGATCTCCTTCAGGCGCGCACCGCCCTTGCCGATCACGATGGCCTTCTGGCCTTCGCGCTCGACCCAGATCACCGCACCGATGCGCAGCAGGTTGCCGTCTTCGGTGAAGCGCTCGATCTCCACCGTGGTGGCGTACGGCAGTTCTTCGCCGAGCTGGCGCATCAGTTGCTCGCGCACCAGTTCGCCAGCCAGGAAACGCTGGCTGCGGTCGGTGATCTCGTCCTCGCCGAACATCGGCGGGGCTTCCGGCAGCAGCTTCAGCACGTCGCGCACCAGCGCTTCCAGGCCATTGCGCTTCTGCGCGGAGATCGGGTGCACGGCGGCGAAATCGCGGCCTTCGGTCACCTGCTGCAGGAACGGCAGCAGCGCGCCCTTTTCCTTCAGGCGATCGATCTTGTTGACCACCAGCACCACCGGGATGCCGGCATCGCGCAGCACGTTGAAGGCCAGGCTGTCTTCTTCGTCCCAGCGCCCGGCTTCGATCACCAGCAGGCCGGCGTCGACGCCTTCCAGCGAGCCACGCGCGGCGCGGTTCATCACCCGGTTCATCGCCCGCTTCTGCACCTTGTGCAGGCCGGGAGTATCAACCAGCACCAGCTGGCCTTCCGGATACGTGGCGATGCCCAGCAGGCGATGGCGCGTGGTCTGCGGGCGGTTGGAGACGATGCTGACCTTGGCGCCGACCAGGGCATTGGTCAGGGTCGACTTGCCCACGTTCGGGCGGCCGATGACGGCCACGCTGCCGCAATGATGGGGAGTTTGTTCGCTCACTTGGAATCCAGTTGTTCTAGGACGGCCGCAGCCGCCTGTTGTTCGGCAAGCCGCCGCGAGGCGCCTTCGCCCTCGGTGCTGGCGGCCGGGTCAGCTACGTTGCAGCGTACCCGGAAGTGTTTGGCGTGGTCGTCACCGGATTCTGACACCAGTTCGTACTGCGGCAACGCCTTCTGCCGGGCCTGCAGCCATTCCTGCAGGCGGGTCTTGGGGTCCTTCTCGGGCCGGCCGGAGGCCGGCAGTGCCTCGATCGAAGCGCTGAACCAGGGCAGTACCACCGCCCGGCAGGCCTCGAAGCCGGCATCCAGGTAGATCGCGGCCACCACGGCTTCCACCGCATCGGCCAGGATCGAGTCGCGGCGATGACCGCCGGACTTCATTTCGCCAGGGCCCAGCGTCAGCCGCTCGCCCAGCTCCAGGCTGCGCCCGATCACCGCCAGCGCGCCTTCACGCACCAGCTCGGCGCGGGCACGGGTCATCGCGCCTTCGTCGGCCTTGGGCCAGCGCCGGTACAACGCCTCGGCCGCCATCATGTTGACGATGCTGTCGCCGAGGAACTCCAGGCGCTCGTTGTGGGGCGCACCCGCACTGCGATGGGTCAGCGCCTGCTTGAGCAGGGCCGCATCGCGGAAGGGATGACCGATCAGGTCGCCACGTTGGATGAATTTACTGGGCACCGCTTCGTGTCAGGTCCTGGGAAGAATCAAAATTGCCAACCACATCGAGGTTGCCGATCAGCGGACGACGTACTTCGTAGTTGACCTTGAGGGTCCAGCCGTTGTCGCGACGATCGAACTTCACATTGGCCGGCTTCACGTTGTCCGAGTAGTTGATGTACAGGCGCTTGAAGAACAGGTCCTGGATGCGGGCCGGTTCCATGTTGCCCACGCCCGGCTCGTTGGCCAGGCTCTTCATCGCCGAGCGCACCGCGTAGTACTCCTGGTACATCGGGAACAGCTTCATGCCGATGTAGAGGAAGAAGCCAACCACGATCAGGACCGTCAGGAACGAGGTCAGGGTCATGCCGCGCTGCGTGTTCATCGTCTTCATTGCGTTCTCCCCAGATACGCGTTGGATGTGAAAATACTCGGTTGATGCCCGATCAGTTGATGCTCGAGCCGATCCGCGACGGCTCGAAGCCATCCTTGCAGAACCAGCCCTGGCAGTTCAGCCAGATCAGGAAGGCCTTGCCGCGCAGGTTTTCCTCCGGCAGCAGGCCCCAGAAACGGCCATCGTCGCTGTTGTCACGGTTGTCGCCCATCACCAGGTACTTGCCGGCCGGCACGGTCCACTGGCCCTGGCCACGCGGATAGTCGGTCTCCAGCACGGTGTGGGTGCGGCCCGGCAGGTGCTCGACCAGCAGGTTGGCGCCCTCGCCCTGGCCCTTGTGGCCGGCATAGATGCCCTTGTTGTCGTACTTCAGCGGCTCGCCGTTGAGGATCACGCCGTCGCCTTCGAAGACGATGGTGTCACCCGGCACGCCGATCACGCGCTTGATGAAGTTCTCGCCCTTGGCCGGGTCGTTGTCGCTGTGGCCGGGGAAGTGGAACACCACCACGTCGCCGCGCGACGGCTCGCCGAACGGCACGATCTTGGTGTTGCTGATCGGCAGGCGCAGGCCGTAGGAGAACTTGTTGACCAGGATGAAGTCGCCGATCAGCAGGTTCGGCATCATCGAGCTGGACGGGATCTTGTACGGCTCGGCGATGAAGCTGCGCACGATCAGCACGATCGCCAGCACCGGGAAGAACGCACGCGAGTAGTCCACCAGCACCGGCTCGGAATCGAGCAGGCCCGCGCGCTGGGCGCGGCGCTTGGCGAGGTACAGCTTGTCCGCGAGCAGGATCAGGCCCGAGGCCAGGGTCAGCACGACCAGGAGGATCTCAAACAGTTTCATTCAGGGTCCTTTGCAACGTCACCAGACGACCGGCCCGCAGGGGCCGGTGCGGGCTTACTTGTTGTCCATCTGCAGCACGGCCAGGAACGCTTCCTGCGGGATTTCCACGCGGCCGACCTGCTTCATGCGCTTCTTGCCTTCCTTCTGCTTTTCCAGAAGCTTCTTCTTGCGCGAAACGTCGCCACCATAGCACTTGGCCAGCACGTTCTTGCGCATGGCCTTGACCGTGGTACGGGCGATGATCTGCGAGCCGACCGCGGCCTGGATGGCCACGTCGAACATCTGGCGCGGGATCAGGTCCTTCATCTTCTCGCACAGCTCGCGGCCGCGGCGATCGGCATGGCTGCGGTGCACGATCAGCGACAACGCATCGACCTTGTCGCCGTTGATCAGCACGTCCACACGCACGAACGGGCCGGCGTCGAAACGCACGAAGTGGTAGTCCAGCGAGGCATAGCCACGGCTGACCGACTTCAGCTTGTCGAAGAAGTCCAGCACCACTTCGGCCATCGGCAGCTCGTAGCTGATCTGCACCTGGCTGCCCAGGTAGTTGATGCCGATCTGGCTGCCGCGCTTTTCCTCGCACAGCTTGATGATGTTGCCGATGTACTCCTCGGGGGTGAGCACGTTGGCACGGATGATCGGCTCGCGGATCTCCTCGACCTGGTTCACCGGCGGCAGCTTGGCCGGGTTGTCCATGTTGATGATCGAGCCATCGGTCTTCAGCACCTCATACACCACCGTCGGCGCGGTGCTGATCAGGTCCAGGTTGTATTCGCGCTCCAGGCGCTCCTGCACGATCTCCATGTGCAGCATGCCGAGGAAGCCGCAGCGGAAGCCGAAGCCCATCGCCTCGGAGCTTTCCGGCTCGAAACGCAGCGCGGCATCGTTCAGGCGCAGCTTGTCCAGCGCTTCGCGCAGGTCCGGGTAATCCTCGGCATCGACCGGGAACAGGCCAGCGAACACGCGCGGCTGCATTTCCTGGAAGCCCGGCAGCGGCTTCGGCGCCGGGTCGCCGGCCAGGGTCAGGGTGTCGCCGACCGGCGCGCCGTGCACGTCCTTGATGCTGGCGGTGACCCAGCCCACTTCACCGGCACGCAGCGCCGGCAGCACCTTGCGCTTCGGCGTGAACACGCCGACGTTGTCGACCTGGTGGTTGCGGCCGGTGGACATCACCTGCAGCTTGTCGCCGGGCTTGATCTCGCCCTGCATCACGCGCACCAGCGAGACCACGCCCAGGTAGTTGTCGAACCACGAGTCGATGATCAGCGCCTGCAGCTTCTCGGTGTCGCGCGGCGTCGGCGGCGGGATGCGGTGCACGATCGCTTCCAGCACGTCCTGCACGTTCAGGCCGGTCTTGGCGCTGACCGGCACGGCGTCGGAGGCGTCGATGCCGATCACGGCCTCGATTTCGGCCTTGGCGCGTTCGATGTCGGCGGTGGGCAGGTCGATCTTGTTGATCACCGGCACCACTTCCAGGCCCTGCTCCACCGCGGTGTAGCAGTTGGCCACCGACTGCGCTTCCACGCCCTGGGCGGCATCGACGACCAGCAGCGCGCCCTCGCAGGCGGCCAGCGAGCGGCTGACTTCATAGGAGAAGTCGACGTGGCCCGGGGTATCGATGAAATTCAGGTGGTAGGTCTGCCCGTCCTTGGCCAGGTACGGCAGCGACACCGACTGCGCCTTGATCGTGATGCCACGCTCGCGCTCGATCGGGTTGGAGTCGAGCACCTGCGCTTCCATCTCACGGGCCTGCAGGCCACCGCAGAGCTGGATGATGCGGTCGGCCAGCGTGGACTTGCCGTGGTCGACATGGGCAATGATGGAGAAGTTGCGGATGTTCCGCATCGAATCAGAAGACATAGGTGGCGGCGGCGCGCGGCGTCGTCAGGGTAACGGTCGATTATCGCATGCCCGGCGCCTCGCCGCGAAAACCGCCTCGTCGGGCCGGCCCGGAACGGCCGAAGCCCCGCCGGGGCGGGGCTTCGGGGCAGATGGCAGCCGCCGCCGCAGCGGCCCTGGCAGGCCTTACTGGCCGGCCTTCACCGCCACGAACGCGCTGTTGCCGTTGCCGGTACGCACCAGCAGCATCACCACATCGTCCTTCTTGTAGCTGGACAGCGCGCGGTTGAGGCCATCCACGCTGCCAACCGCGGTGCGCCCGACCTGCAGGATCACCATGCCCGGAGACAGGCCGGCATCACGCGCCGCCTGGCCCTTGACCCCGGTGATGCGCACGCCCTCGTTGCCGTCCAGGCCGAACTGCTTGCGCTGCGGCGCGGTCAGGTCGCTGACGTCCAGGCCCAGCAGGGCATTGGCCCCGGCCTGCGGCGCCGCATCGGGCTTGGCCGTGGCGGCGGCGCGGGCACTGCCCTGGCCATCTTCACTGAGCGCGGTGAGCGTTGCGCTGAGGTCGCGCGGCTTGCCATCGCGGATCACGCCGAGGGTGACCCGGCTGCCCGGCGCCATCGCACCGATCAGCGGCGGCAGGTCCGACCAGCTGTTGACCGGGCTGCCGTTGACCGAGCGCACCACGTCGCCGATCTGCACGCCGGCCTTTTCGGCCGCACTGCCGGGCACGATCTGGTTGACCAGTGCACCGCGGCTATCCGGCAGGCCCAGGCCCTGAGCCTTCAGCGAATCGATCGGTTCGACCACCGCGCCCAGCTGGCCACGGGTGACCTTGCCACTCTTCTTGATCTGCTCGACCGCGCTCATCGCCAGGTCGATCGGGATCGCGAAGCTGATGCCCATGTAGCCGCCGGAGGCGGAGAAGATCTGCGAGTTGATGCCGACCACTTCGCCGCGGGTGTTCAGCAGCGGGCCGCCGGAGTTGCCCTGGTTGATCGCCACGTCGGTCTGGATGAACGGTACGTAGCGCTGGTCGGCGCCACCGGTGCTGCGGCCCAGCGCACTGACGATGCCCGCGGTGACCGAGTGATCGAGACCGAACGGCGAGCCGATCGCGACAACCCACTGGCCCGGCTTCAGGGTGTTGGAATCCCCCACGCGCACGGTCGGCAGGTTCTTGCCGTCGATCTTCAGCAGGGCCACGTCGTACTGCTGGTCGCTGCCCACCACCTTGGCGTTGAACTCGCGGCTGTCGCCCAGCTTCACCTTCACCTCGCTGGCATCGGCCACCACGTGGTAATTGGTCAGCACATAACCGTCGGGCGAGATGATGAATCCCGAGCCCATGCCGCGGCCCTTGATGCTGGGACCGCCATCCTGCCCACCCGGGCCCTGCCCCGGCATCGGGAAGTCCGGGCCGAAGAAGCGGCGGAAGAACTCGGGCATGTCATCGTCGCCACCCATCGGGCCCCGCGAGGCCTGGCGGTTGTTGCGCACGATGGTGGTGTCGACGTTGACCACGCCCGGCCCGACCTGTTCGACCAGGTGGGTGAAGTCAGGCAGGCCGGTGACCAGCGGCTGCGCGGGCGCCCGCGGCGCCGCGGCCGGCGCGGGCTGGGTCTGCGCCACAGGCGCCGGCGCCTGTGCGCAGGCCATCAAGGGAAGGGTCAGGGCCAACAGGCCGATGGCCTGCGTGCGGAGTCGGGGAGTCATCGGACGGCAACCTCCGGATCGGGTGGAAAGAGGAATACGGGCCCCGCCGACGGCGGGGCGTGAAAGCGCCCGGCTCAGTCGCGCGGGCGCGGCGGCACCGGCAGGTCATCCTGCAGGCGCGGCTCGAACGGGTAGAACGCAGCACCACCGGCGTGGGCCGGGAAGCTGGCATTGAGCGCGCCACCGGCAGCGGGGGCCAGGCTGGAGCGGGGCCACGGCCGCGCCTGCAGTGCTCCCACCTCGCCAAACGGCAGGTTGCGGCTGGCGTTGGCCGGCACCGTCGGGGTCAGCGGCGCCTGCACGGAGGCCACCGCTCGCTGCGGGCTGTCATCACGCTGGGCGATGCGCGCGGCCTGCTGGCTGCGGGTCGCGCTGGCGCGACGGCTGTCCTGGCGGCGGCTGGCGGCGGCCATTGCCACCGCCGGCGCAGCCGCCACGGCCATAGCAGCGGTATCCACCGACGCCTCGGTGACCGGCGACTGGCCGCTCGGCGCAGGCGCCAGTTCAGCCTGGCTGGCGATCACCTGCGGTGCCAGCGGCTCGCCGGGGGCGGCCTCCTGCAGCTTCTCGCCGCCCATGAACAGGGCCACGGCAGCGACCGAGGCGGCCAGTGCGGCACCACCGCCCCAGGCCCGCCAACCGCTGCGACGCGCCTGGCGGCGCGGCTCGGCCTGCGGTGCCGGTTCGGCGGCGATGGCAGCGGACACGGCGGCACTGAAGCCGGCCGGGGCCAGCGCCGGGGCCTGCCCGCGCATCACGTCGCCCAGCAGCTGCCAGCGTTCCTGGCAGCCCGCCAGCTCCGGATCATGCTCCATGCGGCGCAACAGGAAGCGCGCTTCATCGGCGCCCAGCTCGCCGTCGACCAGGGCCGACAGCTGTTCGCGGTGGCGCTGGTCCAGGCGCTGCCCGGCAGGGGATTGATGGTTCTGCGATTCGTTGAACGGATTACTGGTCAGATTGCTGGTCATACGCGGCTCTTCTCACGGGTGGCGCTGCCGATGTCCAACAGCGGCCGGAGTTCGGTGTCGATCGCCTCGCGCGCCCGGAAGATCCGTGAACGCACGGTGCCGATCGGGCACCCCATCTTCTGCGCGATATCCTCGTAGCTCAGGCCTTCCACCTCGCGCAGGGTGATCGCCAACCGGAGTTCCTCCGGCAGCGCGTTGACGGCCTTCATCACCGTCTGTTCCAGCTCCTGGCGCATCAACTCGCGTTCGGGCGTGTCGGTGTCGCGCAGGCGCGTACCGCTGTCGAACTGTTCGGCGTCGCCGATGTCGATGTCATCGGTCGGCGGCCGTCGATTGTGTGAAGCCAGGTAGTTTTTGGCGGTATTCACGGCGATTCGATGCAACCAGGTTGAGAACTGGGCATCACCACGGAAACTTCCGATCGCGCGGTACGCACGGATGAAAGTGTCCTGGGCGACGTCCTGACATTCGCTCCAGTCGGCGATGTAGCGACCGACGAGGGCCACGACCCGATGCTGGTACTTGCGCACCAGGACATCGAACGCCGCGCTCTCACCGCGCTGCACACGCCGGACCAGTTCCAGATCCAGCTCCTGTGGTGTATCAACCTCGGCCATGAGGGGCCGCACTCCTGTCAGCCCAACCGACGTCGGGCAATGAGACTGCCAATCCCGGGAAAAGTTCAGTCGCCGATCACCTGGCGCCGCACCAGCTTTTAACCACCGTTCCGTTAGCGTCCCGGTCCACGGCCATGGATCCGGGGTCGCCACTCCCCTGCTATTGGGATTTGACGCGGGGGAAACAACCTCTGGATCATAGCCGCTTCTCCATACACAACCGGATGGAACGTCCATGCTCTCAGGCTTCGATGGTCTCCGCTTCAGCCACTGGCACCCCGAGATCCGCGACGACGGCGTGGTGGTTCTCTCCCTGGATCGTCAGGACAGCAGCGTCAACGCGATGTCGCAGGACGTGCTGCTGGAACTGGGCGACCTGCTTGAGCGCATCGCGCTGGACCCGCCGAAGGGCGTGGTGATCCAGTCGCTGAAGAAGGCCGGCTTCATCGCTGGCGCGGACCTGAAGGAATTCCAGGAATTCGACCGCCGCGGCACCGTCAACGATGCGATCCGCCGCGGCCAGGCCACCTACCAGAAGCTGGCCGAGCTGCCCTGCCCGACCGTGGCGGCCATCCACGGCCACTGCCTGGGCGGCGGTACCGAGCTGGCGCTGGCCTGCCGCTACCGCGTGGCCTCCAATGACAGCAGCACCCGCATCGGCCTGCCCGAGACCCAGCTGGGCATCTTCCCGGGCTGGGGCGGCAGCGCCCGCCTGCCGCAGCTGGTGGGCGCCCCGGCGGCAATGGACATGATGCTGACCGGCCGTACCCTGTCGGCCTCGGCCGCGCGTGGGATCGGCCTGGTCGACAAGGTGGTGGCCCCGGCGGTGGTGCTCGATACCGCCGTCGCGCTGGCGCTGTCCGGCACCACCCGTCCGTTCAAGCAGCGTGCGCTGGCCTGGGCCACCAATACCTGGCCGGCACGCCAGCTGCTGGCGCCGCAGATGGTCAAGCAGGTCGCGCGCAAGGCGAAGAAGGACCAGTACCCGGCGCCGTACGCGCTGATCAGCACCTGGCAGCGCAGCGGCGGCAAGCCGATCCAGGCGCGCCTGGATGCCGAACGCCGCGCCGTGGTGAAGCTGGCCAGCACGCCGACCGCGCGCAACCTGATCCGCATCTTCTTCCTGACCGAACGCCTGAAGGGCCTCGGCGGCGGCGATTCCGGCATCCGCCACGTGCACGTGGTCGGCGCCGGCGTGATGGGCGGCGACATCGCTGCGTGGGCCGCCTACAAGGGCTTCGAGGTGACGCTGCAGGACCGCGAGCAGCGCTTCATCGACCCGGCCATGGAGCGTGCGCAGGCACTGTTCGCCAAGAAGGTGCGCGACGACAGCAAGCGCCCGGCGGTGGCCGCGCGCCTGCGTGCCGACCTGGACGGCAACGGCGTGGCCGAGGCCGATCTGGTGATCGAGGCCATCATCGAGAACCCGGAGGCCAAGCGTGCGCTGTACCAGACGCTGGAGCCGAAGATGAAGCACGACGCGTTGCTGACCACCAACACCTCCTCGATTCCGCTGGTGGAACTGCGCGACCACATCCAGCGCCCGGCGCAGTTCGCCGGCCTGCACTACTTCAACCCGGTGGCGCAGATGCCGCTGGTGGAAATCATCCATCACGACGGCATGGCGCCGGAGACCGAGCGCCGCCTGGCCGCGTTCTGCAAGGCACTGGGCAAATTCCCGGTGCCGGTGGCCGGCAGCCCGGGCTTCCTGGTCAACCGCGTGCTGTTCCCGTACATGCTGGAAGCGGCCACCGCGTATGCCGAAGGCATTCCGGGCCCGGTGATCGACAAGGCCGCGGTGAAGTTCGGCATGCCGATGGGCCCGATCGAACTGATCGACACCGTTGGCCTGGACGTGGCCGCCGGTGTCGGCCGTGAACTGGCGCCGTTCCTCGGCCTGCAGATTCCGGCGGCGCTGCAGACGGTGGAACCGGACAAGCGCGGCAAGAAGGATGGCCAGGGCATCTACACCTGGGAGAACGGCAAGCCGAAGAAGCCGGACGTAGCCAGCGATTACCAGGCCCCGGCCGACCTGGAAGACCGCCTGATCCTGCCGCTGCTGAACGAAGCAGTGGCCTGCCTGCACGAAGGCGTGGTGGCCGATGCGGACCTGCTGGATGCCGGCGTGATCTTCGGTACCGGTTTCGCACCGTTCCGCGGCGGTCCGATCCAGCACATCCGTGCGGTGGGTGCCGATGCGATCGTCGAGCGGCTGAAGGCGTTGCAGCAGCGCCATGGCGATCGTTTCGCCCCGCGCCCGGGCTGGGACAACCCCGCCCTGCGCGAACCGGTGGTGTGAGTTGATCGGCCGGGCCTGCGGCCCGGCACCCGCTGGATCAAAGGCCAAAGCCAAAGCCAGAGCCGGAGCAACAGCCGGCTCTGGCTTTTCTGTTTGTTGGGCGGGGCGGTGTGGGCAGGCAGGACACGCCGTAAACCCATCCATGGGGGCTCGATGGCGCCATCCATGGCGCCAACGGTCCTGCCTGCCCACACCGCCCCACCCCTGACAGATTTCCGGTGACGGTGAGCGAACAGCGAACCCGGTGGGTGTCGACCTTGGTCGACACCTGGGCGGGGCGACCGGCGTTTGATTTTGATTTTGATTTTCTTTTTTTCTTCTCCGTGGCTGGACGCCCACGGAAACTGTCAGAGGCCGGGCGGGTGGGTTGCGCAGGACCGTTGGCGCCATGGATGGCGCCATCGAGCCCCCATGGATGGGTTTACGGCGTGTCCTGCGCAACCCACCCGCCCGGCCAAACACGAGATACGCATTGCGCGTCCAGCCACGAGGGGCTGCGCCGTTGGCTGGAACAACCTGTTACCCATACGGGGCATGCCCCCGTCACAGCTGCATGCGATGCTGACCACCTGATCCCTGCCAGCGAGAACGCCCGCATGACCACCATCATCGCCCCGCGCGTGCACGACATCGGCGGACTCGAAGTCCGTCGCGCCGTCCCGACCCTGCAGGCACGCAGCATCGGTTCGTTCGTGTTCGTCGACCAGATGGGCCCGGCACTGATGCATCCCGGTACGGCCATCGACGTGCGCCCGCACCCGCATATCGGCCTGGCCACCGTCACCTACCTGTGGTCGGGCGCCATCGGCCACCGCGACACGCTGGGCTCGGACCAGGTGATCCGCCCGGGCGACGTGAACTGGATGACTGCCGGCCGCGGCATCGCCCATTCCGAACGCACACCGCAGCCCGACCGTGATCACGACAACCCGATCCACGGCATGCAGACCTGGGTCGCATTGCCGAAGTCGCATGAAGAGATTGAACCGGCGTTCTACCACCACGCCGCTGCCACCCTGCCCGAGCAGCGCCGCAAGGGTGTCTGGCTGCGGGTCATCGCCGGCCGCGCCTACGGCGAAGAATCGCCGGTGAAGGTGTTCGCCGACACGCTCAACGTGGCGATCGACCTCGACCCGGATGCGGAGATCGATATCGACAATGGCCATCGCGAGCGCGCGCTGTACATCCTCGAAGGCGACGCGCAACTGGATGGCGTGGACGTGCCCGCCCAGCACCTGATCATTCCCGAGGCCGGCGCCGTCGGTCGCCTGCGCGCAAAAACCCCGGTGAAGGCGATGCTGTTCGGCGGTGAGCCGCTGGATGGCCCGCGCCACCTGTGGTGGAACTTCGTGTCCAGTTCGAAGGAGCGCATCGAGCAGGCCAAGCACGACTGGGAAGCCGGCCGCTTCGGCACCATCCCCGGCGACGACAAGGAGTTCATCCCGCTGCCGCAGTACTGAACATCGCGTGTTGCACACATCCGAAGGTGTATCCCTGCACCCGGCGTTGACGCTACAGTCACCCGCTGATCACTGAAGTGTGACATAAATCACACTTTCACCGTCAAAGGAGTGCAACACATGAGCATGGGTAAACGCTTGTCCGCCGAGTTCCTCGGCACGTTCTGGCTGGTTCTGGGTGGCTGCGGCAGCGCGGTGCTGGCCGCCAAGTTCGGCGGTGACGGCAATCCGCTGGGTATCGGATTCCTCGGCGTGGCGCTGGCCTTCGGCCTGACCGTGGTGACTGGCGCCTATGCGTTCGGCCACATCTCCGGCGCGCATTTCAATCCGGCGGTCAGCGTCGGTCTGTGGGCCGGTGGCCGCTTCCCGACCAAGGACCTGGTGCCCTACATCATCGCCCAGGTCGCTGGCGGCCTGCTGGCGGGCTTCATCCTGCTGCAGATCGCCTCCGGTGCCAGTGGCTTCGCCATTGATGGCAGCCAGGCCGGCGCATTTGCCAGCAACGGCTACGGTGCGCTGTCGCCCGGGGGCTACAGCGTGGCAGCCGCCTTCCTGTGCGAAGTGGTGCTCACTGCGGTGTTCCTGATCGTGATCATGGGGTCCACCCATGGCAAGGCACCGGCCGGCTTCGCGCCGCTGGCGATCGGCCTGTCGCTGACCCTGATCCACCTGATCAGCATCCCGGTGACCAACACCTCGGTGAACCCGGCCCGCTCCACTGCGGTGGCGTTCTTCGCCGGCAGCGGTGCGGTCAGCCAGCTGTGGCTGTTCTGGGTCGCCCCGCTGCTGGGCGGCGCGATCGGCGGCATCATCTACAAGTGGATCGGCAACGACCGCTGAGGCCTGTGCGGACCATTGCGGCCGACCATCGGCCGCAATGGTTACGCTTGTAACCGCAATTTGTGCGATCGCTCACGTTCCGTTAAGGTTGAGTTGACCGTCCGTGCACATGCCGGGCGGGGTGGCATCCGGGGATGGGATGCCAACGCCCCCATCCATCGGGCGGCGCCAAACGACACACCACCTTGGGGGATGCATGAAGTTCGCGCCTGTAGTGTTGTCGAGCCTGCTGTTCGCCGTGGCCCAGGCCGCCGCGCAGGCTCCCACCGAATGTCCTTCGCTGCCCGCCAGCAGCGGCCTGCAATGGCAGCAGCAGGCGCAGGCCGATTTCCTGGTCTGCCGCGCCAGCACCGGCGACGGCCGCGAAGTGCTGAGCCTGATGCTCAGTGCACGGGATCCGTCCATTCCACTGAACCGTTCGCTGCGCCAGGAAAAGGGCAGCTTCGGCGGTGAATCACTCTACTGGTACCAGCCCGACCTCGGCGGCCAGCAGCCGCCCGGCTATGCCGAGCGGCGGATCAGCGTGGTCAAGCTCGACAAAGGGCGTTACGCGCAGATTTCGCTGTATCCGGACAGCCCGCAGGAACTGGGCTCGCTGCAGCAGCTGGCGCAGGGCATGAGCCTGACGCCGTCGGCCGTGGCCGCCGGGCGCTGACCGTGATGGGGATGACTGCCTGGCAGCATCCCCGCAATGCGGCCCGATCACCGGGTAGTGCCAGCCGCTGGCCGGCACCCCGATCCGCCATGACCTCACGCAGTGGCCGGCCAGCGGCCGGCTCCCCCTCAGAACCTGCCTTCCTGGAAATCGACGAAGGCCTGCATCAGCTCCTGCCGCGTGTTCATCACGAACGGGCCGTGCCGCATCACCGGCTCGCGCAGCGGACGGCCGGCCACCAGGATCAACCGCGCGCCATCACGGCCGGCCGAGATGTGCAGCTGCTCGCCACCGCCCAGCACCGCCAGCTCCTGGCGCGCCACGTCACGCGCGGCGTCCTGCTCGCCTACCGTCAGCGCACCTTCGAATACATAGGCAAACGCGTTGTGCCCTTCCGGCAGTGCGTAGGTCCAGGCGCGATCGGGCGCCAGCGTGATGTCCAGGTAGAGCGGATCGGTGGCCGGCTGCACGATCGGCCCGCGGGTACCGTCGACGCTGCCGGCAATCACCTTCACCTCCACGCCGGCGGCCGGCTGCACCCGCGGAATGCGCTCGGGCGCGAACTCCTGGTACTTCGGGTCGGTCATCTTGTCCTTCGCCGGCAGATTCACCCACAGCTGGAAACCGCGCATCTGCCCGCTTTCCTGTTCGGGCATCTCCGAATGCACCAGGCCGCGCCCCGCCGTCATCCACTGCACGCTGCCCGGGGTCAGCAGGCCTTCGTTGCCGTGGTTGTCGCGATGCCGCATGCGCCCGTCGAGCATGTAGGTCACCGTCTCGAAACCACGGTGCGGATGCTCGGGGAAACCTGCGATGTAGTCCTCGGCGCGGTCGGTGCCGAATTCATCGAGCAGCAGGAACGGATCCAGGTCGGGCAGCGTCGGGCCGCCGATGACGCGGGTCAGGCGCACGCCGGCACCATCGGAGGTGGGCATGCCACGGATGGTGCGCAGTACGCGAACCGGTTCGGGAAAGCTCATGGCGACTCCTGTTGGATGGATGCCCCTGAAGATGGACGCCACACGGCCGTACGCCAATGGACGGCTCCGCAACCGATTGTTCCATCGCTGATGTTCGCTGCACGTCAGCATTCCCTTCGTACGACCAAAGTACTACCGCAGATTCGTCCTGTGCCAATTGACCGTGTCGAGGGCAAGCAGGACTCTTTGTCTGTCTTTCCGGGAGAGAGCACCTCATGAAAGGGTTTTCCAAACTGGGCTGGGCGGTACTCGCCCTGCTCGGCGCGTTCTGTCTGGGCACCGTGGCGCTGCGTCGCGGCGAACACATCAATGCCCTGTGGATCGTCGTCGCGGCGGTGTCGCTGTACCTCGTCGCCTATCGCTTCTACAGCCTGTTCATCGCCAACAAGGTGATGCAGCTCGATCCGACCCGGGCCACCCCGGCGGTGATCAACAACGATGGCCTGGATTACGTGCCGACCAACAAGCACGTGCTGTTCGGCCACCACTTCGCCGCCATCGCCGGCGCCGGCCCGCTGGTCGGCCCGGTGCTGGCCGCGCAGATGGGCTACCTGCCCGGCCTGCTGTGGCTGGTGGTGGGCGTCGTGCTGGCCGGTGCGGTGCAGGACTTCATGGTCCTGTTCCTGTCCAGCCGCCGCAACGGACGTTCGCTGGGTGACCTGGTGCGCGAGGAGATGGGCCAGGTGCCCGGCACCATCGCCCTGTTCGGCGCCTTCCTGATCATGATCATCATCCTGGCCGTGCTGGCGATGGTGGTGGTCAAGGCACTGGCCGAGAGCCCCTGGGGCATGTTCACGGTGATCGCAACGATGCCCATCGCGATCCTGATGGGCGTGTACATGCGCTACATCCGCCCCGGCAAGATCGGCGAGATCTCGATCGTTGGCCTGATCCTGCTGCTGGCCGCGATCTGGTTCGGCGGCAAGGTCGCGGCCGACCCGACCTGGGGCCCGGCGTTCACCTTCACCGGCACCCAGATCACCTGGATGCTGATCGGCTATGGCTTTGTCGCCTCGGTGCTGCCGGTGTGGCTGCTGCTGGCGCCGCGTGACTACCTGTCGACCTTCCTCAAGATCGGTACGATCATCGCGCTGGCCATCGGCATCCTCGTGGTGATGCCGGAACTGAAGATGCCGGCGCTGACCCAGTTCGCCGCCAGCGGTGACGGCCCGGTGTGGAAGGGCGGCATGTTCCCGTTCCTGTTCATCACCATCGCCTGCGGTGCGGTGTCCGGCTTCCATGCCCTGATTTCCTCCGGCACCACGCCGAAACTGCTGGCCAATGAAGCGCACATGCGCTACATCGGCTACGGCGGCATGCTGATGGAATCGTTCGTGGCCGTGATGGCACTGGTGGCGGCTTCGATCATCGATCCGGGCATCTACTTCGCGATGAACAGCCCGGCGGCGGTGATCGGCCCGGATGTGGCGTCGGCCGCGCACTACATCACCAATACCTGGGGCTTCACCATTACCCCGGAACAGCTGACCGCCACGGCAGCAGCAATCGGCGAGCCGACCATCCTGCACCGCGCCGGTGGCGCGCCAACACTGGCAGTGGGCATCGCACAGATCCTGCATCAGGCGATTCCAAGCAGCAGCGACGCAATGATGGCGTTCTGGTACCACTTCGCGATCCTGTTCGAAGCGCTGTTCATCCTGACTGCAGTGGACGCCGGCACCCGTGCCGGGCGCTTCATGCTGCAGGACCTGCTCGGCAACTTCGTGCCAGCGTTGAAGAAGACCGAGTCGTGGACCGCCAACATCATCGGCACCGCCGGCTGCGTGGCGCTGTGGGGCTACCTGCTGTACACCGGCGTGGTCGATCCGTTCGGTGGCATCCAGACGCTGTGGCCGCTGTTCGGCATCTCCAACCAGATGCTGGCCGGTATCGCGCTGATGCTGGGCACGGTGGTGCTGTTCAAGATGAAGCGTGACCGCTACGCGTGGGTCACTGCGGTGCCGGCGGTGTGGCTGCTGATCTGCACCACCTACGCCGGCTTCATCAAGATCTTCGACAGCAATCCGGCGCAGGGCTTCCTGGCACAGGCGCACAAGTTCCAGGCGGCGCTTGCCAGCGACACCATCACCGCGCCGGCCAAGTCGGTAGCGCAGATGAAGCAGATCGTGGTCAACGCCTACGTCAACACCGGGCTGACCGCGCTGTTCCTGCTGGTCGTGGGCGCGGTGCTGGTGTATTCGATCAAGACCATCCTGGCGGCGCGCCGCAACCCGCAGCGCAGCGACCGCGAGACCCCGTACGTGGCGCTGAAGCCGCATGAAATGGTGGATCTGTGATGAGCACGCAACTGGTTCCCGCCGGCCAGTACCAGGCGCACCGCCGCATCTGGCGGCGCCTGGTGCAGACCGCTCGGCTGTGCTGTGGCATTCCTGATTACGACAACTACGTCCGGCATATGCTGGAAAAGCATCCGGACCAGGAACCGATGGACTACAAGACGTTCTTCCGTGAGCGGCAGGAAGCGCGATATGGCGGCCGCAATGGCGGTCGCTGCTGTTGAAGTTGTGTGTGGGTGGCGGGCTTGCAGCCCGCCGCCCGCCGATTCAACTTCAACTGCAACTGCAAGAGCGTCGGCTCTGGGTTTCTGTTTGGTTGGCCGGGCGGTGTGGGCTTGCAGGACACGCCGTAAACCCTTCCATGGGGGCTCGATGGCGCCATCCATGGCGCCAACGGTCCTGCAAGCCCACACCGCCCCACCTCTGACAGATTGCCGGTGACGGCGAGACACATGCGGGGTCAGATCCGTTTCCCGAAGGAAACGGATCTGACCCCATTTTGTTTATCGATATCTGACAGATGTGCCGACCAACGGTCGGCACCCACCAACAGCCGCGTGAACCTGTCGAAGGCGGGGCACTGTGGGTGTGCGGGGTGTGAGCCGCATGGATGCGGCGACCAAGCCCCCATGGATGGGTTTACGGCGTCCCCGCACACCCACAGTGCCCCGCCAACCCACGGAATGCCGCTTCGGCTTTTGACGTTGACGTTGCTTCGGCGGGTGCAGGGCTGCAAGCCCTGCTGGCCTACTCCACCAGGGTAATGGGAGTGAGCGTGACCTTGGCGTTGTTCGCTGCTCCCATGCGATCGGTGTACGCCTGCCCACGTTGGACAAGATAGAAGCTGTCCAGGTAATCGATGTCGTTGGAGAACCACGACGACGGCATCGCCTTGAGAATCGCGCCGGCAATATCGGCAATGACCGCATACTCCGGTGCGAACGCACCCAGCGCTGCCTTCACACCGTTGCTCAGCGCCACCAGCAGGTCCTGGTAGTTGGTGTCACCGTCATCCTCGAACAACTGCACGTTGGCGGCGTTGAACCGATAGTTGCCCCACAGCACCAGCGCCTGCTGCGGCGTGTAGTCGGTCTTGTCATGGTCCAGGTAGGGCATGTCGACCGTGGCCATCTCCGGCTCCGCCTTGCCGATCTGCAGCCCGGACACCACCGCGAACACCTCCGCCGCGCCCAGTGCCCACGGCTCCTGGTCGTCGGCCAGGCGGATGCGGTCCAGCCGGGTGATGTCCAGTGATGCACGCGCGCCATCGGCCGACAGCTGGATGCGCTCGGGCGATTGCAGGCCCCGTGCCCGCAGGCCGGCGTTGACCAGCGCCATGCCCTCCTGCACCGAGCGGCGGGTATCGACATCGACGATCAAGACCGGGAATGCCGGTGCCTGCCTTGCGTCCAGCACATGCGCGCGGCCCCGCGCGTCGTAGGCCGTCAGCGTGGTCCAGTCACGATCATTGCCCCGTGGCAGGCTGGCCACCCACAACTGGCGCGGCGCGATGTCAGCCAGCGACTGGCCGTCCGGCACGTAAGCGCGCAGCTGCAGCAGCCCCTCGCCCTGCGCTGGCAAGCCCTTGGCCTGGCGCAGCTGCTGATCGTTGCTGGCCAGCGAGACGCTGGCCTGGGTGTGGACGCCCGGGTCGAAGCGCTCCATCACGGCATCCAGTGCCACACCCCGTTCCGGCGAAGTAGCCAGCGTGGTGCGTACGGCCTCGGCGAAGCCGGGTTGGGCAATCAATCCCGCCACCTCACGCGCACTGGCCTCGGTTACGGCCTGTATCTGAGCACCACGCGCGGCAGTATCGCTTTGCGCAGCTGCCCCGGCGCTGGCCAACAGCAGTGCCAGCAGCGTGGTCCCCCCAATCATCCGTCGATGCGTCATTCCAGCCCCCAGGCAACGTCGCTGCGGATGAGCGACAGGTGCTGTCTACGCTACGACGCTGCCACCATACGATCCGGTATGTACCGCACAGTTCCGCCTGCGGCCTGCAAAAAAGAGCCGAGCATCGGCTCGGCTCTACACGGGATCGCGATGCCAGGCGTGGCCCGGCTCAGCCGGTGGCCATCCACTTCAGGATCAAGCCGGTGACATACGCCAGGCCCGTACCGGTGGCATAGCCCACCGTGCCCAACAGCACGCCCACCGGGGCCAGCGTGGGGTGGAATGCCGCCGCCACCACGGGGGCCGATGCCGCCGCACCGATGTTGCCCTGCGAACCAATCGCGAAGAAGAACAACGGTGCGCGCAGCAGCTTGGCAACGATCCAGAGCACCAGCACGTGCGTGGCCATCCAGATCGCACCCAGCAGGAACAGCCACGGACGATCCAGCAGCGACAGCAGGTTCATCTGCATGCCGATGCAGGCGATCAGGAAGTACAGGAACACCGTGCCCAGCCGCGAGGCACCCGCCGCTTCCAGCCGGCGTGCGCGGGTGAAGCTCAGGCCCAGGCCCATTGCGGTGGACAGCAGGATCACCCACACGAACTGACTGTCCAGGCTGAACTGGCTGGCCCAGCTGACGTTGGCCTTGAACCAGCCCGACAACGGCGCCGCGATCGCATGGGCCAGGCCGACGCCGCCCAGCGCCACGCCGACGATCACCATCAGGTCGGTCATGCTGGGAATGCGCGCGTTCTGCGCCTCGTAGGCACTGATGCGGGCCTTCATCTCGTCGATGGCGCGGGTATCGGCACCGTTGCGGGTGTCGATCTGCTGCGCACGGTTGGCCAGGAACAGCAGGATCGCCATCCACAGGCTGGCGCAGGCCACATCGACCACCGCGAACTGCCCGAAGGTGGTGGCATCGGTACCGAACACTTCGCGCATGGCGACCATGTTGGCGCCGCCGCCGATCCAGCTGCCAGCCAGTGCGGCCATGCCGGCCCAGGTGTCGCCGGCCACGGTTTCCGGGTGGATCAGCTTCATCAGCTGGAACGAGACGATGGCGCCGAGCATGATGCCGGCGGTACCGGCACAGAACACGATCAGCAGTTTCGGACCGAGCTTGGCGATGCCCTTGAGATCGATCGACAGGGTCAGCAGGACCAGCGCGGCAGGCAGCAGCACATCACGTGCGACCGGGTTGTACAGCGAGGTGTTGTGGCCGTCGATGACACCGGCGGTGTTGTAGATGGCGGGGATGAAGTAGCACAGCAGCAGTGCCGGCACCCAGGCGAAGATCTTCTTCAGCAAGGGGGTCGGGCCGCTGGCAGCCCAGAAGATCAGGGCCAGGGTGGCGGCAATCAGGCCCAGTCCAACGATGTCGTTGCTGATCAGGGCAGTAGCGGGTTCGGTCGGCATGGGATCCTCTGTCGATCGAAAGAGCGGAAAAAAAAGCGCCGCATAAGGCGGCGCAGGTTGAGATTAACATTGTCTTCACGCTGGGTCATGCTGCAGTGCCGACCACGACCCCATCCCCTCCGGGAGCCTCCTCATGCAGCTCGGCGCTTTTTCGGTCAGCCTCTCGGTGAAGGACCTGGCCGCCTCCCGTGCGTTCTATGAAGCGCTGGGCTTCACGGTCACCGGTGGTGACCCGGCACAGAGCTGGCTGGTGTTGCGCAGCAACGGTACGGTGATCGGACTGTTCCAGGGCATGTTCGAGGGCAACCTGCTGACTTTCAATCCTGGCTGGGACCAGCACAAGCAGGAACTGCCCCACTTCCAGGACGTACGTGAACTCCAGGCCGAGCTGGACTCCAAGGGCATCGAGCTGGCAGTACGTACCGACCCTGAGGGCCAGGGTACCGGCTACCTGCAGCTGGCCGATCCTGATGGGAATGTGATCCTGATCGACCAGCACGTGGCGCGCCCGGAAAGGCGATAACACGTACAGCATGCCAACCAAGGTTGGCATCTACCACGACACAGGCCGCCCATTGCCTGGGTAGGCGTCGACCTTGGTCGACGTACAGCATGCCAACCAAGGTTGGCATCTACCACGACACAGGCCGCCCATTGCCTGGGTAGGCGTCGACCTTGGTCGACGTACGGCATGCCAACCAAGGCTGGCATCTACCACGACACAGGCCGCCCATTGCCTGGGTAGGCGTCGACCTTGGTCGACGTACGGCATGCCAACCAAGGCTGGCATCTACCACGACCCAGGCCGCCCATTGCCTGGGTAGGCGTCGACCTTGGTCGACGTACGGCATGCCAACCAAGGTTGGCATCTACCTGGACAGCCCGATCAGGTCGGTCGCGATGCGCTGAAATCCAGGGTGGCGCGCGTACCACGCGCTTCGCAGGGCTGCAGCCGCAGGGTCCAGCCCAGGTGCTCGCACAGGCGTGCGATCAGGTCCAGGCCGATGCCTCCACCGCGGTCGGCGCGGTCGCCTCGGGCCATGCGCGCGTGAATCGCGGCGATCTCCTCCGGGCTCATGCCGTGCCCCGGATCCTGCAGGGTAAGCACCGCCGAAGGACTGAGATGCAGTTCGATGTGCCCGCGCCCGCTGTTCTCGATGGCGTTGCGCAACAGGTTGCCGATCGCGGCCTGCACCACCGCCAGCGGCGCGACGATATCCACCGGCGCGGCCTGGATGCCGATGCTCAGGTCCTTGTCACCCAGCAGGTGACGATGGTCGTCGACAATCTCCGGCAGCAGCTGGTCCAGCGCGATGCGCTCGGCCCGTGCGGCCAACCGCGCCGGGTCACGCGCCAGTACCAGCAGCAGTTCGATCAGCTGTTCCACGTTCTGCGCCGTACGCAGCACCCGCTGCATCTGCTGGCGTGCCCGATCCGGCAGGCCCGGTTGTTCCAACGCCAGTTCCGCGGCGCCGGTCATTACCGCGATCGGCGTGCGCAGTTCATGGCTGGCGGTACTGATGAACACCCGCTCGCGCTCGACGAACTGCTCGTTGCGGTCCAGGTAGTCGTTCAACGCGTCAGCAATGGTATGCAGCTCGGAACTGCCGCGCGGGTCCACCTCGATGCGCTGCCCCTGCACGCCCGGCCGCAGCGCACCGATATGCCGGGCCAGCAGGCTCAGCGGACGCACCATCCGCTCCATGCCGAACGAAGCCATCAGCACGGTGACGAAGATCATGATCACCCCGGCCAGCATCACCCAGCGCGTCGCGAACTGTTCCAGGTCGTGGAAATCAGAGATGTCCAGCGCCAGCGCCACCCGCCCCATCGAGCCGGTGTCGCGCACCATCACCGCGGTCTGCCGCCCCTTGATCGGCACCCCATCGTGCAGGCCCGGGTGCAGCGTGCGCACGCTCTCGGGCATGTTGCCTTCATCGAAACGGAACAGGCTGAGCGTGTCCGAGTCCTGCCAGCGGTAATGCGGCTCGTGCTCGGTATGGTCGACGATGCTGTCCAGTTCGGAGTTGAGCAACGCGCGCCAGGCCGCATGCTCGGCGTGCTCGTGCACATAGTTGCCGACGCTGAACACCGCGACCGACAACAGTGCCAGGTAGCCCAGCAACCACCACACCACGCGCCGGTACAGCGGGCCCGGCTTACGCGCCTTCATCGTCTTCCCTGGCCGGATCGCTGGCCGAAGTCACGGCCAGCCGATAACCGACCCGCGGCAGCGTGTGGATCAGCTTGTCGGCAAACGGGCCATCGACGCTGCGGCGCAGTTCGTAGACATGCGAACGCAACAGGTCTCCATCCGGTGGCTCGTCGCCCCACAGCGCGAACTCCAGCTGCTGGCGGGTGACCGCACCGGGGCTGGCACGCATCAGCACTTCCAACAGCTTGCGGCAGGCCGGGTACAGATGCAGTACCTGGCTGCCGCGCTGCGCCTCCAGGGTGGCCAGGTCCAGCACCAGGTCGCCCACCTGCAGCCGCTTGCGCGGATTGCGGCCCTGCGCACGCAGCAGCAGCGCCTCCAGCCGCACCTCCAGCTCGGGAAGGGCGAACGGCTTGGTCAGGTAGTCGTCGGCACCAGCGCGGAAGCCGGCGATCTTGTCCGGCAGCTCGTCACGTGCGGTCAGCATGATCACCGGCACTTCCGAGGCATGCTCGGCGCGCAGGCGGCGCAGCACCTCCGGCCCCTCCATGCGCGGCAGCATCCAGTCCAGGATCACCGCATCGTAGGGGTGGCTGCCGGCCAGGTGCAGGCCAGTGATGCCATCCGGGGCCACGTCCAGCACATGCCCGCGCGACTCGAAATAGTCGAACAGGTTGGCCACCAGCTGGCGGTTGTCCTCGATCACCAACAGACGCATGCACGAAACATCCACGGAAGTTCGTAACATGGTAGCGCTGCCCATGTCGGAATGCGGTCGCCTTGGCCACCTCTGACGATTTTCCCACCCCCGCCGCCTCAGAATGGCTGTTTTGCTCCCGGAGCCCGCCGTGCCCGTAGCCCTGCCCCGTCGTTGGCGCCTGCCCCTGCTGTGGCTGCTGATCATTGCCGCGCTGGCGGCCGGTATCGGCATGCGCCAGCCGCAACCACCGGACGAGCCCCGCTTCGTGCTGGCTGCCCGCACCATGGTCGAGAGCGGGCAATGGCTGCTGCCCCACCGTGGCGTCGAGCTGTATGCGGAAAAGCCTCCGGTGTTCATGTGGCTGCAGGCGGCGGCCTACGAGGTGGTGGGCAGCTGGCAATGGTCGTTCCTGCTGCCCTCGCTGCTGGGCGCCCTGCTCAGCCTGTGGCTGGTCTCGGATCTGGCGCGACGCCTGTGGTCCCCCCGGCATTCGCTGTACGCCGTGGCTGCGTTGTTCTGCACCCTGCAGTTCGGCCTGATGGCCAAGCGCGCGCAGATCGACATGGTGCTGGTCGGCATGACCACGGTGGCCCTGTGGGGCCTGATGCGCCACCTGTGCGAGCGACGCAATCTGCCAGCCCTGTGGCTGGCCGGTTTCGCCGCCGGTGTCGGCACGGTGACCAAGGGCGTGGGTTTCCTGCCCCTGCTGATGGTGCTGCCCTGGTTCGGCTGGTGGCTGTACCAGCGTCGCCGCGGCCATGTGGTGGAGGGCCCGCACCCGGCCAGCCTGCTCTGGCTGATCCCGGCCTTCCTGCTGGGCGTCGGGGTGTGGCTGGCACCGCTGGGCTGGGCCCTGCTGCATGCGCCCAGCGCCGAGCTGCAGGCCTATGCGCATGAGCTGTTGTTCAAGCAGACCGGCACCCGCTACGCCAACGCCTGGCATCACCGCCAGCCCGTCTGGTACTACCTGCAGGTGATCCTCACCCTGTGGCTGCCGGGCAGCCTGCTGCTGCCGCTGCTGTTCAAGCCATGGTGGCGCCGCCTGCGCCGTGGCGACCGCCGGCAGTGGCTGCTGCTGGGCTGGGCGCTGCTGGTGCTGGTGTTCTTCAGTGCCAGCCCGGGCAAGCGCGAGGTCTATCTGCTGCCGATGCTGCCGGCCATGGCGCTGGCCGTCGCACCGCTGCTGCCAGGCCTGCTGCGCCGGCTGTGCGTGCGCCGCTACCTGTTCGGCTACAGCGTGGTGCTGATGCTGGCCACCGGCGTGCTCGGCGTGATGCTGATGACCGAACACCCGTGGGCCTTGGCGCAGCTGGAGCGCCGGGCCATGCCTGACACCCTGCTGCCGGTGCTCGGCGACGGTCTGCTGACCTTCGCCATCGCCCTTGCCACGTTGATCGTATGGCTGCGGGTACGGCGCGCTGCGACCCTGGTGCTGCTGACCCACGGCATGCTGTGGATGCTGTACGGGCTGGTGCTGATTCCGGCGCTGGATCCCTATGCCTCGGCCTCGGCGCTGATGCGCCGGGTCGGCACACGGATCGGCCCCGATGCCGAACTGGCGCTGGTGGCCTGGCGCGAACAGAACCTGCTGCAGGCCGACCGCCCGGTGCGCGAGTTCGGCTTCAAGCGCCCGTGGGCCGAGCAGTGGCACGATGCGGGCCCGTGGCTGGCCGAGGCGCCGGACAAGCGTTGGCTGCTGGTGCTGGACGATGCGATGAGCCCCTGCGTGGACCCGGCCAAGGTGATCGACATCGGCGTGGCAAACCGCAATCGCTGGCAGCTGCTTCCGGGTACCGCCTGGGACCCGCAATGCCATGCCGAGCGGGCCGGGTCGACCGCCGAAGAAGACTGAACGTTGGCTCGTGCCGGGCCAGCATTAACCCGGCACGAACGAGCGTCCGACCCTTCTCCGACATACAGGTGACGAGCATGGCCGCGGATTCCCGAACCGCCCTTTCCCAGCATGCCCGTCCGTCCCATTGATTCGGTAGCGCCGCTTGCGACATCGCCGCTGGCGTCAAGATTTGCCGTAACCCACCTCTGGCTGCCTGTCGCCATCGGCCTGCCCGTGTTCACGCTGCTGATGGGCTTCGGTGGCGATCAGTGGGTCGCCGACCACCTGTTCCGCCTTGAGGGTGGCCACTGGGCATTGCAGGACGCCTGGGTCACCCGCACGCTCGTCCACAAGGCCGGCAAGTGGATGAGCACGGCAGCCGCGCTGGTGGCGATCCTGTTGTGCTTCCACCATTGGCGCAAGGGCCGTGACCGGACCCTGCGCTGGGCGCTGCTCTATGTCGTTGTTGCCATGGCGTTGGGCACCGGAGTGATCTCCCTGCTGAAGTCGCTGGTGCCGATGGAATGCCCGTGGGACCTGCTGCGCTATGGCGGCCACCAGCCCTTCATCGGACTGTTCACCCTGCGCCCGGCCGGCATGGCACCGCAGGCGTGTTTCCCGGCCGGGCACGCCAGCGCGGGCTACGCCTGGCTTTGCCTGTACTTCTTCGCCCTGCTGTGGCGGCCGTCGTGGCGCTGGGCGGGGTTGTGGATCGGCCTGGGCAGCGGCCTGGTGTTCGGCATCAGCCAGCAGCTGCGCGGTGCGCACTTCCTTTCGCATGACGTTGCCACGGCCTTGACGTGCTGGCTGCTTTCGTTGGGCCTGTATGTCCTGATCCGCCGTCAGCTGGACCGTCCACACCGCCAGGAGGCAAACGCATGAGCGCATCGGTCCAACGCTCTACCCGCCTGCCGGCCCTGGCAAGCGTCCTCCGCTGGCGGCCGCAGCTGTCCACCGAAGCACTGATCGCGCTGACCAGCCTGTTCTTCGCGGTGGCCGGCAACGGCCTGTTCTGGCACAGCGCGATGGCCAGCCATCCGGGCAGCCTGCGCTACGCCCTTTCGCTGCTGCTGTTGCTGCTGGGTACGCACGGCGTACTGCTCGGCATCCTGGTCTGGCGCTGGAACGCCAAGGTGGTGATCAGCCTGCTGCTGCTGGTGACTGCATTCGCCGCGCACTACATGAGCCGTTACCACATCTACCTGGATGCGGACATGCTGCGCAACGTGCTGGCGACCGACCCCAAGGAAAGCCGCGAACTGATGACGGTGTCGCTGGTGTGGCCGGTGCTGCTGCTGGCGGTGCTGCCGATGGTGGTGCTGTGGCGGGTGCAGCTGCGCCGCCGCAGCTGGGGCCGCAGCCTGCTGTGGCGCCTCGGCTTCCTGGTGGTGGCCGCAGTGACCGCAGTCGGCGGCGCGTTGATCTCGTTCCAGGACGTCTCGGCGCTGATGCGCAACCAGCGTGAAGTGCGCTATCTCGCCACGCCGGCCAACGTGCTGCTGGGCATGCCGCGTGCACTGCGTGGCGACAATCCGGTGCAGCGCGCGCCGAAGCTGCCGATCGGCACCGACGCCAAGGCCACCCCGCGTGCACCGGCCAGCAAGCCGCGCCTGCTGGTGATCGTGATGGGCGAGACCGTGCGCGCGCAGAACTGGGGCCTCAACGGCGGCCGCAACACCACGCCGAAACTGGCGCAGGCGCCGGTGATCAACTTCCCGGACATGCACTCGTGCGGTACCAGCACCGAAGTCTCGCTGCCGTGCCTGTTCTCGCCGTGGGGCCGCCACGACTACGACGAGAAGAAGATCCGCGCGCACCAGTCGCTGCTGCATGTGCTGAACCGTGCTGGCATCGCACCGCTGTGGCGTGACAACCAGTCCGGCTGCAAGGGCGTGTGCGAAGGTCTGGACTTCCAGTCGTTGTCCGACGCGACCACGCCGGGGCTGTGTGCCGATGGCCGCTGCATGGACGAGATCCTGCTGCAGGACCTGGCCACCCAGGTGCGCGCCAAGCCCGGTGACCGGGTGGTGGTGCTGCACCAGCTGGGCAACCACGGCCCGGCCTACTTCGAGCGCTATCCGCCTGCATTCCGCCGCTTCACCCCGACCTGCGACACCCGCGACATCGGCCGCTGCTCGCGCGAGGAGATCACCAACAGCTACGACAATGCCGTGCTGTACACCGATCACTTCCTGAGCAAGACCATCGGCACGCTGCAGGGCCTGCAGGACTACGACACGGCGATGATCTACCTGTCCGACCACGGCGAGTCGCTGGGCGAGAAGGGCCTGTTCCTGCATGGCGTGCCCTACGCCATCGCCCCGGCCGAGCAGACCCGCGTGCCGATGACGATGTGGTTCTCGCCGGGCTTTGCCAGCAGCCGCGGTCTGGACCTGCAGTGCGTGCGCAAGCGTTCGGCGGCGTACACCGACCACGACAACCTGTTCCCGTCGGTGCTGGGCCTGATGCAGGTGAAGACCTCGCTGTACGAGCGCGAGCGCGACGTGTTCGCCAGCTGCGAAAGGTGAGGGTTGTTCGGCAGGGCTTGCAGCCCTGCACCTGCTCAATGCAAAGGCAACGGCCAAAGCAAGAGCGGCATTCCGTGGGTTGGCGGGGTGGGTCCGGTTGAGGGGACGCCGTGAACCCGTCCATGGGGGCTTGGTCGCGGCATCCATGCCGCTCACATCCCCTCAACCGGACCCACCCCGCCTTCGACAGTTTTCCGCGATCTGTTGGAACGGCAGTCTGCTCTGGTGGGTGTCGACCTTGGTCGACACGGTAGATCTGATTCAAATTTGATTATCGATACCTGCCAGATGTGTCGACCAAGGTCGACACCTACCAACAGCCGCCGGAATCTGTCAGAGGTGGGGCGGTGTGGGCTTGCAGAACCGTTGGCGCCATGGATGGCGCCATCGAGCCCCCATGGATGGGTTTACGGCGTGTCCTGCAAGCCCACACCGCCCCGCCATCCCACGGATAGCCCGCTTTTGATGTTGATGCTGATGTTGATGTTGCCGTTGCTTCTGCGGGTGCAGGGCGCAGCCCTGCCGAACCCTACCGACTTCCGCCACTTGCGGTGGCAGCGGCTGCCCACTAGCCTTCGGCCGTCGTTCACCACCCAAGGACCGCCCGTGAAACACCGCCATCTCCTGCTGGCCTCGGCGATCGCCGCCGCCACGCTGGCCCTGGTCGCCTGCAAGAAGGAACCGTCGCCCGGCACCGAGACCGCCAGCCCCAGCGCACCGGCCGGCGAAACCGCCGACCAGTTCGTGGCCCGCATCAATGCCGAATTCAAGGCCGCCTACCCGGAGATGACCTCGGCACAGTGGCTGTCCTCCACCTACATCAACAGCGATTCCGAACGCATCGCGGCCAAGGCCAACGAACGCTCGCTGACCCAGCTCAACAGCTGGATCGAGCAGGCCGCCAAGTTCGACGGCAAGCCGATGAGCGAGGACAGCAAGCGCGCGATCCACCTGCTGAAGCTGATGTCCTCGATGCCGGCGCCGCGTGACCCGGCCAAGCTGGCCGAGCTGACCCAGATCGCTACCCGCATGGAAGGCAGCTACGGGGCCGGCAAGTACTGCACCGATGCCAACGATCCGAACTCCTGCCGCCAGCTGGGCGAACTGGAGCAGGTGCTGGCGCGCAGCCGCGACTACGACAAGCAGCTCGATGCCTGGCAGGGCTGGCACAGCACCACCAAGAGCATGCGCGGCGATTACCAGAAGTTCGTCGGCCTGGTGAACGAAGGCGCCAAGGGCATGGGCTTCACCGATGCCGGGCAGATGTGGCGCAGCGGCTACGACATGCCGCCGGAGCAGATCGGCCCGGAAACCGACCGCCTGTGGGAACAGGTCAAGCCGATGTACGAGCAGCTGCACTGCTACGCACGCGGCAAGCTGGACAAGACCTATGGCAAGGACAAGGCGGAAGTGGGCAATGGCCTGATCGCCGCGCACCTGCTGGGCAACATGTGGCAGCAGGACTGGTCGAACCTGTGGGATCAGCTGGAACCGTACCCCGGTGCCGGCAGCCTGGACATCACCGCAGCGCTTGAAAAGCAGTACCAGAGCAACCTGAGCGCCGCGCTGGCCAAGGCCGGCAAGGATGCCAACGTGGCCGCGCAGTACAAGGCGCAGCGCGAGGCCGAACTGCGTACCGCCAGGCAGATGACCGAGCGCGCGCAGGACTTCTACGTGTCGCTGGGCATGCCCTCGCTGCCGCAGTCGTACTGGGAAAAGACCCAGTTCATCAAGCCCGATGACCGCGACGTGGTCTGCCACGCCAGCGCCTGGGACATGAACATGGAAGGCGATGTGCGCACCAAGATGTGCATCAAGCCGAACGAAGAGAACTTCACCACCATCTACCACGAGCTGGGCCACATCTATTACGACCTGGCCTACAACCCGCTGCCGCCGCTGTTCCAGGGCGGTGCCAACGATGGCTTCCATGAAGCGATCGGCGACACCATCGTGCTGGCGATGACCCCCAAGTACCTCAGCTCGATCGGCCTGGTCGATGCGCCGACCGAGAGTCGTGAGGCGGTCATCAACAACCAGATGCGCATGGCGCTGTCGGGCGTGTCGTTCCTGCCGTTCGGGCTGATGATCGACCGCTGGCGCTGGGGCGTGTTCGACGGTTCAATCACCGCCGACAACTACAACAAGGCGTGGTGGGACCTGAAGGCCAAGTACCAGGGCGTGGCCCCGGCCAGCCCCCGTGGCGAAGAGTTCTTCGACCCGGGCGCGAAGTACCACGTGCCGGGCAACACCCCGTACACCCGTTACTTCCTGGCGCGCATCCTGCAGTTCCAGTTCTACAAGGGCCTGTGCGATGCGGCCGGCTACAAGGGCCCGCTGCATGAGTGCACCTTCTACGGCAACAAGGAAGCCGGCCAGAAGTACTGGGCGATGCTGAGCAAGGGTGCCAGCCAGCCGTGGCAGGCCACGCTGAAGGAGCTGACCGGCAGCGACAAGCTCGATGCCGGCCCGATGATCGAGTACTTCAGCCCGGTCAACGAGTGGCTGAAGCAGCAGAACGAAGGCCAGATGTGCGGCTGGCAGGCCAACGCGGCCCCGGCGGCGAAATGAAAGAAGGGGCGGATCCGCAAGGATCCGCCCCTTTCTGGTAGTGCCGGCCGCTGGCCGGCAACTACGCGATGAAGACCCAACGGGCAGCCGGCCAGCGGCCGGCGCTACCGAAATGCCTGTCAGCTGTTCTTCTTCGCCGCCATCGCCGCGGCCAGCTCGGCCTTGAATTCCTCGAAGGTCTGGCCCTTCTCCTTCGCTTCGGCCTGCGCGGCATCGCGCAGCGCATCGGAGTACATCAGGCGCACCGGCGTGCCGTTGCGCTCGTGCAGTTCACCGGCCTGCATGATCAGCGCCAGCACCTGCGCAGCACTCTCGCTGTGGCCAGCGATGCGGCCGTCCATGCCCAGCACCCATTCGCCGTCGCGGCGCACGACCCCGGCCAGCAGGGTGCGCTGCGCGTCGCGCAGTTCGGCATGCGGCTCCACCGGCGAGGCCTGGGCTGCAACCTTGTTGGCGGCCTGCTTTTCCTGGCGACGGCGCTGGTCGCGGCGGGTCTTGGAGCTGGTGGACATGGTGCGGTACCGCGGCGAGGGGGGCGCAAGGATAGCGCACCCCGCCCGCCGGGCCACTTCACGCACGTTCGATCCTGCGCGATCAGTCCAGTACTTTGCCGTGCCGCCAGTAGCCCATGAAGGTGATCGAGCGGCGGTCCAGCCCGCAGTCGCGGACCAGATGCCGGCGGATCGCCATCACGGCCCCGGCCTCGCCCGCCACCCAGGCGTACAGCGGCCCGGCCACGCTGGCATCGGCCTGCTCCCAGAGGATCTGCGCATCGACGTCGATCTCCTCCAGCTCATCACCGGCGCCCACGCTCGAGGCCGCTGCCAGGCGTTGCTGCACCGCCTGCAGCAGGGGCTGCCCGTAGGCCGCCTGCCCGCGCGGCAGCCAGACCAGTTCGGCGCTGGCCGGCGCGGTCAGCGGCACCGCATCACCGGCCTGGGCGACTTCCAGCAGGGCCAGCGTGCGTGGCGGATCGGCCATGCCCGCCAGTTCCTCCAGGATGCCGGCCACGGCCGGCAACGCGGTCTCGTCGGCTACCAGCAGCACCTGGCCCACACCGGCCGGCGGCTTCCATTCCCAGCCTTCGCTGCTGTCGGCGCAGTCGGCATCCGGAGCGAGCAGCACCACACGGTCGCCCGGGCGTGCATGCATGGCCCAGCGCGAGGCGGGCCCGGTCACGCCGTGGATGACGAAATCGACGTCGACCTCGCCCTGCTCAGCGCGCAGCTGGCGGATGGTGTAGGTGCGCATCGGAGGGCGCTGGTCGTCAGGCAGGGCCCGGTAGCGCGGGTACCAGTCCTCGCCGCTGGGGACCTGCGGAAGGTCCTGGCCGGGCAAGGGGAAGAACACCTTGATGCGCTGGTCCGGGCCTTCGGTCTTCATCCGTGCCACGTCGGCACCGGTGAACACCATGCGGTCCAGCGAAGGGGAAAGCACGCGGCGCTCTTTCAGCGCCACCTCGAACAGGCGGTAGGTCTGCTGCGCAGCCATGGGGGAACCTCATGCAACGACATTGGATCGGCTGGCTGTCGTGCACCCCTGCACCGGCTGGCTGGAGTCCCCAGCCTAATCCGGTGGTGTTCGGTCGCAAGGGTTGCAGGCATCGCGCCCCGCCCTACCCCTGCGCGCTGCTCAATGGCCCGTGCAGGCTGCCTGCGCCACGCGTTCACGCTGGTGTTCCCAGTACCAGAACACGAATCCGACGGCGAAAAAGGCGGCCTGGCCCAGTGCCAGGTGCAACGGGCTGGCACTGAGCAGCGGCGATACCACGCCCGCCACCACGGTGCTGATCATCAGCTGCGCAAAGGCCTGCAGCGAAGACGCCAGACCACGCTGATGCGGGTACATGTCCAGCACCGCCAGCGCCAGGATCGGGAAGATCAGCGCCATGCCCATGCCACCCAGGAAAATCGGCAGCACCGCCCACGGCAGCACGAACTGCGGCGCCAGTGCCACGTAGCCGACGTTCAGCAGTACCGACAACGCGCAAAGCGCGAAACCGATGGCGACCTGGCGGGTGGGCGTGGTGTGCCCGGCCATGCGCCCCGACAGGAACGAGCCGGTGGTCATGCCGCCGATGGTAGGAATGAACAGCCAGGCGAATCCGCCCTCGCCCAGATGCAGATGCTGCATCACGAACACCGGCGCCGAGGAGATGTACAGGAAGATGCCGCCGAAGCCGATGCTGCCGGCCAGCGCCAGGCGCAGGAAGCGCGGGTTGAAGCCGATGCGCACGTAGTCGCGCATCAGCACCCGCGGCGACAGCGGCACCCGCGCCTCGACCGGATGCGTTTCCGGCAGGAAGCGTGCGGTGGCTGCCAGCAGCACCAGTGCGAACACCACCAGGAACCAGAAGATCAGTGGCCAGCCGGCGCCACTGAGCAGGATCCAGCCGCCGATGATCGGCGCGATCGCCGGGGCGATGCCGAACAGCATCGACACCTGGCTCATCAGCCGCTGCGCGTCATGCCCGTGGTAGAGGTCGCGGATCACCGCGCGGCCGACGATCATGCCGACACCCGCCGACAGGCCCTGCAGCGCGCGGAACGCCAGCAGCGTGGTCAGGTCGGTGGACAGCGCGCAGCCGACCGAGGCGCCGACAAACACCACCAGGCCGCCGAGGATCACCCGCTTGCGGCCCCAGGCATCGGACAGCGGGCCGTGCGCCAGGCTCATCAGGCCGTAGAACAGCAGGTACACGCTGATGGTCTGCTGCACCGCCACCTCGTCCACCGCCAGGCGCTGGGCCAGCTGCGGGAAGGCCGGGAAGATGGTGTCGATCGAGAACGGACCGAACATGGCCAGGCCGGCGAGCAGCAGGGCCATGCGGCGGGTGGAAGGAGCAACAGCGGCGGTCATGGGGAAGGCGTCCGGCAGGGCCATGCGCGGCACGCACGGCGGGCGCCGGTCCCCTGCAGCAGGGACGGCGCCAGATGAATTCGGGTATCCGCCCATCATAGGTGGGGATTGCGCCCGATGCCATGCAGCAGTGCACAAAACGTACGGACGGGCCATCGGCCATTCAGGCGCGGCCGCACCCGCCGGGGGCGGCCCACGGGCCCGCGACGGGCTATAATCGGCGGGCAACACGGTGGGAGAAGCGGAACACCGCTGCCGAAGGCGCAACGCCCGTAATCGCTCAGGCCCGATACCACCCGTAACACAACTCTGGAGAGACCGGTTCGATCCGGCGCCGAAGGGGCACGAAGCTGCGGCCAGCCGCACTTCCAAACTCTCAGGCAAAAGGACAGAGGGGCGCCCCGCAGACCGCCGACCGGCGGCTTGTGCCCGTGCGTGTGCCCTTTCCTGACGGATCCTTCGCCATGTCCCAGAACACCCCTTCCCTGCGTGAGCTCGAGCACCATTCCGCGTTCGTCGAGCGCCACATCGGCCCCAACGATGCCGAGATCGCGCAGATGCTCGACGTCGTCGGCCACGCGTCGCTGGATGCGATGACCGATGCCATCGTGCCGGCCAAGATCAAGTCGCCCGCACCGCTGGCACTGCCGGAATCGATGACCGAAGTGCAGGCACTGGCGAAGATCCGTGCGATCGCCGACAAGAACACCGTGCTGCGCAGCTTCATCGGCCAGGGCTACTACGGTACCCACACGCCGAACGTGATCCTGCGCAACATCCTGGAAAACCCGGCCTGGTACACCGCCTATACCCCGTACCAGGCGGAAATCTCGCAGGGCCGCATGGAAGCGCTGATCAACTTCCAGACCCTGTGCGCCGACCTGACCGGCATGGAAATCGCCAACGCCTCGCTGCTGGACGAAGCCACCGCCGCCGCCGAAGCGATGACCCTGGCCAAGCGTTCGGCCAAGTCGAAGTCGGACACCTTCTTCGTGCACGACGCCGTGCACCCGCAGACGCTGGAACTGCTGCGTACCCGCGCCGAGCCCATGGGCATCGTGCTGCGCGTGGGCACCCCGGCCGAAGCGCTGGAAGCGGAAGCCTTCGGCCTGCTGCTGCAGTACCCGGACACCTTCGGCCAGGTCGGCGACTACAAGGCGCTGGTCGATGCCGTGCACGCACGTGGCGGCCTGGTGGCCGTGGCCACCGACCTGCTGGCCCTGACCCTGCTGGCCGCCCCCGGCGAATGGGGCGCGGACATCGTGGTCGGCAACAGCCAGCGTTTCGGCGTGCCGTTCGGCTTCGGTGGCCCGCACGCCGCGTTCATGGCCTGCCGTGACGCCTACAAGCGTTCGATGCCGGGCCGCCTGATCGGCGTCTCGGTGGATGCGCAGGGCAACCCGGCCTATCGCCTGACCCTGCAGACCCGCGAGCAGCACATCCGCCGCGAGAAGGCCACCTCCAACATCTGCACCGCGCAGGTGCTGCTGGCGGTGATGGCGTCGATGTACGCCGTCTACCACGGCCCGGACGGCCTGACCCGCATCGCCCGCCGCACCCACCGCCTGGCCTCGATCCTGGCCGCGGCGCTGCGCACGGCCGGCGTGCAGGTCGGTGGCGACTTCTTCGACACCCTGCATGTCACCGGCGTGCACGCCGATGAGATCCACGCCAAGGCCCGCGCCGCCGGTTACAACCTGCGCGCGATCGACAGCGACTCGGTCGGCATCAGCCTGGACGAGACCGCCACCCGCGCCGACGTGGTCGCGCTGGCTGCCGTGTTCGGTGCGCAGGCCGACGTCGACGCACTCGATGCCAGCACCGCCGACGCGCTGCCGGCCGGCCTGCTGCGCCAGTCCGCGTTCCTGACCCACCCGGTGTTCAACACCCATCACAGCGAGCACGAACTGCTGCGCTACCTGCGCTCGCTGGCCGACAAGGACCTGGCGATGGATCGCACGATGATCCCGCTGGGCTCGTGCACGATGAAGCTCAACGCCACCGCCGAGATGATTCCGGTGACCTGGCCGGAGTTCTCGCAGATCCATCCGCTGGTGCCGGCCGACCAGGCGCTGGGCTACAAGGAACTGATCGACACGCTGGAAGCGATGCTGGTGGAGTGCACCGGTTACGACGCGGTCAGCCTGCAGCCGAACTCCGGCGCGCAGGGCGAGTACGCTGGCCTGCTGGCGATCCGCGCCTACCACCGCTCGCGCGGCGAAGGTCATCGCGATATCTGCCTGATTCCGGACTCGGCGCATGGCACCAACCCGGCGTCGGCGCAGATGTGCGGCATGAAGGTGGTGGTGACCAAGACCGACGCCAACGGCAACGTCGATGTCGAGGACATCCGCCTCAATGCCGAGAAGTACAGCGACCGCCTGGCCGCGATCATGATGACCTACCCGTCCACGCACGGCGTGTTCGAGGAAGAGGTGGTGGAGATCTGCGAGATCATCCACCAGCACGGCGGCCAGGTGTACACCGACGGTGCCAACATGAACGCCCTGGTCGGCGTGGCCAAGCCGGGCAAGTGGGGTTCGGACGTTTCGCACCTGAACCTGCACAAGACCTTCTGCATCCCGCACGGCGGTGGCGGCCCGGGCGTCGGCCCGTGCGCGGTCAAGGAGCACCTGGCCCCGTTCCTGCCGGGCAAGCTGGGTGACCACGGTCCGGTCGGCATGGTCAGTGCGGCCAGCTTCGGCAGCGCCTCGATCCTGCCGATCAGCTGGATGTACATCGCCATGATGGGCAGCGAAGGCCTGCGCAAGGCCACCCAGGTCGCGCAGCTCAACGCCAACTACATCGCCAAGCGCCTGGCCCCGCACTTCAAGACCCTGTACACCGGCCGCAATGGCCTGGTGGCGCACGAGTGCATCCTCGACGTGCGTCCGCTGGAAAAGACCAGCGGCATCGGTGCCGAGGACGTGGCCAAGCGCCTGATCGACTTCGGCTTCCACGCCCCGACCCTGAGCTTCCCGGTGGCCGGCACGCTGATGGTCGAACCGACCGAGAGCGAATCGCTGCACGAACTGGATCGCTTCATCAACGCGATGATCCAGATCCGCGAGGAAATCAGCGCGATCGAAGACGGCCGCCTGGACCGCGAGGACAACCCGCTGAAGAACGCACCGCACACGGCCACCGCGGTGACCGCCAGCGAGTGGACCCATGCCTACCCGCGCGAACTGGCCGCCTTCCCGCTGGCCAGCCTGAAGCAGGGCAAGTACTGGCCGCCGGTGGCGCGCGTGGACAACGTGTACGGCGACAAGAACGTGATGTGTGCCTGCATCCCGGTCGATGCCTACAAGGACGATGAAGTCGAGGCCTAAGCCTTCGATCCATCGGAAATGAAAACGGCCCGCGCATGCGGGCCGTTTTTTCAAGGGCGTGTGGACCAAGGTCCACACCCACAAAGATCCGATCACGGGTCCGGCATCTGCCCCAGGCTCAACTGCCAGGACACGCCGAAGCGGTCCTGGACCCAGCCATAGCGGTTGCTGAAATCGTAGTCACCCACCGGCATCAGCCAATGGCCGCCCTCGCCCAGCACGCGCGCCGCGCGCTCGAACTGCTCGGCGCCGGCACACTCGACGAACAGCGAAATCGAGGGCGAGAATGTGAAGTCGTGTACGTCCAGGCTGTCAAAACACAGGTAATGGGTGCCGCCGAGCAGGAAGATGGCCTGGCGGACCTGGCCAGGCACGCCGGCACCGGGCCCCTCCGGGTGGCGTTGCAGCGCCAGCAGCCGGAAATCGGCAAAGGCCTCGGCATACAGGGCCAGGGCGGCTTCGGCCTGGCCGGTGAACATCAGGAACGGACGGCTGCGCAGCATGCGGAACTCCTGTTCGACGGGCCGGTGACGGCCCACGCGATCAGCATCGCACGTCGGATGTGCAGCCCCCGTGGTAGTGCCGGCCGCTGGCCGGCAGCTTCCATCACGCCTCGCGCATCCGCCGCGCAATGGCGCTGCCAGCGGCGATGCTGGCGGTCAGTGCCACCATCGACAGGAACTGCAGGCGGGTGTGCGACTCACTCAGCAGCAGGCCGAAGATCAGCGCCAGGATCGCCAGCGCACAGCAGGTCAGCCATGGGAAACCGGCCATGCGGAACGGCAGGCGCGTGCCCAGGCGATCCGCGCGCCGACGCAGCACCAGCTGCGAGACCAGCGACAGCGTCCACACCAGCAGGCAGGTGGAACCGACGATGTTCAGCAGCACCGGCAGTACCCGGTCCGGGAACAGCAGTTCCATCACCGTGGCGGCAAAGCCGAACAGCACGCTGGCCAGCACGGCGATCACCGGCACCTGGCGCGGATCGGTCCAGCCGAGCACGGCCGGGGCTTCGCGGCGCTGCGCCAGCGAATACATCATGCGCGAGGCACCGTAGAGGTTGGCATTGAGCGCCGACAGCAGCGCGATCACCGCGATCAGGGTGATGGCGGTGCCCGCACCCGGAATACGGGCGATATCCAGCACCGCGGCGAACGGCGACTTCAGCGCCTCGCTGGTCCACGGCACCACGGCGATGATCACGCTCAGCGAGCCGATGTAGAACACCAGGATGCGCCAGGCCACGGTTCGGATCGCACGCGCGATGCTGCGCTCGGGGTCTTCGGTTTCAGCGGCGGCGACGGCCACGATCTCGGTGCCGCCGAAGGCGAACACCACCACCAGCAGCGCCGCACCGATACCGGCCAGGCCCTTCGGCGCAAAGCCGCCGTGGTCGGTGAAGTTGCTCAGGCCCGGTGAGGTCACCTGCGGCAGCCAGCCCATCAGCAGCGCCACACCAATGGCGATGAACGCCAGGATCGCCACCACCTTGAGGATCGCGAACCAGAACTCGAACTCGCCGAAGTTCTTCACCCCGAGCAGGTTGATTGCGGTGAAGAACAGCATGAACGCCAGCGCCGCCATCGGTACCGGTATCGCTGGCCACACCGTGGCCAGCAGGCCGGCCGCACCCACCGCCTCGGCGGCGATCACGATCACCAGCTGCACCCACCACAGCCAGCCGACGGTGGCGCCGGCCGTGGCGCCCATGGCGTCGGCGGCGTACACCGAGAACGCACCGCTGGTCGGTTTGGCCGCCGCCATCTCGCCCAGCGCGTTCATCACGATGATCACCAGCGCACCGGCCACCAGGTAGGACACCAGCACCGCCGGACCGGCCGCCTGCACACCCACGCCCGAGCCGAGGAACAATCCGGCGCCGATGGCGCTGCCCAGGCCCATCATGATCAGCTGGCGGGGCTTGAGCGAATGTCCGAGGCGGGACGGCGAAGCGGTCGGAATCGAATTGGGCATCGGCGGGGCTGGCGGCGGGCTACAGGGGCGACACCTTACCCTGTCCCATGCCCGCGGGGATAGGCACAGCGCAGCAGGCGGCTCAGGCCAGGGCGGGCTCGCCGACGTTCCCACCGATACGGGCCCGATAGGCACGCGGCGAGAAACCGGTTTCAGCCTTGAACTTGCGGGTGAACGCACTCTGGTCGCTGAAGCCGCAGGCCTGGCCGATGCAGGCGATGGTGTCGTCACCGTGCAGCAGGTGCATGGCCATCTGGATCCGCAGCCGGGTCAGCACCTGCTGCGGGGTCATCTGGAACACCTTGCGGAAGCTGCGCTCCAGCTTGGACAGCGAGAAGCCGGTGATATCCAGCAGGGTCTGCATGCGCACGTTCTCGGCGTAATGCGCATTGAGGTGGGCCAGGGCCAGCCGCAGCTGCTCGTACTGGGTGCCGAGGCTGTCCTTCTGGCCGAGGTCGCGGGAAATGCCGATCAGGCCCTCGATGGCCCCATCGACCAGCAGCGGGCGCTTGCAGGTCAGGCACCAGCCCGGTTCGCGGTTGGCGAACAGGTGCAGCTCCATCAGGTTCTCGATCACCTCGCCGGACAGCACGCGGGCGTCCTGGTCGACATAGTCCGCACTGAGCCCGGTCGGGTAGATCTCGGCCGCGGTGCGCCCGATCACATCCTTGCGCGCGCGCAGGCCCAGCCGCCGCAGCATGGTCTGGTTGACGTGGGTGTAACGCCCCTGGCGGTCCTTGATGAAGAACAGCACATCCGGGATGGCGTCGAACAGGGCTTCGATGTCGGCGGGTTCGACTCGCATGCGGCAAGCATAGCCGAGGCGGCCTTGCCGGTGCGATCACCCTTGCGGGACTTGTGCTTAACGCCGCCAGGGCCACCGTGGGGGCCAGCCCCCACCGGAGACCCTGCCATGCCACGCGGTGACAAATCCGCCTATACCGACAAGCAGAAGCGCCAGGCCGAGCACATCGAAGAGAGCGAGCGCCAGCGCGGTGCCAGCGAAGGCACGGCCGAGCGCATCGCCTGGGCCACGGTGAACAAGCAGGATGGGGGTGGCAAGCGCAGCGGCAGCGCGCGCAAGAGTGCCGGGAAGACTGCCAGCAAGGCCACAACGAAGAAGACCGCCGCAAAGAAGGCTCCCGCTCGCAAGGCAGCGGCAAAGAAGGCCAGCACCGCTGCTTCGCGCAGCGCGGCCGCGAAGAAGGCAGCCAAGACCCGTGCCGCGAAGAAGAGTGTGCGCAAAGCGGCGGCGAAGAAGGCGGCGCGCACCCGCGCCAGTGGCTGATCGCGAGCCATCCACCGGAACGCGGCCGCAGTGCCCTGCGGCCGCACAATTTCAACGGAAGTGACCTGCTCAGGCCGCGCGACGTGGCACGGCGGAAGCTGCTGCGCCTTCCACCTTGAACACCGACACCGACGTAGTCAGCGCATGCGCCTGTTCTTCCAGCGCGCGGCTGGCGGCGGTGGCTTCTTCCACCAGCGCAGCGTTCTGCTGGGTGACCTGATCCATCTGCACCACCACCTGGTTGACCTGCTCGATACCGGCGGCCTGCTCCTTGCTCGCCGCAGCGATGTCGCTCATCAGCTGCGTGGTGCGCGAACTGGCCTGGGCCACGCGTGCGATCGCAGCTTCGGATTCAACGGTCACTGCCAGGCCACTCTTCACCTTGGCGGCAGCATCTTCGATCAGTTCCTTGATCTCCTTGGCGGCGACACCGGCGCGCTGCGCGAGCGTGCGCACTTCGCTGGCGACCACGGCGAAGCCACGGCCCTGCTCGCCTGCGCGGGCGGCTTCGACTGCAGCGTTCAACGCGAGGATGTTGGTCTGGAACGCAATGCCATCGATCACCGTGGAGATTTCCGAGATGCGGGCCGACGACTGGTCGATCTCGCCCATCACCGACGCCATCTGTGCCATCGCCTGTTCGGTCTCGCGCACCGCAGCACCGGCGGCGTGTGCTTCGCTGTCGGCCTGGCGGGCCAGCTCGGCATTCTGGCGCACGGTCGAGGTCAGTTCCTCCATCGAGGCGGCAGCTTCTTCCAGATTGGCGGCCTGCTGCTCGGTGCGGCGCGACAGGTCGTTGTTGCCGGCGGCGAGTTCCTGCGCGGAGTTGTTGATGCTGTCGGCCGCCACCTGGATGCCACGCACGATGCCGGTCAGCTGTGCGGTGGTGGTGTTGGCATCGTCGCGCATGCGGGCGAACACGCCGTCGTAATCGCCGTCCATGCGTGCGGTCAGGTCGCCATGCGAGATCGCACGCAGCACGTCGGAGACATCGGCGATGCTGGCCTGCGAGCTGGCCATCATGCCGTTGAGGTGCTCAACCATCGCCTTGAACTGGTACTGGAATGCGGCGGCATCGCCGCGCATGCTGAAGTCACCGGCGCGCGCGGCGCGGGCCAGTTCATCGATCTGCGCGTTGATCGCCATCAGGCTCTGCTTCACGGCGGACAGGGTACGGGTCAGCGCGCCCTTCTCGCCCGGGTAGTCCGGCAGGTCGCGGCTGAGGTCGCCGATGGCGTAGCGCTGCATCACCTCGGCCATCAGCAGTTCCACCTGCACGTGCGATTCGACCAGGCTGTTGGTGGCCTGCACCATGCGCCCGAAATCACCCGGGAACGCGCTGGCATCCATGCGATAGCGGATCGCGCCCGCCTCATGCTGCTCGGCCATCTGCAGCTGCGCGCCGATCGCGGCCTGCACGCTCTGCCGCACGCTGGCCATCGCCAGGCCCAGCTGGGTCAATTCGTCACGACCGCCAAGCCGGAATTCCTGATCCAGCTCGCCCTTGGCCAAGCGCTCGGCCAGGTTCACTGCGCGCGCCAGCGGGCCGGTCAGGCTGCGGCCGATCATCACCGAGGCAGCGATGCCAACCAGCAATGCAACGCCGCCCAGCACCAGCAGCTGCAGCAGGCTGCGCTCACCCAGGCGGATCGCCTCGGCGGCTGCATCACGGCTTTCCTTCTCTTCGAAGTCCACGCCATCGGACAGCGCCTTGTTCCAGCCGTTGGCCGCTTCCTGCACCGGGCCCAGGGTCAGCGCCACCGCGCCGGGATAGTCACCCTGCTCCATCAGTTCGCTGGTCTGCTTGTTGAGCGGGCGGGCGATGGCGCGCTTGGCTGCGATGGTTTCAGCAATGGCCTTGCCGTCGGCATCGCTGGGCAGCGCCTGGTAGGCGGACCAGCTGGCCTCGTAGCGCTTGACCAGATCGGCAATGCGCTGCTCGTCGTGGCCACGGTCATCGCCCTGGCGGATCAGCATCTCGCGGCGCACCACCATCATCTGGTTGTTGGCATCGAGCATCTGCGACAGCAGGCGCACCTTGGCCACGCTGACATCGACCACCTGCTGCATTGCGCGCTTCTGCACGACGCTGGCGGTGGCACCCGTGGCCACCACGGCGGCGACCAGCAGCAGCAACAGGCCAAAGCCCAGCCCAAGACGCCAGGCGACCCTGACATTCCTCAAGTAGTTCATCGGTACATCCAAAACGGGGGGATGCGCCCGTATCGGCTGCGCTGCCGGCATTCTTTATCGGCAACACGCACGGGCGTCGGCAGCCGTTCACCTTGGTGAGGCCACGCACGGCGCTTCTGCGACAAAGGCCCGGGCCACGCCAGGGCTGCCCTGCTCATGCCGGCATCAGGTCGCTTTCACGGGGGCTGAGCAGCCTCTCCGGGCAGGGTAGAGCTGCCATCTGCCGGAGTCCTCCATGCCCGTATACCGCCCCGCCGTGCTCGCCCTGTCCTTGCTGGTGTCCCCCGCCTTCGCGCAGGTGCCGCCGCCGGCCCAGCTGCCGGAGCCCATTGCCGAGAAGGCCGGACCCGATACCGCGCCGCGCTCGCCGCTGCACGCCCAGGTGCTGCTGGATCGCGCGAATTTCTCGCCGGGCCAGATCGATGGGGAAGTGGGCAGCAACCAGCGCAGGGCGGTATCCGGCTTCCAGGCAGCGCGCGGGCTGACCGTGACGGGGGAACTGGACGACGCCACCTGGAAAGCGCTGCAGGCCGATACGGTTGGGCCGCTGGCCAGTTACACCCTGACCGCCGAGGATGTGGCCGGCCCGTTCCAGGCGATTCCCAAAGGGCCTGCCGCACAGGCCAAGTTGAAATCGCTGGGCTACGGCAGCGTGGCCGAAGCCCTCGGCGAGCGCTTCCACGCCTCGCCGGAACTGCTGAAGGTGCTCAACCCCGGCGTCGATCTGGCCAAGGCGGGCAGCCGCATCCAGGTCCCCAACATCGCCCCGGCCCCGCTGCCGAAGGCGGCCAAAGTGGTGGTCGACAAATCCGATTCCACGCTGCAGCTGCTGGATGCGCAAGGCAAGGTGATTGCGCAGGTACCGGTGTCCTCCGGCAGCCAGCATGACCCGCTGCCGATCGGTGAATGGAAGATCCTCGGCGTGTATCGCGATCCGCCCTTCCACTACAACCCGAAACTGTTCTGGGATGCGCGCAAGGGCGAGAAGAAGGCCACGCTGCCGCCGGGCCCGAACAATCCCGTGGGCCGGGTCTGGATCGATCTGTCCAAGCCGCACTATGGCCTGCACGGCACGCCCGAGCCCGGCCACGTCGGCAAGACCGAATCGCATGGCTGCGTGCGCATGACCAACTGGGATGCGCTGCGCGTAGCCGATGCCGTGGATACCTCGGTGGCAGTGGTGATGCAGGAGTGAGCCGATGCGTCTTTCGCAGCTGATTGTGCTGGGCGTGCTGCTGGGCCTGGGTGCAGGTTGGTGGTTGCGCCGGGATGTGACTCAACCGGTGGCCGTTGCCCAGCCTGCCCCGCAACCCACAGTGGCTGCAACGCCGGTGAAGGCGCCTGCAGCTCCGCAGGTGGATGCAGCGCCTTCCGCATCGGTGGCACCGTCGGCCAGCGCGAGCGGCACGCCAACCGGCCTGTTGCTGCCCGTACAGGGCATCGAAGCCTCGCAGCTGCGCGACACCTTCACCGATGCACGCAGCGAAGGGCGCGTACACGATGCCATCGACATCATGGCCGACGCCGGTACGCCGGTGCTGGCCGTGGCTGATGGCACAGTGGAAAAGCTGTTCGACAGCGAGCGCGGTGGCCTGACGATCTACCAGTTCGAACCCAGCGGACGCTGGTGCTACTACTACGCCCACCTGCAACGCTATGCCGATGGGCTGGCGGAAAAGAAGGTGATCAAGCGCGGGGAAGTGATCGGCTACGTCGGCAGCACCGGCAATGCCAGCGCCGAGGCCCCGCACCTGCATTTCGAGGTGCACGTGCTGGGCCCGGAGAAGCAATGGTGGAAGGGCGAGTCGATCAATCCGTACCCGTTGCTGCAGCCGGGGCGCTGACGCTTCGGCACTCGCTCCAGTCAGAGGCCTGAAGCAACACGCACCGCTTCGCAGGCGATGATGAGGTCTTCCACCAGACGCCCGCTGACATCCAGTTCGCCCTCGTACTCGGCCAGATTGCGCTGCTGGTGGCACTTGTCGAGTACGCGCCATACCTCCGGACCAACGCCCAGCGTGTGCTTGAGCGACTGGAACACGATGTAGCGGTTGCTGGGCCGGAACCCCTGCGCACGCAACGCAGCCAGACTCAACGCGTGCGCGGCGTTGTAGGCGAGATCGAAGCGGCTTTCCAGCGACAGGGTGCCATTGCGCGCATCGCGCAGCCGCGCAAGAGCCGAGCGCTGAAGCCCTTCGATCTCGCGCGGATCGGGTGGTTCGACGGTGAGCGGTTTACCCGGCCCGACCAGATTCTGCAATGGCGAGGTCATCCATTCCTCCAATCACCCAGACCTTGGGCTGTTCCAGTACGCGCTGCAGGAAGGCATTGCCCTTGCGCAGGCGATCATTCAGTTCGTCATGCGTGTACAGCGTGGGGTTCACCGGCCGGCCCAGGCGATCTTCCAGCGGATCGAGCACGGCCATCAAGTCAGCGTAGCCCAGCGTATCGGATATCAGCATCAGATCGATGTCGCTGTGCGCGCTGTCGGTGTGCTTGGCCACCGAACCGAAGACGAAGGCCAGCGCAATCTGATCCTGCAGCGGTTGCAGCGCCTCGCGCAGCGGCTGTGCGAGGCCGATGGTCTTGTGCACCAGCGACACCAGTTCGGCATGGATGGGCGAGCCGGCATACGCGCGATAGCGCTTCTGGTGACCGACCCTGCGTTGCTCGACCAGTCCACTTGCGACCAGCTTGGCCACTTCGCGCTGCACGGCGCCCGAGCCGGCACCGCTGCCGCTGATCAGCTCGGAGATGCTGAAATCGCGGCTGTCCTGCCCGAACAGCAGGGCCAGCACCCGTTGCTGGGTCTGGGTGAAGAGCGCGTCGGCCAGCCCGACAGGGCCGGCGGAAGACGGATTGGCGGCGGGGATACCCATATTGGGCATTATTATGCCCATATTGGGTATCTGGCAAGTGCACTGCCGGGCGTGGCCCGGCGCTACCCGGGTGGAGGACGGCGTCGCCAGCGCCGCAGCGCGATGCTGGCAGCCGCCAGTCCGCCACCGGCAATCAGTAAAAGGAGCGCCACCGGCGGCCAGAAGAAGAACGGCCACAGCCAGAGGTAGTCCAGGTCGGTCAGTTTCAGCACGTCCATCGGCGGCAGCAGGTCCACCGAGGCCGCACGGCCGGCCAGCGCCGGGTCGACCGCCAGCACGGTCAGCCGCAGCCAGGAACGGCCACGCGGCAATGCATCACCGCGGCCGTAGCCGAAATACGAGGCGGCGAAGCGGTCGGGCTCGACCGATTCCAGTGCACGAATGACCTCGGCCGTTGCCGAAGGTGAGCGCGTGTCCGCGCGGAACTCATTGCGATCGGTCGGGGTTTCCGCGCGCAGGCGCAGCTCGGGGTCAACCAAAGGATCGGCGCCGTCATCGGCATAGCGCAGTCGCAGGCGCAGCGGATCGTCGATGAAGCGATAGACCGTGATCTCGGCCGAGGCGCCCGGCTGCAGCACCAGTGGCAGGGTCTGCGTGCGCGAGGCCAGGTGGTTGGCGACCGCGCCCAGCAGCAGCACGATGCAGGCCAGCGCCCACAGGCTCCACAGCAGCCACAGGGCCACCCGTGCCACGGTCTCGCCTTTCATGCCGAACCCCCGGTCATCGCGCTGCATCCCTGCTGGCATTGGCCACAACGTAGCGCAGAACTGCACGTGACCACAGTGCCGGCGCAAAGCAGCGCGTGACCCCACCCGGTACCTCGCCCGGTGGCGAGGCTGGGCATCGCGCATGCGGAAGGAGTCAGGCCGGCCTGACTTCCCTGCACACCAGCTCGGCAAGTTCGCGGCAGGCGAAGAAAAGCCCTTCCACCACACCTTCGTCCAGGTGCCTGCGCGGCGTCGCCATGCTGGCGCAACGGTTGGCCGCATGCAGCATCTCCACCGCGGTGAGGATGCCCACGGCCGCACGGTCGATCCGCGCCAGGGACTGACGTCGTCCGTCGGACAGGGCCTCCTCCGGCCACAACATGCCATCGGAGCCTTCGCCATCACGGATGCGGGTGAGGCAGCCCTGGAACGTGCTGAGATCGTCGGCGGGATCCGCGTCGTCGTTGATGGGCTCAACAACATGGAACGGCGGGGTCTTGCGAGTGGTCATGGCGTCGGCTTCCCTTGGCTGTACGTAACAGCGCCACCGCGCGGAAGCGGGTGGCGGACGGTGCGGGTTGCAAACCGGGATAGATAGTTACCAATGACCGGCGGGTCCGAAGACCCCCACGCACCGCCCGCCATAAAGACCGACGGATTGCCAGCCGGCACCGCTTCAGGACGGTGCCGGCTGGCAAGCGTAAGTAACACCTATCTCGGGTTTGCACGCCCGGCCACCCTTTTCCGGTGGCGCGCCATGGTGTCTACGCCTGCACGATCGGCTCAATGAGAAAAATCCGAAAATTTCGGTTGAGTCGAGCGCACTCTGGGAATTCTTGCATGCGCGGGGAGCGGTGGATGCGACAGGAACAGGCGCAACTGTGCTGGTGCGCGGATGGAAGCGACGTGCGGTGACGCGAACAACTCTGACTTCAGAATGGCGCGTGACGTTTATCGCTTACGAGAAGTTGTATGCGGGGAGCATGAAGGATGTGTGGCTTGGAAGAATTTGACGTGGTCGGCCGAATTGGCGCGCTGAAAGCGACATGTTGGTGGCTTCAGTTCTGCCAGCCATGGGCTGGCACTACTGGAGCCCGCACGGGCCGCCGAAGATTGCTCCGGCCCAAAACAAAACGCCGCGACCCCACAGGGAGTCGCGGCGATCTTCTCTCAATTGAACAGCGTTATTGCGTCAGGCGAACGGATCCTGCAGGACCATGGTGTGGTCGCGGTCCGGGCCGGTGGAAACGATGCTGATCGGGCAACCGGCCAGTTCTTCCAGCGAACGCAGGTAAGCACGTGCGGCCGGCGGCAGCTCGTCCCAGTTGGTGATGCCGTGGGTGTTCTCGCTCCAGCCCGGGAACTCCAGGTAGACCGGGGTGCAGTCTTCCCAGCCCTGCGCGTCCAGCGGCGCGTACTCGGTGCGCTTGCCGTTGTATTCGTAGGCGATGCAGACCTTCAGCTTTTCCATGCCATCCAGCACGTCCAGCTTGGTGATGCACAGGCCGCTGATGCCGTTGATGGCCACGGCGCGCTTCAGCGCGACGATGTCCATCCAGCCACAACGACGCGGGCGACCGGTGGAGGCACCGTACTCGGCGCCACGGTCACGGATGCCCTGGCCGACTTCATCGTCCAGTTCGGTCGGGAACGGGCCACCGCCGACGCGGGTGGCGTAGGCCTTGGCGATGCCCAGCACGTAGTCGATCGAATCGGCGCCAACGCCCGAACCGGCCAGCGCGCCACCGACGGTGGTGTTGGAGCTGGTGACGTACGGGTAGGTGCCGTGGTCGATGTCCAGCAGCGCACCCTGCGCACCTTCGAACAGCACGCGCTTACCCTGCTTGCGCAGGTCGTGCAGGATGCCGGCCACGTCGGACTTCATCGGCTGCACGTACTCGCCGAAGGCCAGTGCTTCGTCGAAGGTCTTCTGGAAGTCGACCGCATCGGTGTTCAGATACTTGGTCAGCACGAAGTTGTGGTAATCCAGCGCGGTGCGCAGCAGTTCTTCCAGCTGCTTCGGGTAATGCAGGTCGGCGATGCGGATGCCGCGACGCGCCACCTTGTCTTCGTAGGCCGGGCCGATGCCACGGCCGGTGGTGCCGATCGCCTTGCCGCCGGCAGCGCGTTCGCGCGCCTGGTCCAGGGCGATGTGGTACGGCATGATCAGCGGCGCGGCGGGGGAGATCTTCAGGCGCGAACGCACTTCCACGCCGGAGGCTTCCAGCTCGGCGATTTCCTTCTGCAGCGCGGCCGGCGAGATCACCACGCCATTGCCGATCAGGCACAGCGCATCGTCACGCAGGATGCCCGACGGGATCAGGTGCAGGACGGTCTTCTTGCCATTGATGACCAGGGTGTGGCCGGCATTGTGGCCGCCCTGGAAGCGCACCACGGCGCCGATTTCCTCAGTGAGCAGATCGACGATCTTGCCCTTGCCTTCATCGCCCCACTGGGCACCCAACACTACGACAGACTGACCCATGACGGGCTCCTCGATTTGTTGCGGCCATCGGGGCCGCGGACGGGTAAACCGTGGCGGGGCTGGCCAGCACCTGGATGGCGGCTCCAAACGGGGAGCGCCGGCGATGGAAGGCCCAGACACGGAAAAAGCCGAACGGGGAGGCCCGTCCGGCTTTTGTGCATTATCCGGGTTTCCGGGGTCGGGTGCCACCTTTCCGACGGGCGGCTTCACCGGCCGGTCAGGCGCCTTCCCGGTGGTGCCGGCCGCTGGCCGGCGATCCCAGGTTACCGGCCAGCGGCCGGCACTACCCTATCAATGCCGGGCCCACCACAGCAGGCTCAGCCCGGCCAGCAGCACCAGCCCGCCGAAGCTGCGCAGGGCCGGGCTGGGCAGGTCCAGCAGGCGCTCGGCCATGCGCTTCCAGGCGAACGGGGCAACAAACAGGAACAGGCCTTCCAGCACCGCCACCAGGCAGACGGCGGCGAACAGATCTTTCATGGGGGGACTCCGGAAAAAGCACGGGGCCCGGCATCTGGCCGGGCCCCGTGGGGTAATGCCCTGAGACCTCAGCGGTCGTTCTTCAGGTACTGCAGGAACGGGTCGTTCTTGTCGAGCACGATCACGCCGTTGCCGTCGGTCATGGAGCCACGGTAGGCCTCCAGGCTGCGGTAGAACGCGTAGAACGACGGATCGGCCGAGCCGGCCTTGCCGTAGATGCGGGCCGCATCGGCATCGCCTTCACCGCGCAGGCGCTGTGCATCGCGCTCGGCCTCGGCGATCAGCACGGTGCTGTCACGGTCGGCCTGGGCGCGGATGGTCAGCGACTGTTCCTCGCCTTCCGCACGCAGCTTGGCCGCTTCCTGCTTGCGCTGCGCGCGCATGCGCTCGTACACGTCGTTGATCACCTGGCTGTCGGTCGGCAGGTCCACCTGCTTGATGCGCAGGTCGATCATCTGCATGCCCAGCCCGGCCACGGCTTCGTTGATCCCCTTCAGCTGCTCGGCGATCAGCTCGCTGCGGTCGCCGGAGACCAGCTGCTGCAGCGTGCGCGAGTTGATCTGGTTGCGCAGCGAGTCGGTGATGATCGGTGCCAGGCGGGCATTGGCGATGCGCGGATCGCCGCCGGTGGCACGGAAGTAGTCGCCCACGTTGGAGATGTAGCCGATGGCGAAGAAGTCGACGCTGACGTCCTTCTGCTCGGCGGTGAAGTAACGCGCCGGCGCGGTGTCGAGCACCTGGAAGCGGCGGTCGAAGACCTTCACCGTTTCCACCACCGGCACCTTGAAGTGCAGGCCCGGCTTGATGTCCGAACGCACCACCTTGCCCAGGTTCAGGACCATGGCGGTCTGGTCCTCGCGGACCACGTACACCGAGCCGAGCAGGCCCAGCGCCACCGCCACGATCACGGCGATCCAGATAGGACTCTTCATCGGCTGCCCTCCTCACGGCCGCTCGGTCGCCCGGTCGGGCGGCCCACCGGCCGGCCCGGATCACGGGAAGCTTCCGCCGCTGCACCCGGCAGCGACGGCATCACCACGTCCGGGTTCGCCACTGCGGCCGGGGCCGAGGTGCTGGGACGGGTATCGCCGGTCATCGGCACGTAGATCAGCTGGCGGCCATCGCCACCGATCACCTTGCGGTTCTCGCTCAGCACCTGCTGCACGGTCTCCAGCCACAGGCGCTTGCGGGTCACTTCCGGGGCGTCCTTGTACTGGGCCTGCAACAGGCTGAAGCGCTGCGCGTCACCCTCGGCCTTGGACACCACGGCCTGCTTGTAGCCTTCGGCAGTGGTACGGGCGCGCGAGGCCTGGCCTCGGGCTTCCGGCACGACCTTGGCGGCGTAGGCCTGGGCTTCGTTGATCAGGCGTTCCTTGACCTGCTGGGCGCCGTTGACCTCGTCGAAGGCCGGCTTCACTTCCTCCGGCGGACGGGCGTCCTGCAGGGTCAGGCCGGTCACGGTCAGGCCGGTCTTGAACGCCTTCAGCAGCGCCTGCAGGCGCTCTTCGGCGGCCACGGCCAGCGGGCCACGGTTGTTCAGCACGGCATTGAGGTCGGCGCGACCGACTTCCTCACGCACCGCGCTCTGCGCCGACTGCTCCAGCACCTGGTTGGCATCAACGGTGCCGAACAGGTACTGCTGCGGGTCGTCGATGCGGTACTGGACGTTCAGCGAGACGTTGACGATGTTCTCGTCACGGGTCAGCACCGGCACTTGGATCGAGAACGTCTTGATCTCGGTGGCATTGACCTTGGTGACCGATTCGATCGGCCACGGCAGCTTGAAGTTCGGGCCGGGCTGCAGGATGCGCGAGAACTGGCCGAAGCGCAGCACCACGCCACGCTGCTGTTCGCCGATCAGCTGGAAGCTGGAGAACAGCACCAGCAGCACCACGGCCGCGACGATCCAACGCACGATGCCGCCGTCGAACAGGTCCTTCAGCGGCCCGGGCAGTCCCCCCCAGCCACCACCATTGCCACCGCCGCGCGACCCGAACGGCCCGCGTCGATTGTCCTCGGGGCCTTGTCCGCCCTTGTTGCCGCCGGGTGTATTCCAGGCCATGCACGCTCCATCAAGATGTGGGCTGCGGCGCGGGCCCTTCCCGCGGCGCCAGCCGTGAAACCATTACCGATCATACAAGATGGGGCGGATCGGCAGGATCGAAAGGGGGGCAACGGGGTAAGGTGGCGTTTTCCTCGAAGTCAGGCAGCGCCGATGGCCCCCACCACCCCGTTCACCGCCTTCCGCATCGAAAACGACGGCGCCGGCTACCGCAGTGGCCTGGCCCAGCTCAGGGTGGACGACCTCAACCCTGGACAGGTGCTGATCCGCGCCCACTGGTCCTCGGTCAACTACAAGGACGCCCTGGCCGGCACCGGCAAGGGGAAGATCCTGCGCCGCTTCCCGCTGGTGGGCGGCATCGACGTGGCCGGCACCGTGGTCGCCAGCACCGACCCGGACTGGCGTGAAGGCGACGCGGTACTGGCCACCGGCTGCGGCCTCAGCGAGACCCGCGACGGCGGCTACAGCCAGTACGTGCGGCTGGAGTCGCGCGCGGTGATCGCGCAGCCGGCCGGGCTGAGCCCGCGCGAGGCGATGGTGCTGGGCACCGCCGGCTTCACCGCGGCGCTGGCGCTGCTGCGCATGCAGGACAACCGGCAGACCCCGGACCTCGGCCCGCTGGCGGTCACCGGCGCCAGCGGTGGCGTCGGTGCGCTGGCGCTTTCGATCTTCAGCCGTGCCGGCTACAGCGTGCACGCGGTCAGCGGCAAGCCGGACCAGGCCGACTTCCTGCGCGGCATCGGTGCCAGCGAGGTGCTGCCGCGCGCGGCGCTGGCCGACCCCGGCCCGCTGCAGTCGGCGCGCTTCGGCGGTGGCCTCGACAACGCCGGTGGCCCGATGCTGGCCAGCCTGCTGGCGCAGACCGTGCCCTATGGCAGCGTGGTCAGCGCCGGCCTGGCCGCCAGCCCGACGCTGGACATGACGGTGATGCCGTTCATCCTGCGCGGCGTGTCGCTTCTGGGCGTGTCCTCGGCGAACGCACCACGCGCGCTGCGCGAGGAAGTGTGGGCACGCCTGGGCAGCGAGTGGAAGCCGCAGCACCTGGACCGCATCTGCACCGCCGAGGTCGGCCTCGATGGCCTGCCAGCGGTGTTCGCACGGATGCTGGCCGGCGGCTCGCTGGGCCGCACCGTGGTGCGGATCGACTGAACGTCGCAGGCAGGCGACGGACGGCAGACGTGGCCCTCCCGCCGGTAATGTGCCCGCACTACACTGCGGGCATTACATGGGGAACAACATGGCACGCATTCTGATTGTCGACGACTCACCGTCGCAGCTGTTGGGGATACAGCGCATCGTCGAGAAGCTCGGGCACCAGATCCTGACCGCCACCGATGGCGCCGCCGGGGTCGAAACCGCCAAGGCCGAGCTGCCCGACCTGGTCCTGATGGACGTGGTGATGCCCAACCTCAACGGCTTCCAGGCCACCCGCACCCTCGCCCGCGACGAGGCCACCCGGCACATCCCGGTGATCCTGGTGACCACCAAGGACCAGGACACCGACCGCATGTGGGGCATGCGCCAGGGCGCCAAGGCCTACATCACCAAGCCGTTCTCGGAAGACGAACTCTCCGAGGTGCTGGAGCGGGTGTTCGCCGGGCAGGGCTGAAGCCTGCTCCGGTGGGTGCCAACCTTGGTTGGCACGCTTTTGCTTGGTGGGTGCCGGCCAGCGGCCGGCACTACCTTCAAATGCTTTCGCCAAAGGCCTTGGCCAGGTTCCGGTAGGCCTTCTTCTGCGCCTCGTCGGTCGCCGCCGGGGCCACGATCTCGATCTCGACGATCTGGTCGCCGTCCGGATTGCCCGGCAGGCCGCGCCCGCGCAGGCGCAGCTTGCGGCCGGCATCGGAATCGGCCGGGATCTTCAGCTCCACCGCACCGCCCAGGGTCGGTACGCTGATGCTGGTGCCCAGCGCGGCCTGCCATGGCGTGACCGGCAGCGTGTAGAGGATGTTGCGGCCATCGACCTCGAACTGCGGGTGCGCGGCGTACTCCACTTCCAGCAGCAGGTTGCCACCGTGGTTGCCCTGCCCTGCCAGGCGGATCACCTGGCCCGGGCGGATGCCCTTGGGCACGCGCACGTCCAGCTGCTTGCCGTTGACGGTGATGCGCAGGCTGTCGCCGTTGTAGGCCGCCTCCAGCGGAACCGACAGCTTGGCGCGGGTATCACGGTTGGGCGCATGCCCCTGGCTGCTGAAGCCAGGCCCCGGGCCGGCGCCGCCACGCTGGCGTGCGAACAGGCTCTCGAAGAAGTCGCTGAAGCCGCCATTGGGGCCGCCACCGCCGAACACTTCCTCGAAATTGAAGCCACCGGCGCCGCCATAGTTCGGCGGCACGTTGAATTCCTCGCCCGGGCGGTAGCCCTGCGCGCGCAGCTGGTCATAGGCCGCGCGCTTCTCGGGATCGCGCAGCGCCTCGTAGGCCTCGTTGACCGCCTTGAACTTGTCTTCGGCCCCGGCCTCCTTGCTGACGTCCGGGTGGTACTTGCGTGCCAGCCGGCGATAGGCGGTCTTGATCTCTGCCTCGCCCGCGCTCGGTTCCACCCCCAGGGTGGCGTAGTAATCCTTGAATTCCATCCAGCTACCTCGATTCGCTTCGGCCGCGCCGGTGGCGCCGCCCCGGGTTCATTCTACGCGCCGGCGATGCTACGCCGCCCATCGTGCGGCCGCGGTGAGGCCGACTGATCCTGCGCAATGCGGCTGCCATCCCGATGCCCCAGGCTGTGGCTGGAAGCCCCCGCCGCAACGCCTGAAGATGGGGCCTGCACACGGGTTTTCCAATGTCTTGACGCCCCTGTCCCATCCGGCCCACTAGCCTGCCCCTGCAAGGAGTTCACCATGACCATCCACGTTGGCGACCGCATCCCGGAAGTGACCCTCAAGCGCATCCGTGAGGGCATCGAAACGCTCGATACGCATTCGCTGTTCGACGCACGCAAGGTGGTGCTGTTTGCCGTGCCCGGTGCATTCACCCCGACCTGTTCGGCCCGCCACCTGCCCGGCTACGTCGAAAAGTTCGAGGCGTTCCGCCAGCGCGGCATCGACGTCTACTGCATGGCGGTCAACGACCCCTTCGTGATGAAGGCCTGGGCCGCCGACCAAAGCGTGCCCGATGGCCTGCTGATGCTGTCCGATGGCAATGCCGAACTGACCCGCGCGCTCGGCCTGGAACTCGATGCCAGCGCCTCGGGCATGGGCATCCGCTCGCGCCGCTTCGCGCTGTACGTGGTCGACGGCGTAGTGCGCGCAGCCTGGATCGAACAGCCCGGCCAGTTCGAAGTCTCTTCAGCCGAGTACGTGCTGGAGCACCTGCCCACCTGACTACCAACCGCAAGAGGAACCGGCCAGCCATGTCCAGCAAGCCAGCCAAAGCCCCCAAGCCCGCCGCGAAGATTCCCGGCATCAGCGACCGCAAGACCCTGCGTGACCGCGCCCGGCGCAACATCGAGGATGGTGCGATCACCGACAGCTACAGCGCCGACCGCAAGGTGGTGATCAAGCTGCTCAACGATGCCCTGGCCACCGAGTATGTGTGCGTGCTGCGCTACTACCGGCACTACTTCATGGCCAAGGGCATGCTGGCCGACGCGGTGAAAGCAGAGTTCCTCGAGCATGCACAGCAGGAACAGGCTCATGCCGGCAAGCTGGCCGAGCGCATCGTCCAGCTCGGCGGCGAGCCCGATTTCAACCCCGATACCCTTACCGCGCGTTCGCATGCCGAGTACAAGGAAGGCAGCGACCTGCGCGACATGGTCCGTGAAAACCTGGTGGCCGAGCGCATCGCCATCGACAGCTACCGCGAGATGATCAACTTCATCGGCGATCGCGATACCACCACCAAACGCATCCTCGAAGAGATCCTGGCGCAGGAAGAGGAACACGCCGACGAATTCGCCGACCTGCTGGATGGGTGGATCGGCGAATGATCTGGTAGATGCCCACCTTGGGGGGCGCCTTTGCCGCGTGCCAACCCAGGTTGGCACCTACCAGAGCACGACGATGTCGTTGGCGCTGGACCGAGCGCCGACCAAGGTCGGCACCTACCGGAGGACGTTGAATCGCACCTGCGTCCATGCCCCATCGGCCGCCAACGCGGTCAGGGTATGTGCCCCCGGTTCGGCAAACTCACGCTGCATCAGCTGCGCGCCACGGGTCTGTGCGATCCAGCGTCCATCCAGCAGCCAGTCCACCGCCTGCTCGCTGCCCAGTGCGCGCAGCTGCAGGCGCACGCCATGCTCCGCATTCGGCGCGCGCGCCAGCGTGGCGCCATCGTTGAGCCCGTCGATGTGCAGTGCGACGCTGGCCTCGCGGCCATCATCCCGGCAATCCGGCGACAGCGGCGGCAGCTGCGAGGCCTCGCGCGTGGCCTTGGACAGCCAGGGCGACAGCAACGCCGGCCAGCGCGCGATCTCACGCGCCACTTCTTCATGGGACGCGCTGCAATCGGCGGATACACGCAGGCCGCTGCGGGCATCGGCCAGGTAGCGCTGTCGGCCCGGCTGCCAGCGCCGTGCTTCGCGCTCGGGGAAGGTTGGCGGTGCGGCGCCCTCAAGCAGGTACGCCGGCATCCGCCGCTGGCAGAGTGCGGCCGGCAGGCCTTCGGCCCGCTCGCCGGTCGGCCAGCAGATGTCTTCCTGGCTGACGCTGGCCGGCATCGGTGCGGCAGCCGAGTCACCGCGCTGGCGCGGCAGGCTGTCCACTACCTCGAACATCAGCGGCAGAGCGGTGACCGCGCCGTACTGGCCGGGAAGCGGCGTGCCGTCCGGACGCCCCACCCACACGCCCACGGTGTAGTGGCGGGTGCTGCCGATCGCCCACGCATCGCGGTAGCCATAACTGGTGCCGGTCTTCCAGGCCACGCGCGGGCGGCCACCGACGTCGAAGGTGCCGACGCTGTAGCCCGGGCGCGGATTCGATTCCAGCATCTCGCGCACGATCCAGCTGGCCCCCGGCGAGGCCAGGCGGCGCTCGATCATCGGCTCGTCATCGGTGTAACGCACGCGGCCGGCGATGCCGTTGCGGTTCAGCGCAGCAAACGCGCCGACCAGATCCTCCAGGCGCGCGCCGGTGCCGCCCAGGATCAACGACAGGTTGGGCGTGCTGCCGGGCGGGAAACGCAGCTGGATGCCGGCGTGTGACAGGCGCGCGGCAAAGCGCGCCGCGCCGACCCGCTGCAGCAGGTCCACCGAAGGCACGTTCAGCGACAGCCGCAACGCGCTGGCGGCGCCGATCGGCCCGTTGAACGCCATGTCGAAGTTGCCGGGGCGGTAGCTGCCGAAACTCTGCGGTGCGTCGACCAGCAGGCTTTCCGAATGGATCAGGCCATCATCCAGCGCCATCGCGTACAGGAACGGCTTGAGCGTGGAGCCCGGCGAGCGCCACGCCTGCACCATGTCCACGTGGCCCAGTCGCTGGCGGTCGCCGAACGCCAGGGTGCCGACATAGGCGCGCGCCTGCAGGGTCTGGTTGTCGACCACCAGCAGCGCGGCCGATGTACGTTCCGGCAGCGTCGAGAAATAGCTGGCCACGCGTTCTTCCAGCGTGCGTTGCAGACCGATGTCGATGCTGCTCTGGATGCGTGCCTGGCCCGGATGCGCCGAATGCAGGCGCTGCGCCAGCAGCGCGGCGTGCAGCGGCGGCCGCAGCGAGCGTGCCACCACGTTCTCGATGCGCGCGTCCTCCACCTCGTCCGGCGTCCACGCACCCAGTTCGGCCATGCGTGACAACACCTTGTCGCGCGCCTTCTGCGCCGCTTCCGGGTGGCGGTCCGGGCGCAGCCGGCTCGGCGCCTGCGGCAGCACCGCCAGCAGCGCGGCCTCGGCGTGCGACAGCTGCGCCGCCGGCTTGCCCAGGTAGGCCCAGCTGGCCGCTTCCACGCCCTCGATGGTGCCGCCGTAAGGCGCCCGCTCCAGGTACAGGGCCAGGATCTGCCGCTTGCTCAGGTGCGCTTCCAGCTGCACCGCGCGCAGCATCTGCTTGAGCTTGCCCCACGGCGTGCGCGTGTGCGGGTCGAGGATGCGTGCGACCTGCATGGTCAGGGTCGAACCGCCGGACACGATGCGGCCGCCGCGCAGCAGCTGGCCACTGGCACGCAGGATCGCCAGCGGGTTGATGCCCGGATGCTGCCAGAACCAGCGGTCTTCGTAGGTCAGCAACGCCTGCAGGTACAACGGCGAGACGCTGTCGATCGACGCCGGATAGCGCCACACGCCTTCGGCATCGGCGAATGCGCGCAGCGGCGTGCCGTCGGCAGCCACCACCAGGGTGCTGGTATCGCGCTGCTTCGGCAGCGGTGGCGGGAAGGCGACATCCAGCACCAGCAGTAGCGTCAGCATGGCCGCCGTGCCCCATCGCAGCCACGGCCACAGCGGCCGCAGCCGGCGGCGCAGGGCCGCCAGCCGGGTCGTCATCGTGCGTTTCATTGCAGGCTGCCAGTGGGACGGGCCGCGCCGTCGCGGCCCGTCCGCGCGGTCACGGCTGCACCACCGTGATCGTGGTCGGGTTGCTGCGGCCGACGCCACGCAGCTGCGGGCGGTACATGTCCTCCACCAGCGGCGGCGGCACCGAGTAGGTACCCGGGGTCACCGCACGCACCAGGTAGAACACGCTGGCCTTGCTGCCACGCGAGAGCTTCAGCGCGGCCACATAGCGGTCGTCGCGGAACTCTTCGTGCTTGGTGTCGGCCGCTTCACCACGGTCGCTGATGGTGATGCCATCGACCACCACATCGGCCCACTGCTTGGCGTCGCCCAGGTTGAAGTTCTCGATTTCCAGGCCCGCCGGCAGCAGGTCGGTCAGCAACGCATCGGGCATCGTGGTGTCGGCGGTGACGGTGACACGCACGATGAGCGCTTCGCCTTCCTTCAGCGGACGCGGCGACCACGGCTTGCCATCGGTGCCGTAGTAGCTGCGCTCGATGCCGAGCACGCTGTTGTCTGGTGCCGGCGCACTGCGCGGGATACCCGCCACGTCGATGCTGGCGAACATCGGCGGCTGGCCCTGCGGGGTGAAGCGCACGCCACTGGCCAATTCGCTGGCGCTGAAGTTGCGGCCGAACAGCTTGCGTTCGCTGATCGCTTCGGTCGTGCCGCCGATCACCAGCTCACCGGCCACCAGCGCCTTCTGGTTGGCAGCCAGGGCCTTGCCGAGGCGGGCGATGGCCACCTGCTCCTGCGTGCTGAGCCACATCCAGCCGGCATTGCGGCGGGCATCCAGGCCACGGCCCAGATCCACCGCACGTGCATCCCAGGCCGGCTTGGCCAGCTTGTTCTCGTGGGTCAGCGCGATCATCAGCGCGTCATCACGGATCGCGCTGCCGTAGTCACCGAAGTACGACGGGCGTTCGCTGCTGGATTTGGCGAAGGCTGCGGCCAGCGCGGCCTGGCCACGCTTGGCATCGCCCTGCAACGACAGCGCCACGCCCAGGTGGACCAGCGACAGGCCGCCGACCGCCTTGCTGCGCTCGTTGTCGTACAGCGTGCGCAGGGTACCCAGCGGCGCACGGTTGACCCGGGCCAGCACATAGCCCGAATACGCCTGGTTGGCGAACTTCAGCTTCTCGCGGTCGTCCTGGCCGTAGAACTGATTGCCACCGGACAGCAGGTCCTCGCTGAGGCGGTTGAGCGCCTTCTGCAGCACGTTGTCGGGCACCGCGAAGCCGGCATCCTTGGCGTCGAGCAGGAACTCGGTGATGTAAGGGGTCAGCCACGGGTTCACGTAGCCATCGTCACCCCACATCGAGAAGTTGCCGTTGGCCACCTGCATCGACGCCAGGCGGCCGAACGCGCCTTCCATGCGCTCGCGGCGGGTCTTGGCGTCCAGGCCGTCGGCGCCAAGCATCGACGACGTGGCCTGATCCAGGATCAGCGCGGCGTAGCCCTTGCTGGTGGTCTGCTCGGCACAGCCATACGGGTAGTTCAACGCGCCCTGCAGCGCACTGGCGAACGGGATCGGTGGCAGGGGGCTGACCAGCAGGCGCGCATTCACCGACTCGGACATCAGGCCATCGGTCAAGCTGTTGTCGAGGCTGACCGCAGCCAGCGGATCGAGCGTGCGCACCTGCGAACGCAGCACCTGCGGCCAGGCCGCACGCACCGGCAGGTCATAGCGGCGATCGGCCTTGAAGCCGTTGCCGTCCACGCGTACCCGCACCCTGGCCACGCTGTGGCCCTCGCGTGCCGACAGCGGGAAGCTCAGCGTGGTCTTGGCATCGGCATTCAACTGCACGCTGCGGCTGCCCTCGCCCAGGTTCAGCGGGCCCTCGCTTTCCACCTTCACGTTGAACTGGCCGGGCTTGCCGGTGAAGTTCTGCACGTCCAGGGTCACGGTGCTGCGGTCGCCCGGCGCCAGCACGCGCGGCATGCTGGCCTCGGCCAGGATCGGCGCACGCACCACGGTTTCCACGTCACGCTTGCCGTACTGGTCATCGCTGTAGACCAGTGCCGACACGCGCAGGGTGCCGTTGAAGTCCGGCACCTTCAGGCGGATGCGGGCGATGCCCTTGGCATCGAGCTGCACCGGGCCGGAGAACAGGTCCACGGTCTGCACGCGCGCGGTGGGGCGCTTGGCCTGCGGCAATGCCTGCAGGGCCATGTCACCGCCGAACTTCAGCTTGCCGGCGCCACCGTCGAAGCTCTCGATCACCCGGCTGTAGATGTCGTAGGCATCAATGCCGAGGCGACGCTGCGCGAAGAAGTGCGCGCCGGCATCCGGCACCGGGAAGCGGGTGATGTTGAGGATGCCCACGTCCACCGCCGACACGGTGACGTGTGCGGTCTTGCCCGCCAGCTGCGGTGCGCTGACCGTTACCGGCAGGTCCTGCTCCGGGCGCATCTGCTTGGGCGCGACCAGGCCGACGGCCACGGTGCGGCCCTTGCGGTCCATCGGCACATGCACCACGCCCACGGCACGGGCCGGGGTGATCTTGCTCGGCGCACTGCCGCCACGGAACACCAGCGCGGTGATGTAGACGTCGTGCCGCTCCCAGTCGGCGGTGACCGGAATCTTGAAGGTCGAACCCGGCTTGGCCTCGATGTCCTGCACGTACAGCATGCGGTCGGTCTCGACCATCAGGATGCCCTTGCCAGCGTGCGGCGGGGTCACCGTCACTTCCAGCGTGTCACCGGCCTTGTAGCCGGTCTTGTCCAGGCCCAGCTTGACCTTGTCCGGGCGTGCGTCCAGGCCGCGGTTGTCATCGCCCCAGCTCCAGCCGGCGCGGAACGGGTAGCGGCTGGTCAGGCCGGTGGACGGATCGAACACGTCCACCCGGTATTCGCCCCACTCCACCGGGAAATCGAAGGCGACCGCGCTGCTGCCGGCATCGACGGTACGGGTTTCCTTGTTCTCGAAGCGGCGGGTGAAATCGTAGTCCCAGCGGTTGTCGTTGAAGGTCCAGTGATAATCGCGCAGTTCGCGCACCAGGGTGATCTTCAGGCCCTTGGCCGGCTGTGGGTTACCGGCGGCGTCCACGCGCATCAGCTCGAAGCGCGCATTGCCGTTGGAATCGGCGCCATCATCGGGGTTGAACAGCGGGCGCACGCCGACCAGCGCATTGGCTGGCCACATCACCCGCTTCAGGGTACGGGTGACCGTGCGGCCACCGGTTTCATACAGGCTTCCGGACAGCACCACCGCGATCGGCGCCTTGGCCTTGGCCGCCTCTTCCGGCAATGCCACGTCCTCGCGCAGCTGGCCATTGGCCGGCAGCGTGGTATCGATCACGTCCTTGGCTTCGCGCGGCAGCTGCAGGGTCGGGTCGCCGAAGAAGTAGCCCGGCAGGCCGTCCACCGGCTTCTGTTCGGCCGCCACCGCCATGCGCGCGGTGAAGCGGTTGCCATCGGCCGGCGCGCCATACAGGTACGCGCCATTGGCCTGCAGGCGCAGCTCTTCGCCCGGCTTCAGGGTCTTCTGTGCGCTGTCCAGGTCCAGTTTCATGCGCTCGGGCAGGAACTCCTCGATGCGCAGGGTCATGCCCTGGATCGCTTCCTTGCTGGCCGGGTCGGTGCGGAACTCGACCTGCCAGCGCCCGGTCGGCGCCTCGGCCGGAATCACCTGTTCGAAGTTGATGTAGCCCTGGTCGCCCGGCTGCAGGCGGGTCTCGCGGAAGGTCTTGCCGTCGGGCTGCTTCAGGCGCAGGAACACCGGTTGCGCCTTGACCGGCTTGCCGTCGTTGTCGCGCAGCAGCGCGGACAGGCGCACGGTTTCGCCCGGGCGATACAGGTCACGGCCCGACCATGCGTAGACGTCGAACCACGCGTTGTCACGGCCGGCCACGGCGAACTCGCTCAGGTCCAGCGCCGGCTGATTGAACGGCAGGAAGCTGGTGTCCTTGCCACTGCTGGCGACCAGCACGTGGGTCGCATCCAGGGTGTAGTTCAGCAGCGCATTGCCGTTGCCGTCGGTGCTGCCCTTCAGCACCACCTCGCCCTTGGCATCGAGCACGCGCAGGTCGATGCCCTTCAGCGGCGCGCCGTCCTTCAGGCCAGCGGTGTGCACGAACAGCTTGTCCTTGTAGGCACGCGTATGCAGGCCGATGTCACTGACCGAGAAGAACGCGGTATCGAACTCGCCTTCATAGTCACCGGTGCGCTTGAGCAGGGCGAAATACAGGCCCGGCTCCTGCAGTTCCTTGATGTCCTGGGTCGGCAGGTAGGTCAGCACCCGCTCGTTCTGCTTGCCACCGAGGATGAAGCGGTTGACGTAGACCGGTTCGGCCAGCTTGTTGATCGGGCTGCGCTCGTAGTCGCTGCTCAGTTCCCAGCTGCCACGGCGGCCGCCGCGCTGGTACTGGCTGAAGAAGGTCGGCAGGTCCTTCTCGCGCACGCGCAGGAACTCGACGTCGACCTCCGGCACGTTCACCGAGACCACCGGCAGGCCGCGGCTGTCCTTGGCCGGCAGCACGCTGCCCTGCGAGGCGAAGCCGACCACCGGCTTCAGCTCGCCGCTGAACACCTTCTGCTTCAGTTCCTTGCCCAGGCGGCTGCCATCGGCGGCCAGCAGGTCGGCCGAGACCACCAGGCTGAACTCCTTGCCGGCCTCGACGAACGGGTAGCGCAGGGTCAGGCCGTCGTCGGACAGCGTCCAGCTGCTGTCATCGGTGCCGACCTTCTCCTCGAAGCGCACCAGCTTGTCGAAGTCCTGGGTGCCGACCAGCGGGCGCGAGAACTCCAGCGCCAATGACAGGCCGTCAATCTTCTGGTCCGGGTAGGCGCGCAGCAGGGTGAATTCCTTCACCTGCTCGGACTTGGTGGTGATGGCTTCGCCGCTGGCCTTGGGCAGCTGCCCGTTGTCATTGCGACAACCGGCCAGCCCCAGCAACAGGCCTCCTGCCAGTACCGCCGCCGCCCATCCCCACCGCTTCCGCCGTGCCGGACCGCTCATGTCGTCACTCCTTGATCGAGGCGGCCATTATAGGCGCGCCGCGTCAAGGTGTTGACGCGAATCCGGCAATTGCCCGGGGCGGGCAGTGCCGGCCGCTGACCGGCAGGACCGGTAGCCGCCAACCTTGGTTGGCAGCATTGGCCCCGTGCCAACCAAGGTTGGCACCCACCAACGCGCCCCTACCCCGGCAGGTACAGGTCCACGTAGTCGGTCACCGGCATCGCCGCCAGCGCCACCGGGTCCAGCGACGCGGCCAGGATGCGCTGCTGCTGGGTGGTCGGGAAGCGGTGGGCCAGGTGCCGGCGGAATTTGTCCATCAGCAGCGGAATGCCTTCCTCGCGGCGCCGGGCATGGCCCAGCGGGTACTCCACCAGCACCTCCGGCAGTTCGCTGCCATCGGTGAAACGCACGCTCAGGCCGTTGGCGATGCTGCGCTTGTCCGGGTCCAGGTAATCGGCGCTGAGCCGAGGGTCTTCATGGCAGGCCATCTTCGCGCGCAGCGCGTCGATGTGCGGATCGGCGGCAACGTCGTCCTCGTAGTCCTCGGCCACCAGCCGCCCATGCAGCAGCGCGATGGCGACCATGTACTGCACGCAGTGGTCGCGGTCGGCCGGATTGTGCAGCGGGCCCTGCTTGTCGATGATGCGGATGCAGGCTTCCTGGGTGCGGATCGCGATGTGCGCGATGTCTTCGACCCGGCGCCCCATCGCGCGCAGCTGCTGGTGCAGCGCGATCGCGGCCTCGACCGCGGTCTGGCCGTGGAACTCGGCCGGGTAGCTGATCTTGAACAGCACGTTCTCCATCACATAGCTGCCCAGCGGCCGCCCCAGCGTCAGCTGCTGGCCGTGCATCGACACTGCCTCAAAGCCCCAGGTCGGCGCGCTCAGCACACTGGGGTAGCCCATTTCGCCACTGGCCGCCATCAAGGCGAGGCGCACGCCACGACTGGTCGCATCGCCGGCCGCCCAGCTCTTGCGCGAGCCGGTGTTGGGCGCATGACGATAGGTGCGCAGCGCCTGGCCATCGACCCAGGCCAGCGACAGGGCATTGAGCATGCGTTCGCGATCCAGCCCGAGCAGGTGCGCGACCACCGCCGTGGTGGCCACCTTGACCAGCACCACATGGTCCAGCCCGACCCGGTTGAACGAATTCTGCAGGGCCAGCACGCCCTGGATCTCATGCGCCTTGATCATCGCCAGCAGCACGTCGTGCAGGGTCGGCGGCGGGCGACGCAGGGCCTGTGCGTTTCGCCCCAGCCAGTCACAGACGGCGAGGATGCCGCCGAGGTTGTCCGAGGGATGACCCCATTCGGCGGCCAGCCAGGTGTCGTTGAAATCCAGCCAGCGCACCATCGCGCCGAGGTTGAAGGCGGCCTGCACCGGGTCCAGCACGTAGTGCGTACCCGGCACGCGCGCACCGTTGACCACGCTGATGCCCGGCACCAGCGGCCCGAGCAGCTTGCTGCAGGCCGGGAAAGACAACGCTTCCAGCCCGCAGCCCAGCGTATCGAGCAGGCAGTGATGCGCGGTCTGGAACGCCAGCGGTGAGTCGATGCGCGCGTCGCGCACGTAGTCGACAATGTCCACCAGCAGCGGATCCCACGCTGCACGTTCGTTGGATGGCGGGGCGTTGCTGGACATCGTCGATCTCCTCGTTGCGGTGCACGGTTGCCCGTGCACCATGCCAACCAAGGTTGGCAGCTACCAGAGCACTATTCGGCCGGCACCCGCACCTTGCCTTCCATCAATACGCGGGCACTGCGGCTCATGATGGCCTTGGTCACCGTCCACTGGCCGTCAACGCGTCCGGCCTGCGCACCCACGCGCAGCGTGCCGGAGGGATGGCCGAAGGTCACCGCCTCGCGTTCGCCGCCACCGGCGGCACGATTGACCAGGGTGCCTGGAATCGCCGCCGCGGTGCCGATCGCCACGGCCGCGGTACCCATCATCGCGTGGTGCAGCTTGCCCATCGACAGCGCGCGCGCGTGCAGGTCGATGGCCGAGGCCGCAATGGCCTTGCCGCTGGACGACACGTAGTCCTGTGCCGGCGCCACGAAGGCCACCTTCGGCGTGTGCTGGCGGGTGGCGGCGTCTTCCAGTTTCGAGATCATGCCCATGCGCAGCGCGCCATGCGCACGGATGGTTTCGAACTTCTGCAATGCTGCCTTGTCTTCGTTGATCGCCGGCTGCAGCTCGGTGCCGGTGTAGCCCAGATCGGCGGCGTTGAGGAAGATGGTCGGAATACCGGCGGTGATCATCGTCACCTCGAAGCTGCCCACACCGGGTACGTCGAGGGTGTCCACCAGATTGCCGGTGGGGAACATCGCGCCGGCATCGCCGTCGTCGGAGGGATCGATGAATTCGAGCTGGATCTCGGCGGCCGGGAAGGTCACGCCGTCCAGCTCGAAATCACCGGTCTCCTGCACCTGGCCATCGCGCATCGGTACGTGGGCGATGATGGTCTTGCCGATGTTGGCCTGCCAGATGCGCACGGTGCACAGGCCGTCATGCGGCACGCGGGCCGGATCGATCAAGCCGTTGGCAATCGCGAACGGGCCGACCGCGGTGCTGAGATTGCCGCAGTTGCCGCTCCAGTCGACGAAGGCGGTATCGATCGAGACCTGGCCGTACAGATAATCCACGTCGTGGTCAGGCACCGAAGCGGCGGAAATGATCACGCACTTGCTGGTACTGGAGGTGGCACCGCCCATTCCGTCGGTCTGCTTGCCATACGGATCGGGCGAGCCGATCACGCGCATCAGCAGTGCGTCGCGCGCAGCGCCCGGCACCTGCGCGGCCTCGGGCAGGTCCTGCAGGCGGAAGAACACGCCCTTGCTGGTGCCGCCGCGCATGTAGGTGGCGGGAATACGGAGTTGGGGAAGGAAGGTCATGGGTCAGTATCCTGGTTGCGACGAACCAATATCGAGGTTGAGCTCCTCGTCTTCGAACAGTGCTTCCATGCCCCGCGAAGCATTCCAGATGCGCACGATGGAAACGTGCGCAGGTAGCTCCACGTAGTAGACCAGGTAGCCGTCGAAGCGACGAACCGGATGAAAACGCAATGGCGCTGGCAGCGAGGGCAACAGACCCGCATGCAGTGCGGAACCGGCACCGGGGTGGGCCTCGATCAGCTTTACAACAGATTCCACCGCATCGATGAAGCCGATTTCCAGCACTTCCCCGCCTTGATCTGCATACCAGCCTGCTGCCTGGTCAAGATCTCGAACCGCTGCAGGGAACCAATGCGAGGGTTTCACTTGCGGTTCCGTGCACGCTCACGCAGCTTGTCGAAGTGATCCGGCGGCTGAGGCGCCGAAGGCCCCGACGCCAGCCCCTCTGCAATCAGCTGCTTGAGCAGCTCTTCAGCCTTGATGCGCTGACGCTGGCGGATCAGGTCACGCACATAATCCGACGTACTGGAGTAGCCGCCTTCGCGCACTTCTTCGTCCACGAACTGCTTGAGCGGATCGGTCAGCGAAATGTTCATGGTGGCCATGAAACCCTCCATTGGCAGTTTTTGCCAAGTCAGTGTGCGCCCTGCCTAGGTGTCGGACAAGCCCGCCCCCGGTCTCTGGGGGCAGGCATTCAGCCCGGCATCACGCCACCTTGGCGCCTTCCAGGAAGTCCTGGGCGAAGCGCTGCAGCACGCCGCCGGCCTCGTAGATCGCCACTTCCTCGTCGCTGTCCAGGCGGCAGGTGACCGGCACGATCACCTGCTGGCCATCGCGGCGATGGATGACCAGGGTCAGCTCGGCGCGCGGGGTGCGCGCGCCGACCACGTCGAAGGTTTCAGTCCCATCGATGCCCAGGGTCAGGCGGGTGGTGCCCGGCTTGAACTCCAGCGGCAGCACGCCCATGCCGATCAGGTTGGTACGGTGAATCCGCTCGAAGCCCTCGGCCACGATCGCTTCCACGCCAGCCAGGCGCACGCCCTTGGCAGCCCAGTCACGCGAGCTGCCCTGGCCGTAGTCGGCACCGGCGATGATGACCAGCGGCTGCTTGCGGTCCATGTAGGTTTCGATCGCTTCCCACATGCGCATGACCTTGCCTTCCGGCTCCACGCGCGCCAGCGAACCCTGCTTCACGCTGCCGTCGTCGTTGCGCACCATCTCGTTGAACAGCTTCGGATTGGCGAACGTGGCGCGCTGCGCGGTCAGGTGGTCGCCGCGGTGGGTGGCGTACGAATTGAAGTCTTCTTCCGGCAGACCCATCTTCGCCAGGTATTCACCAGCGGCACTCGACGCCATGATCGCGTTGGACGGCGACAGGTGGTCGGTGGTGATGTTATCCGGCAGCACCGCCAGCGCACGCATGCCGGCCAGCGTGCGTTCGCCTGCCAGTGCGCCCTCCCAGTACGGCGGACGACGGATATAGGTGCTCTGCGGGCGCCAGTCGTACAGCGGGCTGACCGCTGCGCCGTGCTCCACGCGCAGGTTGAACATCGGGTTGTAGACCTTACGGAACTGCTCGGGCTTCACCGAAGCCTTCACCACCGCGTCGATCTCGGCGTCGCTCGGCCAGATGTCCTTCAGGCGCACTTCGTTGCCGTCGGCATCCACGCCCAGCACGTCCTTCTCGATATCGAAGCGGACGGTACCGGCGATGGCGTAGGCGATCACCAGCGGCGGCGAAGCCAGGAAGGCCTGCTTGGCGTACGGATGGATGCGGCCATCGAAGTTGCGGTTGCCCGACAGCACAGCCGTGGCGTACAGGTCACGGTCGATGATCTCTTGCTGGATCTTCGGGTCCAGCGCGCCACTCATGCCGTTGCAGGTGGTGCAGGCAAACGCCACGATGCCGAAGCCCAGCTGTTCCAGGTCCGGCAGCAGGCCGGACTCTTCCAGGTACAGCTGCACGGCCTTGGAACCCGGCGCCAGCGACGACTTCACCCACGGCTTGCGCTGCAGGCCACGCGCGTTGGCGTTGCGCGCCAGCAGTGCGGCGGCGATCACGTTGCGCGGATTGGATGTGTTGGTGCAGCTGGTGATGGCGGCGATGATCACCGCGCCATCGGGCATCAGGCCCTGCGCCTGCTCGGCCTTGCCCGCTTCCAGCTTGGCTTCGTCGGCAATGCCGCGCTCGGCCAGCTCGGCGGTGGCCACGCGCTTGTGCGGGTTCGACGGGCCAGCCATGTTGCGCACCACGCTGGACAAGTCGAAGCGCAGCACGCGCTCGTACTGTGCGGTGGCCAGATCGCCTGCCCACAGGCCGGTGGTGCGTGCGTAGTTTTCCACCAGCGCCACCTGCGACTCCTCGCGGCCGGTCAGGCGCAGGTAGTCGATGGTCTGCGCGTCGATGTAGAACATCGCGGCGGTGGCGCCGTATTCCGGGCACATGTTTGAGATGGTGGCGCGGTCACCGATGGTCAGTGCGGCAGCACCTTCGCCGAAGAATTCCAGCCACGCACCGACCACGCGTTCCTTGCGCAGGAACTCGGTCAGGGCCAGCACCACGTCGGTGGCAGTGATGCCCGGCTGCGGGCGACCACTCAGTTCGACGCCGACGGTATCGGGCAGGCGCATCCACGAGGCGCGGCCCAGCATCACGTTCTCCGCTTCCAGGCCGCCCACACCGATGGCGATCACGCCCAGCGCATCCACGTGCGGGGTGTGGCTGTCGGTGCCCACGCAGGTATCGGGGAAGGCCACGCCGTCCTGCACGTAGACCACCGGCGACATCTTCTCCAGGTTGATCTGGTGCATGATACCGTTGCCCGGCGGAATCACGTCCACGTTCTGGAACGCCAGCTTGGTCCAGTCGATGAAGTGGAAACGGTCTTCGTTGCGGCGATCCTCGATGGCGCGGTTCTTCTCGAACGCCTGCGGGTCATATCCACCGCATTCCACCGCCAGCGAGTGATCAACGATCAGCTGCACCGGCACCACCGGATTGACCTTGGCCGGGTCGCCGCCCTTGTCGGCGATCGCATCACGCAGGCCGGCAAGATCCACCAGCGCGGTCTGGCCGAGGATGTCATGGCACACCACGCGGGCCGGGAACCACGGGAAATCGAGGTCGCGACGGCGCTCGATCAGCTGCTTCAACGAATCACTGAGCGTGTCCGGATCGCAGCGGCGCACCAGATTCTCGGCCAGCACGCGCGAGGTGTACGGCAGGGTGGCATAGGCGCCAGGCTGGATCGCATCGACGGCGGCACGCGCATCGAAATAGTCCAGCGTGCTGCCGGGGAGGGTCTTGCGGTAATCGGTATTCATGGGCTGGCGGAGTACTTGAGGCGGGCCGGGTGCCGGCGGTGCGGCGGCGAAAGCATCCGGCCGGCGCAGGGCCGGCCGGATGGGTACAGCAGGTGGATCAGACGCGCTTGTCGATGGCGACGAAGTCGCGGTCTTCCGGGCCGATGTAGTTGGCGCTCGGGCGGATGATCTTGCCGTCGATGCGCTGCTCGACGATGTGCGCGCTCCAGCCGGCGGTGCGGGCGATCACGAACAGGGGGGTGAACATGGCGGTCGGCACGCCCATCATGTGGTAGCTGACGGCGCTGAACCAGTCCAGGTTCGGGAACATCTTCTTGATGTCCCACATCACCGATTCCAGGCGCTCGGCGATGTCGTACATCTTCATGCTCGACTGTTCCTCGGACAGCTCGCGGGCCACGTCCTTGATCACCTTGTTGCGCGGATCGGAGACGGTATAGACCGGGTGGCCGAAACCGATCACCACTTCCTTGCGCTCGACGCGGGCCTTGATGTCTTCCTCGGCCTCATCGGGGGTGTCGTAGCGCTTCTGCACTTCGAACGCCACTTCGTTGGCGCCGCCATGCTTCGGGCCGCGCAGCGCGCCGATGCCACCGCAGATCGCGCTGTACATGTCGCTGCCGGTGCCGGCGATGACGCGGCAGGTGAAGGTCGAGGCGTTGAACTCGTGCTCGGCGTACAGGATCAGCGAGGTGTGCATCGCCTTCACCCACGAATCCTGCGGCTTCTCGCCATGCAGCAGGTGCAGGAAGTGGCCACCGATCGAGTCATCGTCGGTTTCCACGTCGATGGCGCGGCCGTTGTGGCTCCAGTGGTACCAGTACAGCAGCATCGAACCGAGGCAGGCCATCAGCTTGTCGGCGATGTCACGCGCGCCCGGATGGTTGTGGTCGTCCTTCTCCGGTGCCACGCAGCCGAGCACCGACACGCCGGTGCGCATCACGTCCATCGGGTGCGCGGACGGCGGCAGTTCCTCCAGCGCGGCCTTCACCGCAGCCGGAATGCCGCGCAGCGACTTCAGCTTGGCCTTGTACGAAACCAGCTCGGCGCGGGTCGGCAGCTTGCCATGCACCAGCAGGTAGGCGATTTCCTCGAACTCGCTGGTGTTGGCCAGGTCCAGGATGTCGTAGCCGCGGTAGTGCAGGTCATTGCCGCTGCGGCCGACGCTGCACAGCGCGGTGTTGCCGGCGGCGGTGCCGGACAGGGCGACGGACTTCTTCGGCTTGAAGGTCGGGGTTGCGGTCGTATCGTTCATGTTTTCCCTCCGAAAACTGATGGTGCAGGGTACTGCTTATTTCTTGGCGGCGAACAGGGCATCGAGCTGCTGCTCGAAGGCGTGGTAGCCGATGCGGTCGTAGAGTTCCTCGCGGGTCTGCATGGTCTCCACCACGTTGCGCTGGTGGCCATCGCGGCGGACCGCCTGGTAGACGTTCTCGGCGGCCTTGTTGGCGGCACGGAACGCCGACAGCGGGAACAACTGGATGGCCACGCCGGCCGAGGCCAGTTCATCGCGACTGAACAGCGGGGTGGCGCCGAATTCGGTGATGTTGGCCAGCACCGGCACCTTCACCGCGTCGACGAAGCGACGGTAGGTGTCCAGGTCGTAGGCGGCCTCGGCGAAGATGCCATCGGCACCGGCCTCGACACAGGCGATGGCGCGCTCGATGGCCTTGTCCACGCCGTCCACCTGGATGGCGTCGGTACGTGCGATCAGGAAGAAGTCCGGATCGGTCTTGGCGTCAGCTGCGGCCTTCACGCGGTCGACCATTTCACCCTGCGACACGATCTCCTTGCCCGGGCGGTGGCCGCAGCGCTTGGCGCCGACCTGGTCTTCGATATGACAGGCCGCGGCGCCGGCCTTGATCAGCGACTTCACGGTGCGCGCGATGTTGAACGCGCTCGGGCCGAAGCCGGTGTCGATGTCGACCATCAGCGGCAGATCGCAGACGTCGGTGATGCGGCGCACGTCCACCAGCACGTCTTCCAGGGTGTTGATGCCCAGGTCCGGCAGGCCCAGCGAGCCGGCGGCAACGCCGCCACCGGACAGGTAGATGGCGCGGAAGCCGGCGCGCTTGGCCAGCAGGGCATGGTTGGCGTTGATCGCGCCGATCACCTGCAGCGGCGATTCGGCAGCCAGCGCCTCACGGAAGCGGGCACCGGCGGAGAAAGGAGTGGAAGCAGTCATGCGGCAATCCAGGTTGAAGAACGGGGAGGTAGGCGCAAGCACCATGCCAAGCTGCAAGCGATTGATTTCACGGGGATGACCGGCCCGCAAACATGAAACATATGAAACATTGAAACAGATGTATCATGAAACACCCTGTCCGCTCTCACCGCCATGTACCTGCCCCGTTCCCCGCTGCGCCATGCCGACACCGACCCCGGCCGTCCGGTGATCTGGACGGTCAGCGTCTCGCGCCTGACCGGCCTGCTCGGCGACGTCATCCCCGAGTTCGACCGCCGTGCGCGCATCGAGCAGATCAACCTCGGCTTCGAGGAGGCGGTGGACGTGATCGGCCAGCGCCTGCGCCGTGAACACTGCGACGTGGTGATTGCCGGCGGCTCCAACGCCGCCTGGCTGCGCGGCCGGCTCGACCTGCCGCTGGTGCCGATCCAGGCCAACGGCTTCGACCTGATGGAGGCACTGGCGCGTGCACGGCGCATCGCCAGCCGTATCGGCCTGGTCACCCACGCCAGTGACGTACCGGTGTTCAGCAACTTCCAGCAGAGCTTCGGCCTGGATATCGAGCATCGCCGCTTCGTCACCCGCGAGGACGCGCGCGACTGCATCGCCGACCTGCGCGCCAACGGCATCGAGGTGATTGTCGGCACCGGCATGGCCATCGACCACGCCGAACAGGCTGGGCTGCCCGGCGTGCTGCTGTACTCCGCCGATTCGGTACGACAGGCATTCGAGCACGCACTGGAACTGACCCAGACCCTGGCCCGCTCCGCTGGCCATCGGCCGGCCCCGCGCCGTCGCGCGGCACCGCGCAGCGAAGCGCATGAGCTGCTCGGCGACAGCGAGGCAATGGCACAGGTGCGCGCGCAGATCGCGTTGTACGCGCCGCACGACAGCACCGTGCTGGTCACCGGCGAAACCGGCACCGGCAAGGAACTGGTGGCACGCCAGCTGCATGCGGCCAGTGGCCGTCGTGGACGCTTCGTTGCACTGAACTGCGGTGCGATCAGCGAATCATTGCTGGAAGCCGAGCTGTTCGGTTACAGCGATGGCGCCTTCACTGGCGCGCGGCGGGGTGGCCGTGTCGGCCTGGTCGAGGCGGCCGACGGCGGCACCCTGTTCCTGGATGAAATCGGCGAGCTGCCCCTGCCGTTGCAGACCCGCCTGCTGCGGGTTCTGGAAGAACGCGAAGTACTGCGCGTGGGCGCCACCGAACCGACCCCGGTCGATCTGCGCGTGGTCGCCGCCACCCTGCAGTCGCTGGAACAGCGCGCGGCGGCCGGCAGCTTCCGCCGCGACCTGTATTACCGGCTGGCCGCGCTGCGCATCGCCCTGCCCTCGCTGCGAGCCCGGCGCAGTGACATTGCGCTGCTGACGCAGCACTTTTTCCGCCAGCTGCGCGGCATCGACGCGCCGCTGGCCGAGGACGCGATGACCCTGCTGACCTCCGCCGAATGGCCCGGCAACGTGCGAGAGCTTCGCAACCTGGTGGATCGCCTGCGCATCCACTGGCAGCCGGGCGAGGGATTGATCAACACCGCGCGGTTGATGCAGCTGGCACCGGAGCTGATGCGCGAGGGCACCCCTGCCCTGCCGGTGGAGAGCAACGGCAAGCGCCCGCCGCGTGCGCAGCTGGAAGCGCTGCTGCAGGAACACCGCAATGACCGCGAAGGCATGGCGCAGGCACTGGGCGTGTCACGCACCACGTTGTGGCGCTGGCTGCGCGCAGAAGGGCTGTAGCGTCGAGCTTGCTCGACTGCTTTTCCCCAGTCGAGCATGGCTCGACTCTACAGATGGCGCGAGCGCACCCAGCGCGCCTCGATGGCGAAGCGGCCACTGCCCACTGCCGCTATCCACAGCAGCAGCACACCCAGCGGCACTTCGCTCAGGTAGAAGAACCAGCTCAGCCAATCGGGCACGCTCAGCCCGGCCGGAATGCGCGCAATGCCATCGGTCAGCGCGGCCACCGCACAGATCGCGGCCAGCAGCAGTGACGACGGGCGACTGAGCAGGCCCAACACCAGCAGGCCACCCGCAATCCACTCAATTGCGCCGAGCACCGGCGCACTGAGCAAAGGGAATGGGATACCCGCATCGACCAGCGTATGCACCATCCGCTCGCGTCCCGCATCGGTGAACACCTTGTTCCAGCCGGACACGCAGAACATCACCCCGGCGACGATGCGGGCGAGCAGCAGCAGGGCTGCTTCCACGCCACGCCGCGGTGATGGCACGGCAAAAAGGCAACGCCAGGACGGCATGGCAACTCCGGAAGTCGAGGACATTCGTCGGAGTGTGCCGGTTGCTGACCTGCTCGCAGATGAAGCTGACCCGTCCGTTCGCGACAACCCGCTCCTGTAGAGTCGAGCCATGCTCGACTGCCTTGCGCGCCGGAGCAACAGCAGTCGAGCATGGCTCGACGCTACAAAAAACTTGCGTCAGCAAGCAGCAGCTCGATTTCCTCCACCTGCACCATTGGCACCTGCCACGGGTGATGCGGCACGATTCCCTGTTCGAAGATGCGCTGCAGCCGCTGCGGATTCCGAGGCAGACAGAATTCCAGGCGCACGCTGTCGACCACCTCGGTGCGACCCGCCTCACCCTGCACGGGCGACGCACCCACGCGCGGACGGAACTGTTCGAACCCCGGCGTCGACCACCACATCCCGTGCTCGTAGTCGCCGGCCGCCAGCGCGTCCACCGCGAGGATGCCCTGCTTCACCGCATCCAGTGCCGCCGACGGCACGAACACCACCACGCGGTACAGCGGCAGGCGTTGCATCAGCCCGCCTTACGGGTACAGCAGCCGCTTGCTCCAGCGCCCTTCGGCACCGGCTTCGTAGCACCAGCGCTCGTGCAGGCGGAACTGCGCGCCGTACCAGAATTCGATGCGGTCAGGCACCACACGCAGGCCGCTCCAGCCTTCCGGGCGCGGCACGTCCTTGCCCTCGAAGCGGGCTTCGATCTCGGCCACGCGCGCGTCGAATTCCTCACGCGTCGCCAGCGTCTTCGACTGTTGCGAAGCCCACGCGCCGATCTGGCTCATGCGCGGGCGGCTGGCGAAATAGGCATCGGCCTCGGCGTCGGCGACCTGCTCGACACGGCCTTCGATGCGCACCTGGATGCCGGCTTCGCGCAGGCTGCGCCACAGGAACAGCAGCGCGGCCTGCGGATTGGCCTGCAGCTCCTGGCCCTTGTGGCTGTCCAGGTGGGTGTAGAACACGAAGCCGCGCTCGTCGAACGCCTTCAGCAGCACGGTGCGCGCCGAAGGCCGGCCGTTGACATCGGCAGTGGCCACGGTCATCGCGTTAGGCTCGACCTCGCGGCTCTGTTTGGCCTCTTCGAACAGGCCGGCAAACGTGGACAGGGCTTCGGCGTACAGGTCGCTCATGATTGCGTTCTTCTCACACGGTTTGGGCTATTGTGGCGGCATGGTCGCTGCTGCGTATATGCCCCAGGTGAAAGGATTCCCCGAAACATTGGCCGAGCAGGTTCTGGACGATGTGCTGGGCAGCGGCACGGCGGTTCCAGTATTGGCGATCAGCGGCCTGCAGGGGAGCGGCAAATCGACGCTGGCCGCGCAGGTGGTGGCCCGCGCCCAGGCGCGCGGCCTGAACGCGGCCACGCTGTCGATCGATGATGTCTACCTCACCCGGGCGCAGCGCCAGCGGCTGGCCCGCCAGGTACACCCGCTGCTGATCACCCGTGGCCCGCCCGGCACCCACGATCTGCCACTGGCCCACGCCGTGCTCGACGCCGTGGCTGCGCGCCAGCCCTTCGCGATGCCACGCTTCGACAAGCTGGCCGATGAGCGCCTGCCCGAGGCGCAGTGGCCACGCCTGCAACAACCGCTGGACCTGCTGGTATTCGAAGGCTGGTTCCTCGGTACGCCCGCGCAGGATGACGACGCGCTGGACGCGCCACTGAATGCACTGGAACGCGAGGCCGACACCGATGGCCGCTGGCGGCGATGGTGCAACCAGGCGCTGGCCCGCGACTACCCGGCGCTGTGGCAGCGGTGCGACCGCCTGTGGTTCCTGCAGCCACCGGACTTCTCGGTAGTGCCGCGCTGGCGCTGGCAGCAGGAACAGAACCTACAGGCCGCACAGCCGGGCCGGCACGGAATGAGCCGGCCTCAGCTGGAGCGCTTCGTGCAGTACTACGAACGGGTCAGCCGGCAGGCGCTGCAGGCCCTGCCCGCCCTGGCCGACCACGTGGTGGTGCTGGACGGCCAGCGCCAGGTCCAGGGCGTGCGCTGAGGCCACCTACTCCACCAGGAACGTCACCCGCAGGTTGACCCGCCATTCGGTGATCTCGCCGCTGCCGTTGGTGACCACCTTGGTCTCGTTCACCCAGGCGCCCTGGATGCCCTTGACCGTCTCGGAAACCTTCTTCAGCCCGCTGCGCACGGCATCCTCCACGCTCTTCGGCGAGGAGGCGGTGATTTCAATGACCTTGGCGACCGTCATGGCCTGTACTCCGGCTGGCGCGGGAGACCCCGCAGGAATGCCCACCCTGACGTGAAGAACGTAAAGGCCGGGGCACGGAGGTGTTAGCATCAGAGGGCATGAATCCTGCTCCGAACCTGATCCTGATCGGCCCGATGGGCGCCGGCAAAACCTGCATCGGCCGCCGCCTGGCCGAGCGCTTCACGCTGGACTTCGTCGATGTCGACCAGGCCATCGTCGATGCCGCCGGCGCCAGCATCCCCACCATTTTCGAGCATTCGGGCGAAGCCGGCTTCCGCAGCCATGAACGCGAGGCCCTGGCACGCGTGCTGGAAGGCCGCGGCCAGCTGGTCTCCACCGGCGGCGGTGCGGTGCTGGACCCCGGCAACCGTGCGCTGATCGCCCGGCGCGGCTTCGTGGTCTACTTGCGGGTCAGCGTGGCCGCGCAGCTGGACCGCCTGGCCCGCGACAAGGGCCGGCCGCTGCTGCAGCGTCCGGACCGCGAGCAGGTGCTGCACGATCTGGCCGCACACCGCGACCCGCTGTACCGCGAACTGGCCGACCTCACCCTCGATACCGACCCGTATACCGCTGCCGACGCGACCGCCCAGCTGGTGGTCAAGCTGGCCACGCAATGGCAGCGCCAGGACCTGACCGCATGACTTCCCCCGCACTGCTGCAGGTCGCCGTTGGCGGCGACCGCCCCTACACCATCACCATCGGCGCTGGCGCCCAGGCCGACGGCGCCGCGCTGGCCTCGCATGTGCGCGGCCGCCACGTGCTGCTGCTCAGCGACAGTGAAGTCGCGCCGCGCTATCTGGCCTCGGTGAAGCAGACGCTGCTGGCGGCACGCCCCGACCTGATCATCGGCGAGCACGTGCTGGCTGCGGGCGAAGCCTCCAAGACCCTGGCCGAATTCGGCCGCGCCATCGAAGCACTGGCCGCGTTGGGTGCCACCCGCGATGCCTGCGTATTCGCGCTCGGCGGCGGCGTGGTCGGTGACCTCGCCGGTTTCGCGGCGGCGTGCTGGATGCGTGGCGTGGACTGCGTGCAGTTGCCGACCACCCTGCTGGCGATGGTCGACTCGTCGGTGGGCGGCAAGACCGCGGTGGACATTCCGGCCGGCAAGAATCTGGTCGGCGCCTTCCATCCGCCACGCGCGGTGATCGCCGATACCCGCGTGCTGGCCACCCTGCCACCACGCGAACTGCGTGCCGGCCTGGCCGAAGTGGTGAAGTACGGTGCGCTGGGCGATGCCGCCTTCTTCGACTGGCTGCAGCACCATGCCGAGGCGCTGGTCGCTGGCGAAGACGGCGTGCTGTCCGAAGCGATCGCACGCAGCTGCCGGCACAAGGCCGCGATTGTCGAACGCGATCCGTTCGAGAAGGGCGAGCGCGCCCTGCTCAACCTCGGCCACACCTTCGGCCATGCCATCGAGACCGAACAGGGCTACTCGGCCCCGGGCCGTGATGCGCTGAACCACGGCGAAGCGGTGGCAGTGGGCATGGTGCTGGCGGCGAAGCTGTCCACCGACCTGGGCCTGGCCGACGACGCCGATCGCGCGCGCCTGCAGGCACTGCTTGAACGCCTCGGCCTGCCGGTGGCAATTCCGGCCGGGCTGGACCCGCAGGCCCTGCTCGGCCGCATGCGGCTGGACAAGAAGAATGTGGCCGGGCGCCTGCGCCTGGTGCTGTGGCGCGGCATGGGCCGGGCCGAAGTGGTGCCGGACGTGGATGAGGCAGCGGTGCTGAAGGTGCTGTCGGTCCGGTAATGCCGGCCGCTGGTCGGCAATCCTGCCGCGCAACCCGGTAGTGCCGGCCGCTGGCCGGCTTCCACGTTGCTGACGTTGCCGGCCAGCGGCCGGCACTACGGCGTTGCGACAGGGGTCACCCGTGCCCCGCTACAATCAGCGCCATGCACGTCTATCTGCAACATCCCGATGCCGGTGCGCAGGCACCGCGCTTCCTGCGCCTGAGCCTGCAGCCGGACCTGTTCGGCGGTTGGGAACTGCTGCGCGAGAGCGGTCGCATCGGTGGCCGCTCGCAGCTTCGGCGCGAGCTGTTCCTGCAGGCCGATGAAGCACGCCATGCCTTCGAGAAGGCCCGTGATGCCGAACTGCATCGCGGCTTCCAGATCCTTTCGCACGGCGACTGACGCCGCTGCCAACTTTCGCCCAAGGAATGCCCATCGTGACCAGCCCTCTCCGCAACGATCGCCTGCTGCGCGCCCTGCGCCGCGAACCGGTGGACTGCACCCCCGTCTGGCTGATGCGCCAGGCCGGCCGCTACCTGCCGGAGTACCGTGCGACCCGGGCCAAGGCCGGCAGCTTCCTGGCCATGGCCAAGACCCCGGAGATCGCCTGCGAAGTCACTCTGCAGCCGCTGCGCCGCTTCCCGCTGGACGCGGCGATCCTGTTCTCGGACATCCTCACCATTCCCGATGCGATGGGCCTGGAGCTGTATTTCGTCGAAGGCGAAGGCCCGAAATTCCGCCACCCGGTGCGCGATGAAGCCGCCATCGCCAGGCTGGCAGTGCCGGACATGGAACAGGACCTGGGCTATGTGATGGACGCGGTGCGGCTGATCCGCCGCGAGTTGGACGGCCAGGTGCCGCTGATCGGCTTCTCCGGCAGCCCGTGGACGCTGGCCTGCTACATGGTGGAAGGCGGCGGCAGCAAGGACTTCTCGCGCATCAAGGCCATGGCGCTGAACCACCCGCAGGCCCTGCACCGCCTGCTGGAAGTGACCACCGATGCGGTGATCGCCTACCTCGGCGCGCAGCGCGCGGCCGGTGCGCAGGCCCTGCAGGTGTTCGACACCTGGGGCGGCGTGCTGTCGCCGGCGATGTACCGCGAGTTCTCGCTGCGCTACCTGCAGCGGATTGCCCAGGGCCTGGACCGTGGCGAAGGCAGCGAGCGTACGCCGCTGATCCTGTTCGGCAAGGGCACCGGCCTGCACCTGGAAGCGCTGTCGCAGACCGGCGCCGATGCGCTCGGCCTGGACTGGACGCTGGACCTGGACGAGGCCCTGCGCCGCACCGGCGGCCGCGTTGCCCTGCAGGGCAACCTCGACCCGACCACGCTGTACGCCTCGCCCGATGCCATCGCCGCAGCCGCCGCGCGCGTGCTCGACACCTACGCCGCCGGCAACGGCGGTTCGCGCGAGGGCCATGTGTTCAACCTCGGCCACGGCATGTCTCCGGACATGGACCCGGCGCACGTGCAGGTACTGGTCGACGCGGTGCATGCGCACAGCCAGCGCTGAGCATTGCGCAGGCAACCACGGCGCGATGTTGATCGCGCCGTGACCCGCATTGCGCGATCATGGCGTCCCCCACGCTGCACCGGCCGCACGCCATGTCCACATCGTCATCGAACTACACCCGCCACCGCCCCCTGCTGTGGCTGGTGTCGCTGGCGATCTTCATGCAGATGCTGGATTCGACCATCGTCAACACCGCCTTGCCGGCGATGGCTGCCAGCCTGGGCGAAAGCCCGCTGCAGATGCAGTCGGTGGTGTTCAGCTACGCGCTGGCTGTAGCCACCTTCATTCCCGCCTCCGGCTGGATCGCCGACCGCTATGGCACGCGGCGCACCTTCCTGGTGGCGATCATCCTGTTCACTCTCGGTTCGCTGGCCTGCGCGCTGGCCCAGCACCTGCACCAGCTGGTCGGTGCGCGCGTGCTGCAGGGCATCGGCGGCGCGATGCTGCTGCCGGTCGGTCGGCTGGCGGTGATGCGTTCGGTATCGCGCGAGGATTTCCTGCGCGCGATGAGCTTCATCGCCATTCCGGCCCTGATCGGCCCGTTGATCGGCCCGACCCTGGGCGGCTGGCTGGTCGAGATCGCGTCCTGGCACTGGGTGTTCCTGATCAACCTGCCGATCGGCGTGATCGGATTCATCGCCGCGATGAAGATCATGCCTGACCACTACGCCAGCCACCGCACCCGCTTCGACCTGCGCGGCTACGTCATGCTGGCCTTTGCGATGGTGGTGTTGTCGCTGGCGCTGGACGGCATCTCCGGCCTCGGCACCCCGCACGCGCTGGTGATGCTGATGACCGTTGCCGGCCTGGCTGCGCTGGTGGGTTACTGGCTGCATGCCGCCAACTCCACCGCGCCGTTGTTCTCGCTGGCACTGTTCCGCGTGCCCAGCTACCGCATCGGCATCCTTGGCAACCTGTTCTCGCGCATCGGCAGCAGTGCCATGCCGATGCTGATCCCGCTGCTGCTGCAGGTCGGCCTGGGCCTGGGCCCGATGAACGCCGGCCTGATGATGGTGCCCGTCGCTGCGGCGGGCATGGTGTCGAAGAAGCTGGCGGTGAAGCTGGTCGAGCGCTACGGCTACCGCCGCGTGTTGATGATCAACACCGTGCTGGTGGGGCTGGCGATGGCCAGCTTCATCCTGATGACACCGGGCCAGCACCTGGCGTGGCGCCTGCTGCAGCTGGCGTTCTTCGGCGCGGTCAATTCGCTGCAGTTCACCGTGATGAACACCGTGACCCTGCGCGACCTCGACCGCGAGTTCGCCAGCTCCGGCAACAGCCTGCTGTCGATGGTGATGATGCTCGCCGCCGGTTTCGGTGCCGCCGCGGCGGGCAGCCTGCTGGCTGCGTTCGGTACCCACTTGGACAGCAACAGTGCCACCGCCGCGCTGCATGCCACGTTCCTGTGCGTGGGTGCGATCACGCTGACCTCGACGATGATTTTCTGGCAGTTGCCGGACACCAAGCCGGAGCCACGACAGGTCGAGCACGTAGCGGAGTGAGGGGGTCGGCAGGGCCTGCGGCCCTGCACCTGCTGCAGGCAACGGCAACGGCAACGGCCAAAGCGGCATTCCGTGGGGTGGCGGGGCGGTGTCGGGTCGCGGGGACGCCGTGAACCCGTCCTTGGGGGCTTGGCCGCGGCATCCATGCCGCGGACACCCCGCAACCCGACACCGCCCCACCTCTGACAGATTCCGGCGGCTGTGGGTAGGTGTCGACCTTGGTCGACACATCTGTCAGATATCGAAATACATCTGGGGTCAGATCCGACAGATCGCGGAAAACTGTCGAAGGCGGGGTGGGTCCGGTTGCGGGGGCGTGAGCAGCATGGATGCGGCGACCGAGCTTACATGGACGTACTTGCAGCGGCCCCCGCAACCGGACCCACCCCGCCATCCCACGGAATGCACGCTTTTGATGTTGACGTTGATCCGGCGGGTGCAGGGCCGCGGGCCCTGCCGAACCCCTACCTGCCCATCACCCGGGCGATCGCTTCCACCAGCAGTTCCCCGGTCACCGGCTTGCGCAGGAAGCCACCAATACCTGCCGCTTCCACCTGTTGCTGCAGGTCCGGATCGGTACGCGCAGTCACCGCCAGCAGCGGCAGCATGTAGCCCTGGTTGCGCAGGTGCTGGGCCAGCTCGAATCCGCTCAGGCCCGGCAGGTCCAGGTCGAGCAGGCCGACGTCGAAATCGCCGGCACTGATCTCGCGCAGCGCCGCCAGCGCATGACCCGCATGGGTTACCTCATGGCCTCGTGCGCTCAGCAAGCCGCGCACCACGTCGGCCACGGTCGCGTCGTCCTCGACCAGGAGCACCCGCAGCGGCGGCATGTTCGCAGCCTCCTCGCGGTGCGTTCCGCCCTCGGCCTCGGCACTGGCATCAACCACCATCGGCAACGGCAGGGTAACGCCGAAGCAGGTGCCGCGGCCCAGCTGGCTTTCCACCTGGATGCGCCCCTGCATCGCCTGCGCCAGTTCGCGGCAGATCGCCAGGCCCAGGCCGCTACCACCGTACTGTGCGGCGGTACGTGCACCGTCGGCCTGCTCGAAGCGCCGGAACAGGCGCTGCTGCTGTTCCTGGCTGATGCCGGGGCCGGTATCGCGCACCTCGAAATGCAGCGCGCGCAGCTCGCCATCGCTGCGCGCGTGCAGCGTGATGGTGCCACGGCTGGTGAACTTGACCGCGTTCGAGAGCAGGTTGAGCAGGATCTGGCGCACCCGCATCGCATCGCCGGTGGCCTGCAGGCCAGGCGGCAGCTGGTTGTCAAGGGTGAAGCGCAGGCCCTTCTGCGCAGCCAGCGGCCCCATCAGCGCGGCCAGATCCTGCAGCAGGCAGCTCAGCGCGAACGGCTTGTGCTGCAGTTCCAGTCGCCCGGACTCGATCCGTGCCAGGTCCAGTGCATCGTTGACCAGGTGCAGCAGATGCTCACCGGCGTGCCGGATCGACTGCGTGTAACCGCGCTGCTGCGGGTCCAGCGGCGACGCCAGCAGCAGTTCACTCATGCCCAGCACGCCGGTCATCGGCGTGCGGATTTCATGACCGAGGTTGGCCAGGAAGCGGGTCTTGGCGGCCGAAGCCTGCTCGGCCAGTTCCTGCTTGTGCAGCGCCAGCTGGTAGGCATGACGACGCTGCAGGCGACGCCGGTACAACCAGGCGAACCAGCTGGTCAGCAACAACGCGATGGACGCCAGCACCAGCAGGCCAGACAGGCTGCGCCACCACGGCGGCTGCACACGGAACTCCAGGCTCTGCACCCGCGACCAGACATGGTCGGCCGAGCGTGCCTGCACTTCCAGCCGATAACTGCCCGGGGGCAGGCGCGAGAACAGGCGCTCACCGGCCGGTCCGACTTCGACCCAATCCGGATCGTAGCCGGCCAGGCGGTAGCGGTACGTATTGGAAGCCGAATCGGCGAACGACAGCAGCCGCGCGACGATGCGCAGGTCGCGATCGCCATCGGCGATCTGCAGCGGTGCGTCATGGGTCAGGTCGAGCACCTGCTCGTTGCGGCGCACCTCGACCCGTTCGATCACCAATGGCGCACGCCGCACCGACGGCCGTACCTGTTCCGGATCGAACACCACCACGCCGGCCGGCGTTCCGGCCACCAGGTGGCCGTCACCCGACATCACCAGGGTGTGCTCGCGGAATTCCTGGCTGGGCAGGCCATCGTGCACCCCATACAGGCGCACGCTCTGGCCGTCGGTGCCGATGCGGACCAGGCCGCGCGCACTGGTGGCCCACGCGACGCCCTGCGCGTCCACCACCAGCCCGGACGCGGAGATCGCCGGATAGCCCTGCTCGGCGCCGACCACCGCCTGCCTCTCCAGCCGCCCCTGGCTCCAGCGATAGCGCGACAGCCGGCCATCCTCGGACAGCCACACCTGGCCATCGCGGCCCACATGCAGCGCGTGGATCGCGGTCGCCGGAGCGCCCGGCACCGGCTGGAAGCGCTCGCTTTCCGGCAACCACTGCAGCAGGCCACGGCTGCTGGCCAGCCAGATGTGATCCTGTGGCCCGCATTCCACATCCAGGTTGAGCTGGCCCTGCTGCAGGCCACGCTGGCCGTTGTCCAGCTGGCGACGCAGGCGCCCGTCCAGGTCGCGCTGCTGCAGGCCGGATGACAGCATCAGCCACAGGCTGTCGCCATCGCAGGTCATCATCGATTCGATGACCCCTTCCATGGTGGCATCGGCACCGGCATCACGCCCCCAGCGGCGCAGATCGCGCAGCTTCGGGTCATAACGCAGCAGTGCATCGTTGGAACCAATCCAGACCTGCCCGCGCCGATCCTCGCGCACCGAGCTCAGCCAGTGCATGCCATTGACCCAGGTGCGGTGCTGTTCGACCTTGCCGGTCTTCGGATCGAAGCGGTCCAGCGCACCATGGCTGCCGACCGTCCAGATGCCACCATTGCTGGACGGGCTGGTACCCAGGACGAAGGCGTTGCGCAGCGAGCTGGGGTCGTCCTCCAGCCGTGACAGCACCGAGAACTGCCACCAGCGGGGCAGCAGGTGCCACAGCCCGGCGTTGGTACTGGCCAGCCAGATTCCGCCCTCGCGGTCCTCGTAGGCGCCAGTCCAGTTCGGCCGTACCGGGCCACGCGCCACCGCGCTGTACAACGGCACGGCCTGGTACTGGCCATCGACCGCACGGCCGAGGCCGGTCCGGGTGTCCAGCCAGTAGCCGCCCTGTTCGTCGCGCAGCATCATGCCCAGCACCTGCTCCCCTCGCGGAAGCTTCCACGGCGGCGTCTCGAAGCGACCGTCGGGGCGGCGCACGGTGGCACCGGCCATCGTGCTGATCCACAGGCTGCCGTCGGGCTCGGCGGTCAGGCCATTGATCAGCAGGCTGGGGATGACGTCGGTGCCGACACGTTCGAAGTCGGTTCCGGTCCAGCGCGCTACGCCATGCTTGGTACCGATCCACAAGCTGCCGTCGGCCAGGGTTGCCAGATACGGAACCGATGCGGCCGGCAGGCTGCGCGGATTGTTGGCCTCCGGCAGGAAGCGCTGCAGCCGATCCTGGTTGTCCAGCCGGTACAGCCCTCCCTCGTGGGTGCCGAACCAGACCGAACCATCCGGCGTGGCCGCCAGGCTCCAGACCGTATTGGTTCCCATCAACGGCTGGCTGCTGCGGTCGTAGAAGTGCAGCTGGCGGCGGTCGGCCGACATCCGCACCAGGCCGGCATTCTCGGTCCCGATCCAGAGCTGGTTGCGCGCATCGACCAGCACCGACCAGATCCGGTTGTCGCGCAATCCATCTTCCGAACGCCAGATCCGGTAGTTGCGCCCGTCGTAGCGTGCCAGACCGTCGTTGGTGGCAATCCACAGGTAGCCGTAACGGTCTTCGGCCATGCGGTTGACGGTATTGGACGGCAGGCCGTCAAACACCGTCACCTGGCGCGGACTCGGTGGCACGGGCTGTGCGGCAGCGGGTGACAGGCAGCACAGGAGGATCAGCAGCAGCATGGCCGCCCGCAGATACGCCACCGATTGCCTCCTCACGCTGTCCTGATGATTCCCGCGCCGCGGGCGTCGGCATGGTAAACCGAAAGTCGCGTCGTTCACGCCTGGCGCCGACGCTTTCAGGGCATGTCCTGTCGCTTGGCGCGAGCTTGAACGATCGCCGCCACCAGCATGTCGCCAGTGACCGGCTTGCGCAGGAAACCATCGAACCCGGCGGCGAGGACCTGCGACTCGGCATAGGCATCGGAACGCGCCGTCACCGCCACCAGCGGCAGCTCATAGCCCAGCGCACGCAGCTGGCGGGCGATCGCGGTGCCATCCAATGCCGGCAGATCGAGGTCGAGCAGGCCAACATCGAAGCCGTCGGTGGCGATCTCGGACAAGGCCCCCAGGCCGTGCAGCACGTGCACGACCTCATGCCCCCGGCTGCGCAACAGGCCGGCGATGACCTCGGCCACGGTGGCATCGTCCTCCACCAGCAGGATGCGCAGCGGCGGCAGTACCGGCAACGCCGAAACTTCACCTGCTGCGGCGGCCACCTGCCGCGTCCAGGGCAGCGGCAACCGTACCCTGAAGCGCGCGCCCTTGCCCGGCGAGCTCTCCACGTCGATGCGCCCGCCCATCGCCACCGCCAGCTCCTGGCAGATCGCAAGGCCCAGCCCGCTGCCGCCATAGCGCGACGCCGTGCGCGGGCCATCAGCCTGCTCGAAACGGTGGAACAAGCGTTCCTGCTGCTCTGCGTTGATGCCCGGCCCGCTGTCGTACACCTCGAAACAGACGCCCCCGCCGTTGTCCTCCAGGCGCACGGCCAGGCCGACATGGCCGCGCTCGGTGAACTTGATCGCGTTGCCCAGCAGGTTGAGCAGGATCTGGCGCACCCGCATCTCGTCACCGCTGACGCTGATCGGACCCTGCGGGTCATTGCCACGCTGGAAATCCAGCCCGCGCTGCCTGGCCATGGGCTGCATCAGCAGCTGTACCTGGTCGAGCAGGCCGGCCAGATCGAACGGACGCAGGTCCAGCTCCAGCCGTCCGGCCTCGATGCGGGCGAGGTCCAGCGCATCATTGACCAGCCGCAACAGATGGCTTCCGGCCTGCTGGATCGAGCCGGCATAGCTGCGCTGCACCGGGTCCAGCGGCGTGGCCAGCAGCAGCTCGCTCATGCCAAGCACACCGGTCATCGGCGTGCGCACCTCATGACCCAGCGTGGCCAGGAAGCGGCTCTTGGCCTGCGAAGCCTGCTCGGCCAGTTCCTGCTTGTGCACGGTCAACTGCCATTGCTGGCGGCGACGCAGGCGGACCCTGATCGACCAGGCCAGGGTGAGCAGCAGCAGTGAACCGATCAGGATATAGCCGAAGATCGCCATGCCGCTGCGCCACCACGGCGGCAGCACCTTCACCTTCAACTGCTGCGAGGCCGTCCATGCACCGTTGGCGGTGGCCGCCTGCACTTCGATGACGTAGCTGCCAGTGGGCAGCCGGGACAACGTACGCTGGCCATCCCCGCCCTGCTCCACCCAGTCCTGGTCATAGCCGCGCACCCGGAAGCGGTAGCGGTTGCCCTGCGGATTGGCATACGACAGCAAGCGTGCGTCGATCTGCAGGTCACGATCATCCGGCCCCAGCAACAGCGTGCCGGTGTCCGGCAGGCGTTGCCAGCCGCGCGCATCATCGCGGCGCACGCGCACCTCGGCAATCACCAGCGACGACGCGGGCAGTGCGACGTCAACGGCATTCACATCGAACGCGACCAGGCCGGTCTGGGCCACGGCGAGGACGCGGCCATCGGCGTTCACTGCCGGCGGCCGGCTGGTGAACTCGGCATCGGACAGGCCATCGCGTTCATTGAACAGTTGCAGCCGTCGCGCCTTGGGATCCCAGCGCAACAGACCGCGCGGCGTGGTCGCCCACACCCGGCCGTCGTCGGCCAGCGCCAGGCCGCCCATGCTGACCGGCGGCACGCCGGCACTTCCATCAACGCGCTGGATCAGGCGCAGGCTCATGCCATCCCACTGGTAGCGTTCGAGCGCGCCCTGCCGGGCCAGCCACAGCTGCTGCGGGTCGACCCACACCAGATCGAAGATCAGCCCGCTGGAAACGCCCGGCACCGCCTCGAAGCGCCCCGCCTGCTCGCGCCAGATGCCCATCTCACCCATGACCCACGCCTTGCCATGGGCATCGAAGCGGATCTGCTCGATCGGTGAATCGGCCGCCTTGCGGAAATCGTCCAGCGGATAGCTGCGCAACACGCGGCCATCGGCACTGCGCTGCTGCAGGCCCAGGTTCATCACCGACAGCCAGACCGTGCCATCGGGAGCCTGCCGCATCAGATCGATGCGCTGGCGCAGGTCGGCGCCACCGTCAATCCGCCAATCCTGCAGCGCGCGGCTGGCCGGGTCGTACACGCTGATGCGGCCAGCACGGCCCAGCCACAGACGCCCATCCGGCCGCGGCAGCACCGACCACACCGCGCCACTGCCGATCTCGCGGTCGCTGGCCAGCAGGCGCAGCGTGCCGTGCGCATCCAGCTGGTACACGCCATGTGCCGAGCCTACGTAATACGCCTGGCCGTCGCTGGCCGCGCTCAGCAGATATTGGCTGTCCAACGGCTTGCCATCGAGCTGGTTCCAGATCGAGAAACGGCGCCAGTCCGGCGGCAGGTAGGCCAGACCCTGGGTCAGCAGCGCCACCCACAATCCACCCTCGTGGTCCTGCAGCAGATCGAGCACCCCGCTCTGGGCGGTGAGGAAACCACTGCCACGGTCGCCGCCGAGCCGCCACAACGCGCTGGCATCTCCGCGCAGCAGACCGTCGGACGTACCCGCCCAGTAGCCGCCCTGGCGATCGGCCAGCACCAGTGCCGAACGCAGGCGGGCACTGTCGGCCCAACGCGGGCGACTGACCCGGTCCTGCGCATCGATGCGATAGAGACCGTCGTTCTGGCTGCCGATCCAGATCGAGCCATCCGGATCGCGGCTCATCCGCAGCACGCTCAACGTGCCCAGCTCCCGCGCCGCCACCGGCTCGAATCCATGGCCGTTCCAGCGTGCCACGCCGGCCTCGGTGCCGATCCACAGGCGCCCGCGCGCATCGACCAGGCTGCTGTAGATGGTGTTGCTGGGCAGGCCGTCCGCGCGCGCAGGATCATGCTTGAAGAAGCGCAGGCTGCCGTCCTCTCCAAACCGGCAGACCCCTTGGCTGCTGGTACCGATCCACAAGGCGTTCTCGGCGTAGGCCAGCGTCCAGAACTGGCCCAGGCACGGGCCGTTCACTGCATCGAAGGTGCTGAAGTGCTCCCGGTCGGCATCCAGGCGCGCCAGCCCCTTGCCGTTGATGCCCACCCATACGCGGTCCAGCGGATCGACCAGCAGCGTCTCGATCTCATTGCCCGGCAGCGAGCCCGGCTGTTCCGGATCATGCTCCCAGACCCGCAGGCTGGCACCGTCGTAACGCACCAGGCCGCCATCGGTGGCAGCCCAGACATGGCCCTGGCGATCCTCGGCCAGCGCCAGCACCATGCGCGAGGGCATGCCTTCGGCCGCGCCGAAACGGCGCAGGCGCGGTGTTTCCGCCATATCCAGGGGCGCAGCCACTGCGGCGAACGCCATCAGCAGCAGTCCCATTCCCGCGATGCCCCGCCACCACAGGCGCCAGCCGCTCTTCATCCTGAACCCCCTGTCCAAGCCTGATTGTCACACAGGCCCGCGTTCATGACTGCAACAGCCTGTTTCCACGGGCAATGGCACCACGAACTGTTGCAGCCATGCACGCATCGTTGGCAGGGGCCTGTGCGTATGATCGCAACGTCCCCCTTCCGGAGCCCGCCATCGATGCGTCCCTGCCTGGCCCTGCTGCCGATGCTGCTCGCCACCGCCCCCGCCTGGGCGGATGCGGACACCTACCGCCTCGATCCGGTGCATACGCGGGTGTTGTTCAGCATCGACCACGCGGGTTACTCGCAGGCCATGGGCACGGTCTCGGGCAGTGAAGGCCGCCTGCAGTTCGATCCCGACAACTGGCGCGAAGCCACGCTGGACGTCGAGGTGCCCGTGTCGCGATTGGACCTCGGCGACGCCAAGTGGAACCAGGCCACGCTGGCCCGCAGCCTGCTCGACGGCGAACGATTCCCGAACGCCCGATTCGTCTCCAGCCGGGTCGAGCCCATCGATGCCAAGCGTGCCCACGTGATCGGCACGCTTACCCTGCGCGGGGTCAGCCAGGAGGTCACGCTGGAGGTGACCCTCAATGCCATCAAGCGCTATCCGCTTCCCCCATTTCGACGCACCGCCGGTTTTTCCGCCAGCACCACGCTGAGCCGGCGCGCGTTCGGCATCACCGCCTGGCCGGGCGTCATCGGTGATGCAGTACAGCTGAGGATCGAGGCTGAAGCCACTCTCGACCGCAGCGACGCCCCGGGAACTCCCGCTCCCGTTCCGCACTCCGACCCCAAGACGGCCCGCTAGAGGACCTTTCATGACCGCCAAGAACACCCCCGCCGCCTGGGGGAGTGTCAGCCAGATCCTGCATTGGTTGATCGCACTGCTGATCCTCGCCCTGGGCGTGGTCGGCCTGACCATGGGTGAATTGCCCAAGACCCCGAAGTATTTCTGGGTCTACACCGCGCACAAGTCGATCGGCATCACCGTGCTGGCGCTGGTGCTGTTCCGCCTCGGCTGGCGCCTGTATGCCGGCGCGCCCAAGCCGGTGCCGGGTGTGCCCAGCTGGCAGGAGCGCATCGCCAGTGCGACCCACGTGCTGTTGTATGTGCTGATGTTCGCCATTCCGCTGTCGGGCTGGCTGTACGACTCGGCCAGTGGCCTGCGCCCGTTCCGCTGGTTCGGGCTGGTTGACGTACCCAAGCTGAGCGGCCCCGACCCGCAGGTCGTCGCGGTGTCCCATGCCATCCACGAATACGGCTTCTGGCTGTTGATCGCAGTGGTGCTGGCCCATGCCGGCGCTGCTTTCTACCACCACCTGTTCCAGCGCGATGCGACGTTGTCCCGCATGTTGCCGCGCGGCTGGCTCGCCTCCCCTCAGAAGGACTGACCGATGACCCTGAAACTGACCACCCCGGCCGCCGTGGCCGCCGCCCTGGCCGGCATGCTGGCCACTGCCCCGGTGCTCGCCGCCGACTACGCGCAGGCCCCCGGTGCCGGTTCGATCCTGGTGTTTGCCACCAAGTACGACGGTGAAGTGTTCACTGGCAGCTTCCCGGGCTTCGCCACCAAGCTCAGCTTCGATCCGGCCAACCCGGCCGCCGGCTCGCTGGACGTGGTGATCCCGCTGGCCGGTGCCAAGAGCGGCAACAGCGACCGCGACTCGACCCTGCAGACCGCCGACTTCTTCAACGTCGGCAAGTTCGCCACCGCACGCTATACCGCCAAGGGCTTCCGCGCGGTGGGCAACGACCAGTTCGCCGCCGATGGCACGCTGGAACTGCGCGGCGTCAGCAAGCCGGTCACCCTCACCTTCACCTGGAAGCCGGGCACCCAGCCGGTGCTGACCGGCAAGGCCACCGTGAAGCGCCTGGACTTCGGCGTGGGCGGCGGTGACTGGGCCGACACCAAGACCATCCCCGACGAAACCGCGATCAGCACGATCGTGAAGTTCAACGCGAAGTAAGACGATCCCGGTAGTGCCGGGCGCTGCCCGGCATTAACGGATATCGGGTGGTTGCCGGCCAGCGGCCGGCACTACCTGATCGCATTCGGCCAGCCAGGCCTGCACGGTGGCCGCATCGAACGGCCAGTCCAGCTCGCGCTGCCTTGCCTCGTCGCGCAGCACCGGTACCCGCGCGCCATAGCGCGTCTCCAGCGCAGGCTGGTCGTCCAGGAACACCGACTCGAACTCCGGTGCCCGCGCCTTGGCCAGTTCGGCCAGGGCCAGGTCGCACAGGTGGCAATCGTCACGCTGGATCAGGGTCAACACCGGTTCGGCTCCCGTGGCGGAAATGCTGCGCCGCAGCCATCGGATGGCCCGGCAAGCCGCTAGAATAGCGGCTTGTCCGGTACCCGCAGTTTGGCATCCATGGCTGTCAGCACGTTCGACGTTTTCAAGATCGGCATTGGTCCGAGTTCCTCGCACACCGTCGGGCCGATGAAGGCCGCCGAGCGATTCATCCATCGCTGGCTGCTCGATCCGGGCCGCCTGCACGAGGTCGCACGCATCCGCGCCGATGTCTATGGCTCACTGGCGCTGACCGGCCGTGGCCATGGCACCGACAAGGCGATCCTGCTCGGCCTGGAAGGCCAGCGGCCGAACCTGATCGACCCGGACATCATTCCGGCCACCCTGGAGCGCATCCGCAGCAGCAAGCGCATCCAGCTGATGGGCCAGCACGAGATCGCCTTCGACGAGAAGCGCGACCTCGGCATGAACAAGCGCCAGAAGCTGCCGTACCACACCAACGGCATGCGCTTCACTGCGTACAACGCCGACGACGAAGTGATCGCCACCCGCGACTACTACTCCGTTGGCGGCGGTTTCGTGGTCAACCAGGACGACGCGGCCGATGACCGCATCGTGCCCGACGAGACGCCGCTGCCCTACCCGTTCAAGAGCGGCGACGAGCTGCTGGCGCAGACCGCGCGCAGCGGCCTGAGCATCGCCCAGCTGATGTTCGAGAACGAGAAGTGCTGGCGCAGCGAGGACGAGATCCGCGCCCAGCTGCGCGAGATCTGGAGCGCGATGCAGTCGTGCGTGACGCGCGGCATCCGTGAGGAAGGCGTGCTGCCGGGTGGCCTGAAGGTGGGCCGTCGCGCACCGGCGCTGTACCGCGAACTGTCGTCGAAGCCGGAAGCAGCAATGCGCGACCCGCTGACCACGCTGGACTGGGTCAATCTGTACGCGCTGGCAGTGAATGAGGAAAACGCCGCCGGTGGCCGTGTGGTCACCGCGCCGACCAACGGTGCCGCCGGCGTGCTGCCTGCAGTGCTGCACTACTTCGACCGCTTCTGCCCCGGCGCCAACGAGCAGCGCGTGTTCGACTTCCTGCTGACCTCGGCGGCGATTGGCATCCTGTACAAGGAGAACGCCTCGATTTCCGGTGCCGAAGTGGGCTGCCAGGGCGAAGTGGGCGTGGCCTGCTCGATGGCGGCCGGCGGCCTGGTCGCGGCGCTGGGCGGTAACCCGAGCCAGATCGAGAACGCCGCGGAAATCGGCATGGAACACAATCTGGGCCTGACCTGCGATCCGATCGGCGGCCTGGTGCAGATTCCGTGCATCGAACGCAACGCGATGGGCGCGGTGAAGGCAATCAACGCCTCGCGCATGGCCATGCGTGGCGACGGCAAGCACAAGGTATCGCTGGACAAGGTGATCAAGACCATGCGCGATACCGGCCGCGACATGCAGGACAAGTACAAGGAAACCAGCCGCGGTGGCCTGGCGGTGAACGTCATCGAGTGTTGAGGTGTAGAGCCGGGCCCATGCTCGGCTTCGCATGACCGGATGCATTACGCTGGGGGCTCCCTCGCCCCCGAGAACGCCATGCGCCTGCTCGCTGCCGCCCTGCTCGCCTGCCTGCCGATGTCCGCCCTGGCCGCGCCGACCTATGGTCCGCGGCTGGAAGGTTTCGACTACGGCTATCCGGTGAAGACCTTCGCGCTGGAATCGCAGCAGCAGCCGCTGGAAATGGCCTACCTGGATGTCCTGCCCAAACGACGGGCCATCGGGGTGGTGGTGTTGCTGCACGGCAAGAACTTCTGCGCGGCCACCTGGCAGCAGACCATCGCCCCGCTGCTGGCCGCGGGCTACCGGGTGATCGCACCGGACCAGGTGGGTTTCTGCAAATCCAGCAAGCCCGAGCGCTACCAGTACACATTCGCGCAGCTCGCCGCCAACACCCACGCCCTGCTGCAGCAGCTGCAGCTGGGTGATGTGCCGGTGCACCTGGTCGGCCATTCGATGGGCGGCATGCTCGCGGTACGCTATGCGCTGATGTACCCGCAGGACCTGCGCAGCCTGTCGCTGGTCAACCCGATCGGGCTGGAAGACTGGAAGGCGCTGGGCGTGCCGTGGCGCAGCGTCGACGAGTGGTATGCCGGCGAGCTGAAAACCAGCTACGACAGCATCCGGCGCTACCAGTTGGACGTCTATTACGATGGCCAGTGGAAACCCGATTACGAGCCGTGGGCAAGGATGCAGTCGGGCATGTACGAAGGGCCGGGCAAGCAGGCCGTTGCCTGGAGCCAGGCGCTGGCCTCGGACATGGTGTTCAACCAGCCGGTGGTCTACGAACTGAAGCACCTGCAGGTGCCGACCACCCTGTTCATCGGCCAGAAGGACCGCACGGCGATCGGCCGCGACCGCGCATCACCTGGGCTGAAGGCCACGCTGGGCAACTACCCGGTGCTGGGCAAGGCCGCGGCGGCGGCGATTCCCGGCGCAACGCTGGTCGAGTTCGCCGGGCTGGGCCATTCGCCGCAGGTGCAGGATCCGAAACAGTTCAACGCCGCGTTGTTGAAGGCGTTGAAGTCGCGCTGAGGGGGGCGCGCCGGGCGATGCCCAGCGATCCCTTACCGCACGATGCGCAGCACGTCATCCAGCAACGCGGCGGCGGTGACTTCCGCGCCCGCGCCCGGTCCCTGGATCAACAACGGCTGGCGCTGATAGCGATCGCTATGGATGGCCACGCGGTTGTCGGTGCCCGCGCCCTGCGCCAATGGATGATCGGCAGGCAGCTCGCGCAGGCCCACCTGCGCACCCTGGCCATCGACGCGACCGACAAAACGCAGCACGCGCCCATTGTCGCGCGCCTGCTGCCAGCGTGCCTGCAGCGGCGCATCCAGCTGTTCCAGCGCGGCCACTGCATCTTCCAGCGGCAACGCGGCGAGCGCTTCAGGCACCAGCGAATCCACCTGCACCTGCGACGCATCCAGCGCCAACCCGCTGCTGCGGGCCAGGATCAGCAGCTTGCGGCGTACATCCTCGCCGGACAGGTCCAGCCGCGGATCCGGCTCGGTGTAGCCAGCCGCCAGTGCTTCGCGCACTGCGGCCGAGAACGGTGACTGGCCGTCATAGCGATGGAACAACCACGCCAGCGATCCGGACAGGACGCCCTCGATGGCATGGATATGGTCACCGCCGGCCACCAGCGCACGCAGGCTGCTCAGCAGGGGCAGGCCTGCCCCCACGGTGGCGCTGTCGCCGTAGCGTGCGCCACTGTCGGCGCAGCTTTCGGCAATCGCCTGCGCGCGCGCCAGCTGCGCGCCTCGCCCCAGCTTGTTGGCGGTCACCACGTGCACACCGCGCGCCAGCCACTGCACGTGCCGTGCGGCCACGTCTTCACTGGCGGTTGCGTCAACCACTACGTCACCACGCTCCAGCCCTTCCGCACTCGCCCACGGCGGCGAACTCTGGCCATCGCGCGGTGCTCGCCGTGCAAGTTCCAGCGGCAACGCCAGGTCGCGATCGATCTCCAGCGCAGTGCGCGAATTGGCCAGCCACTGCACGCTGGGCAGTTCCAGCCCGCGTGCCTGCAGCACCTGGTAGCGCTGCACGAACGCCGAACCGACCGTGCCGGTGCCGAGCAGCGCCAGGCGTCCCGCGCCCAGCGCAGGAATGTCAGCGGCCAGTGCGCTCATGCGTCCACCACCTGCTTGCGGCGTGCAGCGGCATCGATCACCGCTTCGGCGCGCTGCAGCGCGGCGCCGAGATCGGCCAGCAGGTCACGCTCGGCCTCGATGCCCACCGACAGGCGCAGCAGCCCTTCGCTGATCCCGGCCGCCGCACGCGCTTCGGCGGTCATCGCCGCATGGGTCATGGTCGCCGGATGCGCGATCAGGCTTTCGACGCCGCCCAGCGATTCGGCCAGGGTGAAACAACGCAGGCCATCAACGAACGCGCGCACCGCCGCGTGCGGATCGTCGCCGGCACAGTGCGCCAGCTCGAACGACAGCATCGCGCCGAAGCCCTCCTGCTGGCGTGCGGCGATGGCATGGCCCGGGTGATCGGCCAGGCCCGGGTAGTACACCGCGCCGACCGCCGGATGCTGCTCCAGCAGGGCAACAATCGAGGCGGTGTTTTCCTGGTGCACGCGCAGGCGTGCATCCAGCGTGCGCAGGCCGCGCAGGGTCAGGAACGCATCGAACGGCGAGCCGGTCAGGCCCAGCGCATTGCCCCACCACACCAGCTGCTCGTGCAGTGCCGGATCGCGCGCAACCACTGCGCCACCGACCACGTCGCTGTGGCCGTTGATGTACTTGGTGGTGGAATGCAGCACCAGGTCCGCGCCAAACGACAGCGGCTGCTGCAGGGCCGGCGACAGGAAGGTGTTGTCGACCACGACCAGGGCGCCGGCCTTGTGCGCGGCATCGATGACGAAGCGCAGGTCGGTGATGCGCAACAGCGGGTTGGACGGGGTTTCCACCAGCACCAGCTTCGGCTGGGTGGCCAGCGCCTGCGCCAGCGCACGCGGATCGGTCAGGTCGGCGGTGACCAGTTCGAAGTGGCCCTTCTTCGCCAGCGCGTTGAACAGCCGCCAGCTGCCGCCGTAGGCATCGTGCGGCACCACCAGCGTGTCGCCCGGCTGCAGCAGCGCGTTCAGCACCAGATTGATCGCGCCCATGCCGGTGGCGGTGACGACCCCACCGGCGCCGCCCTCCAGATCCGCAAGCGCTTCACCCAGCAGGTCACGGGTCGGGTTGCCACTGCGCGTGTAGTCGTACTGGCGCTTGTTGCCGAAGCCTTCAAAGCTGAAATTCGACGACAGCACGATCGGCGGAGTGACCGCACCATGCGCGGTATCACGATCGATGCCGGCACGGACAGCGGCAGTGGTACGGCTACAGGACGGCTCGTTGGCGTGCAGGCTCATGCGGACTCTCCAGAGGTACGGAAGGCGGTGGCGAGGATCGCGTCGATGCGATCGGTTTCTTTGAGGAAGGCGTCGTGGCCATAGGGCGAGCGCAGCACGCGCAGGCTGCCGCGCGGGCCCAGTCCTTCGACCAGGCCGACCAGGTCAGCCAGCGGCACCAGGCGATCGCCCTCCACAGCCACCACCACGGTCGGTGGCAGGATCGCGGCAGGGTCCACGCGGTGCAGGTCGATCGATTCGGACAGGCGCAGGTAGGCGGTCACCGGCGTGCGCGCGACGTACTGCGCCCCGGCGGCGTCGAGATAGTCTTCGGCGGCCACGCGCACGCGGCCATTGATCACTTCCGGCGCCGCATCGAAGCGCTCGCCGAATTCTTCCGGGGTGCGGTAGCTGAGCATGGCGAACTGGCGGGCCAGTGCCAGCCCGTGATCTTCGCCGCACTGCAGCTGGCCGAGCGCGACGGCGCGGCGCTGCAGTGCGCGCCAGGCCGCGGCATACGGGTGCGGGCGATGTGCGCCGCTGGCCAGCACCAGCTGGCGCACGCGGGCACGATGGCGGATCGCGAACTGCTGGCCCACCAGCGCGCCATACGAATAGCCGACGAACGCTTTCAGCGCGCGGATGCCCAGATGATCCAGCAGCAGCGCCAGCGCATCGGCCTGGTCGGCGGTATCGATCGGAACGTCCAGCGCACCGTCGGCCCCGATGAAGTCAAAGGCCAGCACGCGCAGCTGCTGTGGGTCCAGCGCGCGGCCACTACCGACCAGGTCTTCGGCCCAGCCCTTCTCGCTGAACTGCGGGTTGGACGCCACATGGCGGTGGGCGGAAATGCCACCGGCCAGCACCACCACCGGCGCATTCGCCGGGCCGACCCACTCATAGCGCAGGCGAACCGGGCTGGGGCCGGCGTGGCGCATCGACAGCACCGCGGCGAACTCACCGCGCTCGGCATGCACGCGGTCATCGACCGGCACGCTGACGGGGACAAAGGGTTCGGGGCGAAGCGCGGTACTGGCGGCGAAGCTCATGGCGGGATCCGGTTGGGGAATCGGCCATCGAGCCTTCGCGGGGCCCGCGTTCGAGATGCACGTGGGGTGCATGGTTCGAACCATCTTTCGGTGGACGCCACGGTCCCCGCAGGATTTGGCACCTACGCAGTCGCTTGCGCGCCTGCGGGCTGCCCCGGCTTCAAAGGGCCTGTCCCTCTGCCGGTCTCGATGGTGGGGCCACGATGCCAGCCCTTTCCAGCACTGTCAATCCCTTCATGCGGATAAAGCGATGGATATTTGCAGATGAACTCTGCGGAGGCCGTCCCGGTCGTCCCGTTCAGGATCGGGTACAGTCCCGGCGGCCCCTTTTGACCGGAACCACGGATGCCACGCCTGCCCCTGACCTGCCTGCTGCTGTGCCTGCTGGCGAGCGCGACGGCCCATGCAGGCGACTGGCGCCAGGGCTGGGGGCTGGTGCCCAAGGCCGCCCCTGCCACCGCTGGGGAATCTGCCCGGGATGCCACGCCGATGGCTCGACTGCGCCTGCAGCCGGTCGGCGAACAATGGCAGGCGCGGATCGACAACGGGCTGGCGGGGCCGTTGCAGATCGAACTGCGCGCGGCGCCGGGACACCCGGTCGAAGGCCTCCCGGTCGAATCACTGCTGCAGGGTGACAGCAGCCTGGTGGTCGGCCATCTGCCCGCCCCGATCGATGGCCGCATGCTCGATCTGCGCCTGCAGTCGGTGCCAGGCAATCCGTCCGCACAGGCAGAAGACGTCGCCTATCGCCTGCCCTTCGAGGCCGCCCGCCTGCGCGTGGACCAGGCGCCGCAGGGCCGGTTCAGCCACGATGACGAGGAGAACCGCGAGGCGGTCGACTTCGCACTGCCGGAGGGCACCCTGGTGCTGGCCGCGCGCGAGGGTACGGTGATGCAGATCCAGGATGGCTTCCAGGGCAACGGCCAGGACCGCGAACGCGATGGTGCCCGTGCCAACTTCATCCGCGTGCTGCACAGCGACGGCAGCATGGCCCTGTATGGCCACCTGCAGGCCGGTGGCATGCGCGTGCGTCGCGGCCAGGCGGTGCAGGCCGGGCAGCCGATCGGCCTGTCCGGCAACAGTGGTTACAGCAGTGCCCCGCACCTGCACTTCGTGGTGCAGGTCAACCGCGGAATGGGCCTGCGCTCGGTGCCGGTGCGCATCTTCGCCGCACAGGGCCAGCTGCAGTTCGCCCGCCAGGCCGGGGCAGACGGCGGCATCGGGCGCTGACCGGCGCCGGCCGGTATAATCGGGCGCTTATCTCTTTGAAAAGCGCCCCGGGCGGGCGCCACTGCCATGTCCGAAGTCGCCAACGAAGCGTCGCGTCGCCGCACCTTCGCCATCATCTCCCACCCTGACGCCGGCAAGACCACGCTGACCGAAAAGCTGCTGCTGTTCGGAGGCGCGATCCAGATGGCCGGTTCGGTCAAGGGCCGCAAGGCCGCCCGCCACGCCACCTCCGACTGGATGGCACTGGAAAAGGAGCGCGGCATCTCCGTGACCTCCTCGGTGATGCAGTTCCCGTACGAAGGCAAGATCGTCAACCTGCTCGACACCCCCGGCCACGCCGACTTCGGCGAGGACACCTACCGCGTGCTGACCGCGGTGGACTCGGCGCTGATGGTGATCGACGTGGCCAAGGGCGTGGAAGAGCGCACCATCAAGCTGATGGAAGTGTGCCGCCTGCGCGACACCCCGATCATGACCTTCATCAACAAGCTCGACCGCGAGGGCAAGGACCCGATCGAGCTGCTGGATGAAGTGGAAACCGTGCTCGGCATCCAGTGCGCCCCGGTGACCTGGCCGATCGGCATGGGCCAGCGCCTGAAGGGCGTGGTGCACCTGCTGACCGGCGAAGTGCACCTGTACGAACCCGGCCGCAACTTCACCCGCCAGGACTCGACCATCTTCCCGTCCATCGATGCCCCCGGCCTGGCCGAGAAGATCGGTGCGCAGATGCTGGCCGACCTGCGCGACGAACTGGAACTGGTGCAGGGCGCCAGCCACCCCTTCGACCTGGACGCCTACCGCGCCGGCAAGCAGACCCCGGTGTTCTTCGGTTCGGGCGTGAACAACTTCGGCGTGCAGCCGCTGCTGGACTTCTTCGTCGAGCACGCCCCGCCGCCGCAGGCGCGCACCACTACCGGCCGGATCATCGCACCGGAAGAAAACAAGCTGACCGGCTTCGTGTTCAAGATCCAGGCCAACATGGACCCGCAGCACCGTGACCGCGTGGCGTTCATGCGCGTCTGCTCCGGCCGTTTCAGCGCCGGCATGAAGACCTTCCACGTGCGTACGGGCAAGGAGATGAAGCTGGCCAACGCGCTCACCTTCATGGCCAGCGACCGCGAGATCGCCGCTGAAGCCTGGCCGGGCGATGTGATCGGCATCCACAACCACGGCACCATCTCCATCGGCGATACATTCACCGAGGGCGAAGCGGTCACCTTCACCGGCATTCCCAACTTCGCCCCGGAACTGTTCCGCCGTGCCCGCCTGCGCGATCCGCTCAAGCTCAAGCAGCTGCAGAAGGGCCTGGCCCAGCTGTCCGAAGAAGGGGCCACCCAGTTCTTCCGCCCGCTCACCAGCAACGACCTGATCCTGGGTGCGGTCGGCGTGCTGCAGTTCGACGTGGCCGCCTATCGCCTGAAGGACGAGTACGGCGTGGAAGCCACGTTCGAGCAGGTCAGCGTGACCACCGCGCGTTGGGTCCACTGCAGCAACGAGAAGAAGCTGGAAGAGTTCCGCGAGAAGAACGCGCTGAACCTGGCCCTGGACGCGGCCGGCCACCTGGTCTACCTGGCTCCGACCCGGGTCAACCTGCAGCTGGCGCAGGAACGTTCTCCGGATGTGCGCTTCTCGGCCACCCGCGAAGCGGCGCATACGGTGTCGGCCGGCTGAACCGCAAGGAGGCCCGCGGCGGTTCATCCACGCATGGCGTGGATCTACTGATCGCGGGCGCATCTGCGCAACGCGGGGATTCACCGACCATACGGTGATGGGCGTGCATGCGCCGCCCATCGCGGCGATGATAGAGGGGTGCGGGTCCCCCTCCCCGCGAACGATGCCCACGCCATGTCCACGACTTCCGTTGCTTCGATCCGCGAAGAAATCGCCAGCGCCCTGACCCACGGCCTGGGCGCCGTGCTCGCCCTCGGCGCGGGCGCGGTACTGATCACCCTGGCCGCCATCTACAGTGACGGCTGGCAGCTGGCCGGCGCCATCGTGTTCGGCATCGCGCTGCTGCTGCTGTATACGGCTTCCACCCTCTATCACGCCATCCAGCACCCGGTCGCCAAGGGTCGCCTGAAGGTGTTCGACCACTGCGCGATCTACGTCCTGATCGCCGGCACCTACACCCCGTTCACCCTGATCGGCCTGCGCGGCCCGTGGGGCTGGGGGCTGTTCGCGGCGATCTGGACCCTGGCCCTGGCCGGCGTGGTGTTCAAGCTGTTCTACACCGGCCGCTTCAAGCGCCTGTCCACCGCCATCTACGTGGCCATGGGCTGGCTGGTGATCGTGGCGGTCAAGCCGATGCTGGCCTCGATCGACGGCTGGACGCTGGGCTGGCTGCTGGCCGGTGGCCTGTCATACACCCTGGGCACCTACTTCTACCACCGCGAATCGATCCCCTATTCGCATGCGATCTGGCACCTGTTCGTGATCGGCGGCAGCGTCTGCCACTTCGTCGCGGTCACCATGCAGGTGTTGTAAGACAGGGCCCGCGCGCGGGTTGTGCACACCGCGCACATGGGTGCTTCGCGCCCTGTCCACGATGAGGGGGCAACCATGGCAGCGTGAATGCTGCCGCCTCCCCCGCCACATCGCGCACCTCCCGCTGGCGCCTCCGCCGACCCGGCCCGCGCGGCCGGCGCTGGCTGACGGTCCTGATCTTCCTGCTGGCGGCGGTCCTGCTGCTGATCGCACTGTGGGACTGGAACTGGTTCAAGGGGCCGGTCGAACGCGCCGTGCAGGCGCGCACCGGCCGGGCACTGCACATCGGCCAGCTGGATGTGGATCTCGGCCGCACCAGCACGATCCGCGCCGACGCGATCACCTTCGCCAATGCCAGCTGGGCGAAGCAACCGGACATGGCCAGCGCCGACCGCGTCGAGATCGACGTGCGGGTGTGGCCGCTGCTGCGTGGCAGCGTGCAGCTACCCGAAGTGCGCCTGACCCGGCCGGACGTCCTGCTGGAAACGGCCCCGCGCAAGGGTGAGCCGGGCAACTGGGATTTCCTCGGTGACAGCGCTGGCGGGCCAGGCCTCCAGCTCAAGCGCCTGCGCATCGACGACGGCCGCCTGCAGTTCCTCGATGCACTCGGCCGCACCGACATCCGCCTGGATGTGCGCAGCGGCCAGCCGAAACAGGCCGATGCCGCACCGCCGCTGCTGGTGCAGGGCAAGGGCCGCTGGCAGGGCAACCCGTTCACCCTGCGCGGCGGCACTGAATCACCGCTGCAGCTGACCGACAGCGACCACCCGTTCCGCATCCACCTCGATGGCCGCGCCGGGGCAACCCACGCGGTGGCCAACGGCACACTTACCAATCCGTTCCAGCTGCGCGTGTTCGACCTGCAGTTCGCACTGAGTGGTCAGGATCTGGCCGACCTGTACCCGCTGCTCGGCATCGCCATTCCGTCCTCGCCGCCGTACGCGTTGAATGGCCGCCTCAAGCGCGACCACGACACCTGGCGCTACGAGCAGTTCACCGGCAAGGTCGGCGACAGCGATCTTGGTGGCAACCTGCAGTTCGACGTCGGCGGCGCACGCCCGCGGCTGACCGCCACGCTGGAATCCAGGCGACTGGACTTCGACGATCTGGCCGGCTTCGTCGGTGCACCACCGAAGACCGGCAGCGGCGAGACCGCGAACGCCGAGCAGAAGGCCGAGGCCGCGCGCATCGCCGCGCGTGCCCGGGTACTGCCCGACACCCCGTACAACCTCGGCAAGCTGCGCGCGATGGATGCCGATGTGCGCTGGAAGGCCCACCGCATCAACGCGCCGTCGTTGCCGCTGGACGACATGGATGCGCACCTGCTGCTGGATGACGGCGTACTGCGGTTGGACCCGCTGAACTTCGGCGTGGCCGGCGGCGATATCCGCAGTACGATCCGCATGGACGCGCGGCAGGCGCAGATCAGCACTGCACTGAAAGCCAGCGTGCGCGGTGTGCAGCTGGGCCAGCTGTTCCCGGATGCAAAACTGGCCGAGCAGGCCAAGGGCGGCATCGGCGGCGAAGTCGACCTGAGCGGCCGTGGCAACTCGATCGCCGCGATGCTGGGCAGCAGCAGCGGCAAGGTCGGCCTGGCGATGGGTCGCGGCCATGTCGGCAACCTGGTGATGGAACTGGCCGGGCTGGATGTCACCGAGTCGTTGAAGTTCCTGGTGACCGGTGACAAGCAGATTCCCCTGCGCTGCGCCTTCGCCGACTTCGGCGTGCGCGACGGCCTGATGACCAGCCAGGCACTGGCGGTGGATACCACTGACACGATCATCATTGGCGAGGGCACGGTCAGCCTGCGCGACGAGACCCTCGACCTGCTGCTGAAGCCGCGTCCGAAGGACAAGAGCATCCTGGTGCTGCGCTCTCCACTGCACATCAGTGGCACGTTCAAGGACCCCTCGTTCCGGCCGGACTTCAAGGCGCTTGGCATTCGTGGCGCGGTGGCCCTGGCGCTGGGCAGCATCGCCCCGCCGGCGGCGCTGCTGGCGACCATTGAACTGGGACCGGGCAAGGATGCCAATTGTGGCGGGCAGTATGCGAAGTAGAAGCGTTGTTCGCGGCGCCTGAGTGAAGCGTAGTTTGAGGGTTACGGGTGACGCAGGCAGGACACGCCGTGAACCCATCCATGGGGGCTCGATGGCGCCATCCATGGCGCCAACGGTCCTGCCTGCGTCACCCGTCCCCCTCCCGACAGTTTCCCGCGCGCGCGGAACGAGAATGGAAATTCAAGGTCAAAAGAAAAAAGCAGAGTCAAAAGCTGTTGCCAACCAAGGTTGGCAGCTACCAAAAGCAGATCGTCTGCGGCGAATCTCACCGCGCTCGCGGCAATGTATCCAGAGGTAGAGGGCATGGGCGTGCAGGACCGTTGGCGCCATGGGCCCGAGGCATGCCTCGGGCGGGTTGGGCAGGACGCCCAACCCCGGTCTTGCCGTGTGCGCAGGACAGCGCACACGAGCAAGGCGCCATCGAGCCCCCATGGATGGGTTTACGGCGTGTCCTGACCAGCCGCACCCTCCGCCTCCCAACGTATCAGGAAAGCGCTGCTTTGGCTTTGGCTCTGGCTGCAAAAAGCGGGCCGGCGGGCCGCAGGCCCGCCAGCGAACAACTCATCCCGCCACGATGTACTGCTGCAGCTGATCCAGCTCCCTGCGCTGTGCATCGATCACCGACTTCACCAGATCACCGATGGAAATCACCCCCAGCACCTGCGCGCCTTCCACCACCGGCAGATGGCGGATGCGGTAATCGGTCACCAGCTGCAGGCAGTGCTCCACCTGCTCGCCCGGCGACACTGTCACCACCTGGGCCGTCATGATCTCGGCCACCGCCGTATCCCGCGACGAACGATCGCGCAGCACGATCTTGCGCGCGTAATCGCGCTCGGACAGGATGCCGACCAGTCGCGGCCCATCCATCACCAGCACCGCGCCGATACCCTTCTCCGCCATCAACCGGATCGCATCGATCACCGCCGCATCCGGCGCGACCGCATGTACTTCAGGAGACTTGCCGTCCAACAGTTGCCGTACCGTGGTCATCCGCCTGCCCTCCAAGGGTGGGTTGCAGGGCCGAGTCTGCCACGGCCGATGCTAGCCACGCGTCAACCAGGTACAGCGGCCGCTGCTTGGACTCTTCATACAGCCGCCCCAGGTATTCCCCGATCAGGCCCAGCGCGATCAGCTGCACGCCGCCCAGGAACAGGATCACCGCCATCATCGTCGGCCAACCCGCCACCCGATCGCCATACAGCGCCGCCTTGACGATCACCCACAGGCCGAACACGAAGGCCACCGCCGCCGTTGCCAGCCCCAGATAGGTGGCGGCCCGCAGCGGCACGGTAGAGAAACCGGTGATGCCCTCCAGGGCGAAGTTCCACAGCCGCCACAGGCTGAACTTGCTGGTACCAGCCACGCGCGCATGGCGGTGATAGGGCACCGCCACCCGCTTGAACCCGACCCAGCTGAAGAGGCCCTTCATGAACCGATGACGCTCGCGCATCTCGCGCAGTGCGCTCAGCGCGCGCGGCGACAACAGGCGAAAATCCCCGGTGTCGGCAGGGATCGGCGTGCGCGACAGGCGCCCCATCACCCGGTAGAACATCGCCGCCGTGGCGCGCTTGACCCAGGCCTCGCCATCGCGGGCCATGCGCGTGCCATAGACGTTGTCGTGCCCCTCGCGCCAGCGCGCGACGAACTGCGGCACCAACTCCGGTGGGTCCTGGCCGTCCGCATCGAGGATCATCGCCGCCCCCTCGCGCACCAGGTCCAGGCCGGCCGTCAGCGCGGCCTCCTTGCCGAAGTTGCGCGAGAGCTTCAGCGCCGAGACCCGCGCATCGGCCTGGGCCAGGCCGGCGATCACCGGCCAGGTGTCGTCGTGGCTGCCGTCGTCCACATACAGGATGTGGCCTTCGATGTCGGGCATGCCATCCAGCACCGCGCACAACCGCGGATGCAGCAACGGCAGTGCCAGGGCCTCGTTGTAGGCGGCGATGACAAAGGTAAGCCGTTCACGGGTCATGCCCGGATTGTACGTTGCCGGCGCGCATGCGGGCCGCCACCTGCAGACCCGGCAGGCCGCGCCCTCACTCCTCCGACAGGTACGCCGCCCCCCCCAGCTGCCGCGCCTGGCGCTGGATCCATGCCGCACGCCGCTGTACATAGGGCCCCGGCGCCGCCGCGTTGTAGCGCCGTGGTGCCGGCAGCACCGCCGCCAGCCGCGCGCTTTCGGCCGGGCTCAGCCGAGCCGCGTCCTTGCCCCAGAATTTCTGCGCCGCGGCCTGTGCGCCATACACACCATCCCCGAACTCGGCGATGTTGGCGTACATCTCCAGGATGCGCTCCTTCGGCCACAGCGCTTCGATCAGCACCGTGTACCAGACCTCAAGGCCCTTGCGGACCCAGCTGCGGCCCTGCCACAGGAACAGGTTCTTGGCCACCTGCTGGCTGATCGTGCTGGCACCGCGCAGGCGGCCCCCCTTTGCGTTGTGGTCGCGTGCCTTTTCGATGGCCTGCAGGTCGAATCCATTGTGGTCGGGAAAGCGTTGATCTTCGGCCGCCACCAGCGAGATCGGCAGGCTGGGCGCCATCTGGTCCAGGTCGCGCCACTGGTAATGCAGCCGATAGGACCAGTCCGCCTCACCCAGCGCCTCACCGTAGCGCCACAGCATCACCATGGACCCGGGCGGGTCGATGAACCGCAATACCAGTACCTGCAGGCAGCTGAAGGCGGCCAGCAGCACCGGCAGCCACAGCAGCCGCTTCCAGCGCCAGCGCCTGCGGCGAGGGACGTCCGCCCCGGCCTCGACCTTGTGCTGCTCTCCCGCTGCCCCCATTACTGGTGCATCCTTCTTCTGTCTGGTTGTCGGCGCATTATCCGGCAACCGCCTCCGTTTACGCGCGATGTGAGCCGATGACCGCCAACTCCGATTCCCTGATCCGCTTCCTGCTGCCCGACGCCGGCGTCCGCGGCGTGCATGTGCACCTGCAGGCCACCTGGCAGGAAATCCTGTCCCACGCCCAGTACCCGGATACCGCTGCCGAGCTGCTCGGCGAGGCCTGCGTGGCCTCGGCGCTGTTCACCGGCCACACCAAGATCGATGGCCGCCTGTCGATCCAGCTGCGCAGCAGCACCGCCCTGCGCACGCTGTTCGCCGAATGCACCGCCGCCGGTACCCTGCGCGGCATCGCCCAGCTCAGCGACGGTGCCGACGCGCCGCGCGACCTGTCCAGCCTGGGCGATGACGCCCTGCTCGCGATCACCATCGAGAACCCGGGCCTGGACCCGCGCGAACCGCAGCGCTACCAGAGCCTGGTCGGCCTGACCGCACCGGAACTGGACGAAGCCTTCGAGGACTACTTCCGCCAGTCCGAGCAGCTGCCGACCCGCCTGCTGCTGGCCGCCGACCGCAACGGTGCCGCCGGCCTGCTGCTGCAGAAGCTGCCGGGCGACGAAGGCGACGAGGACGGCTGGGCCCGCGCCAGCGCCCTGTTCGAGACCCTGGGCAAGGCCGAACTGCTGGCCACCCCGGCCGAGCAGTTGCTGCACCGCCTGTTCCACGAGGAGAAGCCCGAGCTGATGGGCAGCAAGCCGCTGTCCTTCGCCTGCTCCTGCTCGCGTGAACGGGTCGCATCGATGCTGCAGTCGCTGGGCGAGGAGGAGGCCCGTGCCGCCGCCGAAGCCACCAACGCAGTCGAGGTGCGCTGCGAATTCTGCGGGCGTGAGTATCACTTTCCTTTGACGGAGTTCGGCATACTGTTCCACGGTGCCGAGGGGACTGTGCCGGCACCTGAACGGCTTCAGTAATCGGCTGGTCTTGCATCTGGGGGGATCAAGGCTTGTTAAGAATTCATAAACGCCCTACGATCAAGTTCCCGTTTCCGCGGGAACTTCCGTTGTTCATCCCTGTCTGAACTGGTCCGATGCGTACCTTCCTGCGTCTACCGCTGGCCCTGCTGATCGCCCTTGGAGCGATTGCGGGCGCGCATGCGCAGAGCAAGGACACCCGTACCGTGCTGCCGGTGTGGAACAAGGGCAGCGGCAAGGTCGAGGCCCTGCTGTATCTGGAACCCACCGGCGAACAGGCAGCCGGCGCCCGCTGGCACTTCGGCCGCAACTCGCTGGATGCCGCCTTCGGCCTGTCCTCCGGCGATTCGCTGGGCCTGCTCTGCAACAGCAGCAGCGGAACCAGCATCAGCGGCCTGGCCAGTCACTGCATGCTGGCCAGCCTCGGCGACGATGACGACCTCAACAGCCGCCGCTTCACCGGCACCGCCGCACTGAACCGTGGCAACAGCCGCCTGGGCATCACCGCCGGTACCGGCCGTGAAACCCTGCCGGCCTGGCTGTCAGGCCCGAACAAGACCCCTTCGCTGCGCGCCGAGCAGAACGACCTGACCGTGTTCGCGCAGAAGAACATCGGCCGCGAGGGCTTCGTCTCCATCGCCGGCACCTATGCCAAGGCCCGCCTGGTACCGCTGGCTGATGCCTCACCGGCCATCGTCGATCGCTGGGACAGCAAGAGCCTGAGCATCGGCGCCGGCTACGGCAACTTCACCGGCAGCATCATCGGGCGTGTCGTCGACGTGCCGGGCAAGCCTGGCAAATGGGAAGGCCTGGGAATCGGGCTGACCTGGCGTACTCCCTGGTCCGGCCAGCTCACCGTTGGCGCCGAGAACGTGATCAGCCGCGGCAAGAATCCGTTCTCGCCGCGCAATGAAAGCAACGATGACGGCACCGTGCCGTACGTCCGCTACGAGCAGGATCTCTGACCGGACAGCACCGGCGGGGCTCACAATCCGGGCGTTGAATGGGAACGGGTGCCGCAGGGCGCCCGTTCTTTTTTTGCGCCGCAGCAATCCTGAATGGCCGATGGACGGAAAGAATTCTTTCGCCTGCACACTGCAACAACCGAAATATTTTCTTTCACATGAAACTAACGCCAGGCTGGCGAGCTGGGCTGGAACGGCCTCAAGTCATTGAATTCAATGACGTCAATGACCTGCCCCCATCGCATTCAGCCCTGCCACGCCCTGTATTAACACACCTTTAATTTTTGGGAACGCACCAGTACTATCGGCTCAGCCTCGCGTTTTTTGGAGCGCCTTTTCGCTCCGTACGCAGGCAATCACCCAGCCAAGATTTCTTGGAGAGAGAGAGCCAATGAACTTCAAGTCCAACAAGCTGCGCGACGCCGTCCTGGTCGCGCTCGTTGCCGGTGTGGCGTCCACTGCCACCGCCCAGGCTCAGGAAGCGACCAACCTGGACCGCATCTCGGTCACCGGTTCGCGCATCAAGAGCACCGACATCGAAACCTCGCAGCCGGTGCTCAGCCTGACCCGTGCCGACATCGAAAAGCAGGGCGTGACCTCGGTCGCCGACATCCTGCAGCGCGTCGCCGCCAACGGTGCCGCCCTGAACCGTACGTTCAACAACGGCGGTGACGGCTCGGCCGGCGTCAGCCTGCGCAACCTCGGTTCCGAGCGCACCCTGGTGCTGGTCAACGGCCGCCGCTGGACCACCGGTCTGGATGGCAGCGTCGACCTGAACACCATCCCGACCGCGATGATCGAGCGCATCGACGTCCTGAAGGACGGCGCCTCGACCATCTACGGTTCGGATGCCATCGCCGGCGTGGTGAACATCATCACCAAGCAGAACTTCGATGGTGCTGAAGCCAACGTCTACAAGGGCCAGTACAGCGCCGGCGACGGCGAGCGCACCGCGGCCGACTTCACCCTCGGCACCACCACCGATCGCGCTTCGCTGGTGCTGGGCGTGTCCTACGTTGACGAGAAGGCCGTGATGGCCGGTGATCGCAAGATCTCCGCCGGTGGCCCGCCGTTCTTCAGCGGCCAGAGCGGCACCGGTATTCCGGGCTCCTATGTCCGCAATGATCAGCGCTACGTCATCATCAATGGTGTGGAAACGCCGTTCGTCTCCAACCAGCACGGTTACAACACTGCGCCCGACAACTACCTGCTGACCCCGAACGAGCGCACCTCGCTGTTCGCCGTCGGTTCGTACAACATCACCGACAACATCACCTTCCGTACCGAGGCGATGTACAACGAGCGCAAGTCCGAGCAGCTGCTGGCTGCGATGCCGGTGACCGGCATGACGCTGTCCGCTGACAGCATGTACAACCCGTATGGCGTCGACCTGACCGGCGTCAACCGCCGTTTCAATGAAACCGGCGGCCGTTCGTTCAACCAGAACGTCAAGAACTGGCACTTCTACGGTGGTTTCGAAGGCTTCTTCGAGTTCGCCGGTCGCAACTTCGACTGGGATGTCGGCTACCGCTACGACAAGACCGACCAGAACGATCTGACCTACGGCCTGTTCAATGTACAGCGCCTGGAAGAAGCGTACGGCCCGTCGGCCATCCGCGATGGCAGCCCGGTCTGCTTGAACTCGGCAGGTGCCGTCATTGCCGGTTGCGTGCCGATCAATCCGCTCGGTGGCCTGGGCTCGATCTCGCAGGGCGCTCTGGACTACACCTCGTTCACCGCGCACGACTCGGCGAGCCTGGTATCGAAGAGCTACTACGCCAACATCTCCGGCGAAATCGTGCAGCTGCCGGCCGGTGCGCTGAGCTTCGCTGCCGGCTACGAAGGTCGTAAGGAAAGCGGCCAGTTCGATCCGGACGCCTTCATCGCCTCGGGCCTGAGCACCGGCAACGGTGCAGCACCGACCAAGGGTGCCTACGACCTGGACGAGTTCTACGTGGAACTGTCGATCCCGGTGCTGGCAGACCTGCCGGGCGCCAAGCTGCTGGACTTCAGCATCGCCTCGCGCTTCTCGGACTACAGCAACTTCGGCAACACCACCAACAACAAGTTCGGCTTCCGCTGGAAGCCGATCGATGACCTGATGGTGCGTGGTAACTACTCCGAAGGCTTCCGCGCACCAAGCATCAACAATCTGTACCGCGGTGACACCGACTCGTTCGAGACCTACGCCGATCCGTGCGCCCGGGCCAACAACCCGACCGGCGCCGTGCTTGCCCAGTGTATTGCACAGGGCGTTCCGGCCAACTTCGTCCAGCCGAACACCGATGGCGAGCCTGGCCCGCTGCAGACGGTCGAGCCGTTCACCTGGAAGTCGAACCCGAACCTGAAGCCGGAAACCTCGACCAGCAAGACGCTGGGCCTGGTGTGGAGCCCGAGCTTCGTCACCGGTCTGAACGTCACCCTGGACTGGTGGCAGATCAAGATCGAAGACGCCATCACCCGTCCGGCGATCGGCGACATCATGGATCGTTGCTACGGTGGTACCGCACAGCAGCAGGCAGCCTACTGCGGCCTGATCACGCGTGATCCGAACTACGGCACCGCCAACGAGCGCTACACCATCACCAACGTCGACATGCCGCTGATGAACCTGGCGTCGTACAAGGTGGAAGGCTGGGACCTGGGCGTCCTGTACCGCCTGCCGGAAACCTCGTTCGGCCAGTTCACCGTCAGCCTGGACGGCACCTACCTGTCGAAGTGGGAAACCAAGTCGACCGAGGATGCCCCGGTTGAAGGTCGCCAGGGTCGCTACCTCGACCAGGATCCGTACTGGCGCGTCCGTTCCAACCTGTACGTCGACTGGTCCTACGGTGATTTCGGCGTCAACTATGGCCTGCGTTACAAGTCGGGCATGACCGAGGTCTGCTCGCTGGGCGGCGCACTGCGCAGCTACTGCTCGGATCCCGACAACCGCGAAAACCACATCGGCGCCACCACCTACCACGACGTCCAGTTCCGCTACAACACGCCGTGGAAGGGCACCATCATGGTCGGCCTGAACAACGTGTGGGACAAGAACCCGCCGGTGTCCTACTCGGTCCGCGCCAACATGTTCGACCCGCAGTACGACCTGCCGGGCCGCTACATGTACATGCAGTACAAGCAGAAGTTCTGATCGATCCACTGATCGGCTGATGCAGCAACGGCCCCGCAAGGGGCCGTTGTTCTTTGTGGCGCCGGCCATACGTGGATGGCACGCAATAAAAAAGCCGCGGCAGTGCCGCGGCTTTCTCGTGACCAGCTACGGCGATCTTCAACCGTTCGGAATCAGCGTCTCGATGAGGTGCTCGACATAGGCCTCGAAATCCTCGCGGGCCTGCTTGGGCTGCTGCAGCTGCAGCGACAGCTGCAGGAAGCCGACATACGCGGCATAGGCCAGGCGCGCGCGATGCCGCGCATCGGTGGAGCTGAGCCCGGCCTGGCGGAACGAGGCAATCAGGTAGTCCAGGCGACGCTGCGACACGCGGTCGATCACCGGGCGTACCATCGGATGATCCAGCGCTTTCAGCAGTTCGCTGTAGATGATGTGCGGCTGCACTTCGTGCGCCACCATCTGGAACAGCTGGCGCAGGCGTACGCGCGGATCGGGCACATCCTCGAGGCTGCCGAACACCTGTTCCTGTTCGAACAGTTCCCAGCGTTCCAGCGCCGCCTGCAGCAGGGCATCGCGGGAAGGGAAATGCCAATAGAAACTGCCCTTGGTCACACCCAGGCGCCGTGCCAACGGTTCCACCGCGACGGCACCCACACCTTGTTCAGCAATCAGGTCGAGGGCCGCCTGGGCCCAGTCTTCGGCACTCAGGCGGCTGTTGCGGCCGGCGCGCGGTTCGCCGGCGGAAGCGTCAGGTTGATTCATGGGCTGATTTAACCATACGCCGGGGTTCGTTGCAGTACGCCGTTGCGGTCGAAACCGTTACGCCCCCCGCCGGACTACCTGCCGCAGTGCACCATACCCTGCAGTATTGACTTCGCCCTCAAGCAATCCATACTATCCGGTATGGTTACGTCCCCTACTCCCGCTGCGTTCCATGACCTGCGCCTGGACGCTGCCCATGGCGCGCGTTTGGCGGCGACCGCCAGTGACCACGGCCGCCGCGGCCGGGTGCTGTTCGCGCATGGCTTTGGCCAGACCCGCCACGCCTGGAATGCCACTGCGCGCGCACTGAACGCGGCCGGCCTGCAGACTCTGGCCTACGATGCCCGCGGCCATGGTGATTCGGACTGGAATGCCGCCGACCTGCCGTATCACGGCGAACAGTTCGCCGATGACCTGATCGTCCTGGCCGGCGAGCAACCGCGCCCGCCCGTGCTGGTTGCCGCGTCGATGGGCGGCCTGTTCGGGCTGCTGGCCGAATCGCGCTGGCCCGGCCTGTTCTCGGCGATGGTGCTGGTCGACATCACCCCGCGCTGGGACACCGCCGGTGTCGAACGCATCCTTGCGTTCATGACGGCCCACCCGGACGGTTTCGCGTCGCTGGCCCAGGCCGCCGATGTGATCTCGGCCTACATGCCGCACCGCCCGCGCAAATCCGAGCAGTCGCTGCGTGCGCTGCTGCGCGAGGACGGCAACGGCCGCTGGCGCTGGCATTGGGATCCGCGCCTGGTGGCCGAGCTGGCCCGCGACAGCGAGCAGCACCAGGATGCGCTGGCCGAAGCCGCACGTCAGGTGAAATGCCCCCTGCTGCTGGTCAGCGGCGGCCGCAGCGACCTGGTCACGCCGCAGACCGTGGCCGAATTCCTGGCGTTGGCGCCGCACGCGCGCCATGTGCAGCTGCCGCAGGCCACGCATATGGTCGCTGGCGATGACAACGACGCCTTTACCGCTACTGTGTTGGACTATCTGGACGTGTTGCCCGCAGCGGATGCTGCAGCTTCGTCCGCCACAAACGAGCACGTCACCGGAGCACGCTCATGAGCATCGTTCTTCCCTTCCTCGCCCTGCTGCTGGCAGGCGCGTTCGTCGCCTACCACCGCATGCGGCTGGTTACCTGGACGCTGATCAGCGTGGCCCTGCTGGTCGCCTGCTGGTTCATTCCCTACGTCAACCAGACCGCCACGATCGTCGCGGCCGCGGTGCTGGCGGTGATCGCCGTGCCGCTGCTGCTGCCGTTCATCCGCAAGCCGCTGCTGACCGCCCCGATGATGAAGGTGTTCCGCAAAGTGCTGCCGCCGCTGTCGCAGACCGAGCGTATCGCGCTGGAAACCGGCTCGGTCGGTTTCGAAGGCGAGCTGTTCACCGGTGATCCGGACTGGAACATCCTGCTGAACTACCCCAAGCCGCAGCTGACTGCTGAAGAGCAGGCCTTCCTCGATGGCCCGGTCGAAGAGCTGTGCACCATGGTCAACGACTGGGAAATCACCCATGTCCATGCCGACCTGCCGCCGGAACTGTGGGCCTTCATCAAGAAGAACAAGTTCTTCGGCATGATCATTCCGAAGGAATACGGCGGCCTGGGCTTCTCCGCGCTGGCCCACCACAAGGTAATCCAGAAGCTGGCCTCGGTGTCCTCGGTGGTCAGTTCCACCGTCGGCGTGCCGAATTCGCTGGGCCCGGGTGAACTGCTGGTGCATTACGGCACCCAGGAACAGAAGGACCAGTACCTGCCGCGCCTGGCCGATGGCCGCGAGGTGCCGTGCTTCGGCCTGACCGGTCCGTTCGCCGGCTCCGACGCCACCTCGATTCCCGACTACGGCATCGTCTGCAAGGGCGAGTGGAACGGCGAGCAGGTGCTCGGCGTGCGCCTGACCTTCGACAAGCGCTACATCACCCTGGCCCCGGTCGCGAGCCTGATCGGCATGGCCTTCCGCATGTACGACCCGGATGGCCTGATCGGCGATACCCGCGACATCGGCATCACCCTGGGCCTGCTGCCGCGCGACACCGCCGGCGTGGAAATCGGCCGTCGCCACTTCCCGCTCAACTCGACCTTCCAGAACGGACCGATCAAGGGCAAGGATGTGTTCATCCCGCTGACCCAGCTGATCGGTGGCGCCGCGATGGCCGGCAAGGGCTGGAACATGCTCAACGAGTGCCTGGCCGTGGGCCGCTCGATCACCCTGCCCTCCACCGCCAGCGGCGGTGCCAAGGCCGGTGCCGCCGTCACCGGCGCCTATGCGCGCATCCGCAAGCAGTTCGGCCTGTCGGTCGGCCGCTTCGAGGGCGTTGAGGAAGCGCTGGCCCGCATCGGCGGCAAGGCGTACAAGATCAGCGCGCTGTCGCAGGCTACCGCTGCGGCGGTCGATCGTGGCGACGTGCCGTCGGTGCCGTCGGCGATCGCCAAGTACCACTGCACCACCATGAGCCGCGAAGTGATCTCGGACATGATGGATGTGATCGGCGGCAAGGGCATCATCCTGGGGCCGCGCAACTTCGCCGGCCGCAGCTGGCAGGCCGCACCGATCGCGATCACCGTGGAAGGCGCCAACATCATGACCCGCAGCCTGCTGATCTTCGGCCAGGGTGCGATCCTCTGCCACCCGTGGGTGCTGAAGGAAATGAAGGCGGCGCAGGATCCGGACACCCGCGCCGGCCTGCAGGAGTTCGACCGCAGCCTGTTCGGCCACATCCGCTTCGGCATCTCCAATGCCGTGCGTTCGTTCTGGTTCGGCCTGACCGGCGCGCGCTTCGGTGCTGCTCCGGGCGATGACTACACCCGCCGCTACTTCCGCAAGCTGGACCGTTACTCGGCCAACCTGGCGCTGATGGCCGACATCTCGATGATGACCCTCGGCGGCAAGCTGAAGTTCAAGGAATCGCTGTCCGGACGCCTGGGCGATGTGCTGAGCCATGTCTACATGACCAGCGCCATGCTCAAGCGCTACCACGACGAAGGCGCACCGCAGGCCGACCAGCCGCTGCTGGCCTGGGCCTTCCATGACAGCGTGCACAAGATCGAGGAATCGCTGTCGGCCGCCCTGCGCAACTTCCCGATCCGTCCGATCGGCTGGCTGATGTGGGCGCTGATCTTCCCGCTGGGCCGTCGTGCCGAGGCTCCGGGCGACCGCCTGAGCCGCCGCGTCGCTGCGCTGCTGATGGCGCCGAACGAAGCCCGCGACCGCCTGGCCGATGGCGTGTTCCTGACCCCATGCGAGAACAACCCGGGTGGCCGCATCAACAGCTACCTGAGCAAGGCGATCATGGCCGAGCCGGTGGAGCGCAAGTTCCTGAAGGCGCTGAAGAGCAAGGGCATCGAGGCGCTGGACTTCAAGGCGCAGCTGGACGAAGCCGTGGCCGAAGGCGTGATCACCCAGGACGAGCGCAGCCTGCTGGAAGAGCTGCGCACGCTGACCCTGGACACCATCACCGTGGACGACTTCGACACCCACGAACTGCGCGCGGCCAGCTACTACGACCGCCAGCACAAGGACCCGCATTCGCAGGCGGCCTGACCGCCCGCGACACGCGTTGCCTTCGACGGCGGGCCTCGGCCCGCCGTCGCTTTATCCGCCGACCGGAATACCCACCATGTCCACGCCCCTGCTCTCGCTCTATCACCGCCTGCAGCGCTGGCCCGCCGGCAGCTGGCTGTTCTCGCGCGCGGTGTGCTTCAAGGCGCCCTACTTCGCCAGCATCGCGCCCACCATCACCGCACTGGAGCCAGGCCGCTGCGAAGGCGTGATCCGCCAGCACCGCCGCATCAACAACCACATTGGCACGGTACATGCGATCGCGATGTGCAACCTGGCCGAGCTGGTCGGCGGGGTGATGGTGGACGCCAGCCTGCCGGCAGACATGCGCTGGATCCCCAAGGGCATGGACGTGAAATACCAGGCCAAGGCCTTGGGCACGTTGAAGGCCGTGGCGACGCCAATGTTGTCCATCGTCAGTGCTGCGGACGGCTACGACCTGCCCGTGAAGGTCAGCGTGACCGATGCGGCAGGGACCGAGGTGTTCCATGCGACCATCGCAATGTGGGTATCGCCGCGCCCTCCGCGCACAGGCTGATCAACCATGACGACCACTGAACTGCTTGTGCGCCTGGCAGGCATTCACAGCCTGGGGTTTGCCGCCTTCCATCTGGCGTTCTGGCGGCTGTTCGGCTGGAAACACGAGCTCGCCAAGCTCGGCACGCTCAACCGCGCGATCATGCAGATCCTCAATCTGCGCGTGATCTATGTGTTCCTGGGAATGGGGCTGATCGCGCTGATCTTTGCCCCGGACCTGGTCGACACTCGTCTGGGGTTGGTCCTGCTGGGTTTCATGGCGGTGTTCTGGGTGGGCCGCACACTTGAGCAATTCATCTTCCTGCGTATCAACGACTGGCGCGTACACCTGCTGACGGGCCTGTTCGTGCTGGGTGCGGCGCTGCATGCCGTGCCAATGTGGCTGGGCTTCATGCGCGCCATCAGCCGCTGAGCGGCGGCGCCTGCCAGCACGCGCCCACGTCAGAGCGCTCGCGACACCAGCGCCAGAATGGCCGGTACGGCCTGGATCATGAAAATGCGCCGGCTCACGCTGTACGCGCCATAGCACCCGGCCACCACCACGCAGGCCAGCGAGAACGTCACCAGCACCGGCTGATCGATCACCAGCCCCACCCCGATGCCCGCCGCCAGGAAGCCGTTGTACAGGCCCTGGTTGGCCGCCAGCACGCGCGTGGTCTCTGCCTTCTCCGGCGTGTTGCGGAAGGTCTTCAGGCCCAGCGGGCGCGTCCACAGGAACATTTCCAGCACCAGGAAATAGACGTGCAGCAGGGCGACCAGCAGGGTCAGGGCGAGTGCGATCCAGTACATGGGCGGTTCCTTGGATAGATGGATGGGGTGATGGGGTCAGAGCCCTCTCCGTGGGAGAGGGAGCCGACCCCGCGCGGCTCAGCGGTCGCGCGGCAGCTTCTTTTCTTCGCGCAGCACACCGAATGCGGCGGCGGTCATGCACGCGGCAACCACCACGCCGCCGATGAACACCACGTGTGAACCAAACAGCGACAAGCCCTTGTGCACCCACGCAAAGCTCAGGTCCGCGCCGCGGTACACCACGGTATCGATGGCCGCACCGGCCTTGTAGCGCCACTGCCGGTCCACGCGGGTATAGATGGTTTCGCGTGCCGGCTTGGCCAATGCGAACTCGCTGGCGCGGGTCATCACCTGCACCACTGCGACCATCAACGGCATGGGTGAAGCGGCAAGCACCGAAAAGCCGATCAGGATCGCAAAGCCAGGGATCAACAGGGCCGGCGCGATACCGTGGCGCGACAGCAGCCAGCGGGTCAGGCCGAGCTGCATCAGCAGCGCCAGTGCGTTCACCGCCAGGTCGATACGCGAGAAGAAGGCCGTGGCAGCGCCTGCATCGTTGAACGCCGCACGCACGATGCTGGCCTGCTGGTTGTACAGCAGGGTGCCCACGCCCACACCGAACACCACCATGATCGCCAGCCAGCGCAGCAACGGCTCACGCACGATCAGTTTCAGACCGTCCAGCACGCTGCCACCCATCGGCTGCTCGCCGGATACCAGCTGCTGCTCCTGCTCACGCAGCACCGCCCAGTGCCTCAGCCGCCAGATGCTCAACAGGCAGATGGCGAGGAATCCGGCCGAGACCAGCATCAGGTTGGCGATGCCCACACGCTGCACCAGTGCACCGGTGATGATCGGCCCGAGAAAGGCACCGATGGTGCCTGCCGCGCCGATGTAACCGTAGAAGGCACGTGCCTGCGCGTTGGAAAACACATCGGCCATGAAGCTCCAGAACACCGCCACCGCGAACAGGTTGAAGACGGTGATCCAGAAAAAGAACGCCATGCCTCGGCCCGGCACACCGCTGTCGAACAGTACGTAGAAACCCAGCAAGGTGACGATGAAGAACCCATACACCGCCGGCAGGAATACCCGCCGCGGAAAGCGACTGACCAGCCAGCCATACACCGGCTGCAGCACCAGCATGATCACGAACACGCAGGAGAACAGGAACTGCAGGACGAAATCCTTCAGCGCGATGCCATGGCTGGCGAACCAGGCGATCAGCATCGGCGGGAACACCGTTTCCAGGTCGGCCGAGGCGGCCATGGCCTCACGCACCGGGCGCAGCACGTAGTAGCCGCTGAGCAGGCAGAAGAAGTACAGGAACGACCACCACAGCGCCGGCGACTCACGCAGTGCCGCCGTCAGCCCACGCAACGGCCCCTTGCCCTTCACCGCGCTCACGCGGTGTCCCTCGCCAGAAGACGGCGGTTGGACAGCGGCATGGCAGGCTCCGGGGGCGGTGAAGCGCGTACGTTAGCCAATGCACTGCAACATCGCCAGCAGCAGCCACGCAGAAGGCCGCAACGCAGTGTCACGGCCCCGCCCGGACGACACGTTCCGATACATGCTTTCGGGGCGTCAAAATTCCAACTTTTTCAACGAGATGCGCATTCATCTTCGCTTTGTTTGTGCACAAGGGAAAAGCGGCGCTAGAATCGCCATCAGCAGTCGCGCACGGGTCCAACCGATGAAAAAGAACAGCCTGCGTCGTCCGATCCGTTCGGCGGCCACCGGTTTGCTGGGCATGTTGATGCCCGTTGCCTTGTCCACTACCGCGCAGACCCCGCCGGCATTGCCACCGATGCCGGCCAACATCGAATCGGCCGCCGCCACCGCCGTCGCCCACACCCAGCCGGCGGCCTACCGCACCGGCCTGGTGCCACAGGTGCAGGCGCCGGCCGCAGGCTTCAATGTCGCCAACATCGAGTCGATGGCACAGCAGCTTACCTATGGCGAGCGCGTGCCGGGCATGGCGGTGGCGATCGTGCAGGGTGGCCGCATCCTCAGCGCGCGCGGCTATGGCGTCACCGACGTCAACAATCCGCTGCCGGTCGATGCGCACACCGTGTTCCGCCTGGCCTCGCTGTCCAAGGCATTCGCCGGCACCATGGCCGGCCTGCTGGTCAACGACGGCACCCTGCGTTGGGACAGCAAGGTCACCGACTACGTGCCAGGCTTCCGCCTGAATTCACCGGAGGCCACCGACCGCCTGACCGTCGCCGACGTGCTCAGCCATCGCGTCGGCCTGCCGTACAACGCCTACGACCGCGACATCGAAGGCAACGCCGAGTACTACGCGCTGACCCAGAAGCTGGCCAATACCAGCCTCAAGTGCCTGCCGGGCGACTGCTACGCGTACCAGAACGTGGCCTTCAGCCTGATCGGCGACGTGGTCTATGCCGCCTCGGGCAGCTTCTACGAGCAGTCGGTCGAGCGCCGCATCTTCAAGCCGCTGGGCATGAACGATGCCAGCCTCGGCCTGGCCGGCATCCAGGCCAGCTCGCGCTGGGCGCGTCCGCACGTGCGCAGCCGCAACGGCTGGGTGTCGCTGACGCCGAAGCCGACCTACTACCGCGTCGCCCCGGCCGCCGGCGTCAACGCCAGCGCCAGTGACATGGCGCAGTGGCTGCTGGCCCACACCGGCCATCGCCCGGACGTGCTGCCGGCACCGCTGCTGGCCACGCTGCACTCCAGCCTGATCAACACCCCCGGCGAGATGCGTTCGGGCTGGCGCCGCGAGCGCCTGCATTCGGCCGGCTACGCACTGGGCTGGCGCACCTTCGACTACGCCGGCCACGATGTGGTGTTCCATGCCGGTGCCGTGCAGGGCTATCGCGGCCTGGTTGCGCTGGTACCGGAACGCGATCTCGGCATCGCCATCATGTGGAACGGCGAAAGCGGCCTGCCCAGCGGCCTGCTGCCGACGGTGCTCGATTCCGCGCTCGGCCTGCCAGCGCAGCGCTGGCTGGACGTGGACACCGACTTCGGCAGCGACAACCTGATGGCCGAGGGCGCGAGCCCGGCGCAGCAGGACAAGCGCAAGGGCAAGGGTGCTTCGAGCAACCGTGCGGTGGCGTCGCCGCGCTGATCTGGCGAGCTGTGCCTTAAGTATGAGGGGCGGCCTGCGGGCCGCCCTTTTTGTTCGTCTGCAGCGAGCCGTGCTCGCCTGCCGGTGATCGGTGACGCAGTCGACTGACAGCCGACTCTACCGTTGCCCACGCCGGCGAACACCCATAAAAAAACCCCCTCCCTGCTGGGCAACAGGGAAGGGGGTTTCAGGGTACGGCTATCGGGAAATACTTAGATCAGCGGCGCCGGGGTTGCCGGCAGAGCGACCGGAGCGGCCTTCTTCTTGCGGGCGGCCGGCTTGCGCTTGGCAACCTTCTTCGCTGCCTTCTTCGGGGCAGCCTTCTTGGTCGCCTTCTTCGCGGTCTTCTTGACTGCCTTCTTGGCGGTCTTCTTCACCGCCTTCTTTGCAGTCTTCTTTACTGCCTTCTTGGCCGGCTTGCGGGCAGTGGCCTTCTTGGCAGTCTTCTTGGTGGCCTTCTTGGCTACCTTCTTGACGGCCTTCTTCGCGGTCTTCTTGACGGCCTTCTTGGCAGTGGACTTCTTGGCTACCTTCTTCGCCGCCTTCTTCACTGCCTTCTTCGCAGTGGTCTTCTTGGCGACCTTCTTTGCAGCCTTCTTCACTGCCTTCTTGGCGGTCGCCTTCTTCGCGACCTTCTTCACTGCCTTCTTGGCGGCGGCCTTCTTCGCGACCTTCTTCACCGCTTTCTTGGCGGCGGGCTTCTTCTTCGCAGCTTTCTTGGTTGCCATGGGATGGCTCCTCGTCAGTGATAGGGAGTTGAAACGCCCAGGTGGATCAAACCCGCGGGTGCTGCGTGCGGGGACCGCCGGCGCGTCAGGCGCGCCGTTACGGATGCGGCAATGCCCGCCTCGATCGGCGGAGCGGGCATCGGAACGGGAGGTGCCTTGCATTTCTCCGGGGGAAGCGGGGCCATGTCCACCGTCATCAGGATCGCGGTGGTCTTGAAGGGGCTGCTTCGCATCGGACGATTGATTCTGCGCACTCGGTTGGGCAGGCAAGGTCTGCTGAGGCGAAACCTAATCACGGTTTTTTTTACTGTCAACAACCCCCGCGAAAAATTTTCACATCCGCGCCATTCCCGGTGGCACCTGCACGGCCGTTGCGCTCCGCCCGCAACGACCCGCAAAGCACGATGCACGCACGCCAGCGACAACACCAGCAACGCATGCGTTGCACAAAAACCACTTGAAATAGGCACTCCGCGCAGATGCATGCATGAGATCCGCAATGACGGGCGCGCATCGCAAACGGCGGTCGTCGGCAGCGCCAACGCCAGCACAACGGCACCGCAACGGGGGGCGAAAAGTTTTCACATCCAGACGCGCCGACGCAGGGTGGAAACGCGGATTTGCGCAAAACTGCGCACGCCCGTCGGCACCGCCCACAGGCCCGCTGATGCCGCGCCGAGGGTACGCAGCGAACCCTGCGTCATGAGTCCGACGCGTTCGCCAAAACAAAAACGGCCACCCGAAGGTGGCCGTGTCCGAACCCGGAAGCGACGACTCAGTGGTCTTCGTTTTCCAGGGCTTCGGCGTATGCGTCCGGGTCCAGCAGTTCGTTGACCTCTTCGGCGTTGGTCAGTTCGACCACGAACATCCAGCCTTCGCCGTAGGCATCTTCGTTGATGGTTTCCGGCTTGTCGGACAGGGCCGAGTTGACCTCGACGACCTTGCCGCTGATCGGGCTGTAGACGTCCGAGGCAGCCTTCACCGACTCGACGACGGCGATCTGTTCACCAGCCTTGGCGTCAGCGCCGACTTCCGGCAGTTCGACGTAGACCAGGTCACCGAGCAGGCCCTGTGCGTGGTCGGAAATACCGACGGTAACGCGGCCGTTGCCTTCGACACGGGCCCACTCATGGGACTTGAGGAACTTGAGGTCGCCGGGGATCTCGCTCATGGGACTGCTCCAGAGATATGCAGGGGTGGAAAAAACGGGGCTAGTGTAACCAACCGGCCGCCACTGCTGTCAGTGACGGCCGGCACGTTCGGATCAGGCGTCGGCAAGCACGCCGGGCTGGGCCTGGCCTTCGCGCACGAAGGGGAACTTGACCACGCGCACCGGCACCTGCCGGCCGCGGATGTCGACGGTAACCTCGCCGAGTTCGCCGGCCGGCACCCGGGCAAACGCGATGCCCTTGGCCAGGCTTGGCGAGAAGGTGCCGGACAGGATCTCGCCCTGGCCGCTGGCGGTGGTCACCGCCTGGCCGTGGCGCAGCACGCCCTTCTCGTCCATCACCAGGCCGATCATCTGGCGCGCGGTGCCGGCAGCCTTCTGCGCTTCCAGCACGTCGCGGCCGATGAAGTCGCGGCCTTCGTCCAGCGACACGGTCCAGGCAAGTGCCGCTTCATAAGGGCTGATCTCTTCGTCCATGTCCTGGCCGTACAGGTTCATGCCGGCTTCCAGGCGCAGCGTGTCGCGCGCACCGAGGCCCGCCGGCTTCACGCCCGCGGCCAGCAGGCGGTTCCAGAACGCGACCACCGCATCCTGCGGCAGCAGGATCTCGAAACCGTCCTCGCCGGTGTAGCCGGTGCGGGCAACGAACAGCTCGACGCCCTCGTCCGACTGCACCTGCAGGGCAGCAAAGCGGCCCAGCTTGGCCAGCGCTGCACGGTCGCCTTCGCCAGCCAGGCCGATCACGATGTCGCGCGCCTGCGGGCCCTGCACGGCGAGGATGGCCAGGTCCGGGCGCTGCTCGACGGAAACGCCGAACGGCGCGGCCTGCTCGCGCAGCCAGGCCAGATCCTTCTCGCGGGTGGAGGCGTTGACCACCATGCGGAAGAAGTCGTCGCCGAGGTAATAGACGATCAGGTCGTCGATGACGCCGCCGCGCGGATTCAGCATGCACGAGTACAGCGCCTTGCCCGGCACCTTCAGCTTGTCGACCGAGTTGGCCAGCAAGCGGCGCAGGAACGGCTTGACCTGGTCACCGCGCAGGTCGACCACGGTCATGTGGCTAACGTCGAACACACCCGACTCGCGACGCACCAGGTGGTGCTCATCCAGCTGCGAGCCGTAGTGGATGGGCATGTCCCAACCCCCGAAATCGACCATCTTGGCGCCGAGGGCGCGGTGGGTATCGTTGAGCAGCGTCTTCTGGGTCATGACCGGGTCCGGCAGCAGAGGAAACAAGAATCCCCATTATCCCAGATCGGTCGCCCGCAGGCGCGCCGCAGCGCAGCGGCTACAGGGGGCGGTCTGCTGCCTCGACCTGCAGCGTGCTGCCCTGCACCGCCACCACCCGCACCAGGCTGCCAGCCTGCAGTTCCGGGCCGCTGACCTGCCAGTAGGCGTCGTCGATGCTGACCCTGCCTTGCCCGCCGACGATGCCCTGCTGCAACGGCACCACCCGTCCGACCAGCTGCTCGGCGCGGCGGTTGAGCAACGGCGCATCGCTGGGCCGCGCCCTCGCCCTGCCCCAGCGCCGGTAGCACTGGATCGAAACAATGCTCAACAGCACGAACGCCACCACCTGCCACAACAGGGGAATGCCACTGAACACGGCCACCAGCACGAACACGGCCGCCGCACCGATGCCGATCCACAACATGAACGCGCCTGGCGCCAGTGCCTCGGCGGCAAACAGCAGCAATGCCAGTGCGCCCCAGCCTACGACTTCCCAACGCATGTCAGCCCCCGATCGGCGGGGGTCGCTTGCCCGCCGGTGCATTGCCCTGGGAGGCCAGCGCCTGCTTGGCCAGCTCGGCCACGCCGGCGATGGAACCGATCACGCCACTGGCTTCCATCGGCATCAGCACCAGCTTCTGGTTCGGCGAGCTCGCCAGTTCCTTGAACGCCTCCACGTACTTCTGGGCGACGAAATAGTTGATCGCCTGCACGTCGCCCTCGGCGATCGCCGCCGACACCACCTTGGTGGCCATGGCCTCGGCCTCGGCCAGGCGCTCGCGCGCCTCGGCATCGCGGAACGCGGCCTCGCGGCGGCCCTCGGCCTCCAGCACGGTGGCCTGCTTCTCGCCGTCGGCGCGCAGGATCTCCGACTGCCGCGAGCCCTCTGCCTCGAGGATCTGCGCGCGCTTCTCGCGCTCGGCCTTCATCTGCCGGGCCATCGCATCCAGCAAGTCGCGCGGCGGCTGGATGTCGCGGATCTCGATGCGGTTGACCTTCACGCCCCAGGGGTTGGTGGCGTGATCGACCACGCTCAACAGCTGGGCGTTGATCACCTCGCGCTGGCTCAGCGATTCGTCCAGGTCCATCGAACCGATCACGGTACGGATGTTGGTCTGCACCAGGGCGATCATCGCCACTTCCAGATTGGCCACCTCGTAGGCGGCCTTGGCCGCGTCCAGCACCTGGAAGAACACCACGCCGTCCACGCGAACGGCCGCGTTGTCCTTGGTGATCACTTCCTGGCTGGGCACGTCCAGCACCTGCTCCATCATGTTCACCTTGCGCCCGACGCCGTAGACGATCGGGATCAGGAAGTGCAGGCCGGGGGTCATGGTGTGCGTGTAGCGCCCGAAACGCTCGACGGTCCATTCGTATCCCTGCGGCACCATCCGTACTGCCTTGAACAGAATGACCACGGCCACGAAGGCCAGTACCACGGTAAAGAACATGGTGGGGAACATCGCGCTTTCCTTATCTATGACGTCCAGGCCCCAGCATAGCGCGTGAAGGCGGCATGCACAGCCTGGGCTACCAGGGCACCCGTCCGCGCAGGATGTCGGCGAACATCACCCAGTCACCCACGAACGAATACAGGGGATGCCGGAAGGTGGCCGGGCGGTTCTTCTCGAAGAAGAAGTGGCCGACCCAGGCGAATCCATAACCGCAGGCGAGCGCGGCCAGCAGCAGGGCCGGCTGTCCACGCAGGATCGCTGCGGCGAGCAGCAGCAGGACTCCACAGCTGCCGATGAAGTGCAGCCGGCGCGACACCGGATGGCGGTGCTCGCTGAGGTAGAACGGATAGAACTCGCGGAAGCTGGCGAAACGGGACATGCACGTGCTCCGGGGGCCGTGGTCACCGCCATCATGCGCCTTCCCGCAGGGAAAGCGGCAGCAAAAGCAGTCGGGCATGGCTCGACTCTACAGAAGGCCGGAGCAGCCGAGCACGCTCCGACGCTACACAGAGGGGGTGCGCGGCCCGAACATGATCACCGCCATGCCGGCCAGGCACAGGGCTGCGCCGATCAGATCCCAGCGGCTGGGGCGGATGCCGTCGACCAGCCACAGCCAGAACAGCGCGGTGCCGATGTAAACGCCACCGTAAGCGGCATAGACGCGGCCGCTGGCGGTCGGATGCAGGGTCAGCAGCCACGCGAACAGGGCCAGGCTGGCCGCCGCCGGCAGCAGCAACCAGATGCTCCCGCCCTTGCGCAGCCACAACCAGGGCAGGTAACAGCCCACGATCTCGGCCAGCGCGGTCAGCAGGAACAGGGCGAGTGTCTTCACGCCTTTTCCGCCGCCTTGGCGCGCTGCCACAAGGCTTCCTGCGCATCCAGGTCCATCGCCGCCAACGTGCTGCCCTGCGCTTCGGCCTGCGCTTCCATCGAACGGAAGCGACGCTCGAACTTATGGTTCGCCCCGCGCAGTGCGGCGCCCAGGTCGATCTCGGCGTGGCGGGCCAGGTTAGCGCAGACGAACAGCAGGTCGCCCAGTTCTTCCTGCAGCCGCACCTTGTTGCCGGCAAGGTCACCGCGCTCGAACTCCTCGCGCAGTTCCTGCAGCTCCTCGGCCGCCTTGTCCAGCACCGGCAGCGGGCCCGGCCAGTCGAAACCGACCTTGGCCGCACGCGACTGCAGTTTCACCGCCCGCTGCCATTCCGGCAGGCCGCGCGAGATGCCGGCCAGCGCGGAGGTGTCCTGCTCGCCCTTGGCGGCGCGCTCGGCACGCTTGATCGCTTCCCAGTTGCGCATCACCCCATCGGCATCATCGACGCTGACGTCGGCGAACACATGCGGATGGCGACGCTGCATCTTGTCGCTGATCGCACGGGCGACGTCAGCAAAGGCGAAGGCGCCCTGCTCCTCGGCCATGCGCGCATGGAACGCCACCTGCAGCAGCAGGTCGCCCAGCTCGTCACAGAGATCGTCGAGGTCGCCCCGGTCGATCGCATCGGCGACCTCGTAGGCCTCCTCGATGGTGTACGGCGCGATGGTCGCGAAGTCCTGCTCCAGGTCCCATGGGCAGCCGCCCTGCGGATCGCGCAGGCGCGCCATGATCGACAGCAGGCGCTCCAGTTCGGTGCTGGCAGCGCTGCGCTGGGTGGGGGTGTCATGCGCGCTCATGCGGCCTCCAGGGTCAATCGGACAACCAGTCGCGCCACGGCAGGCTGGTGTCACCAAGGGCAATGAAATCGCCGTTCAACAGGGTTTCGCGGCGGTTGTAGCGGAAGGGCTTGCCGGTCGCGGCCGACAGTACCGCGCCGCCCGCGGCGTGCAGCACGCACTGGCCGGCGGCGGTATCCCATTCGGAGGTCGGGCCGAGCCGCGGGTAGACGTCCAGGCCGCCTTCGGCGATCCGGCAGAACTTCAGCGACGAGCCCTGGGCAATGGTCTCGATGCGGCCCATGCGGGCCAGCAGCGCCTCGGTCTGCGCTGAACGGTGCGAGCGGCTGGCGGCCACCCGCAGCGGCGCGGTGGCCGGCGTACGCGTGCGCAGCACGGTGTCGTGCAGGCCCTGGCGCCGGTAGGCCAGCTCGCCACGCATGGCATGCCAGACGATGCCGGTGACCGGGGCCAGCACCACGCCGAAGGCCGGCGCCCCCTGGTAGATCAACGCGATGTTGACGCTGAACTCGCCATTGCGCTTGACGAACTCGCGGGTGCCGTCGAGCGGGTCGACCAGCCAGTACGCGCCCCAGTGGCGACGCTGCTCCCACGGCACCTGCGCCGATTCCTCGGACAGGATCGGCAGGTCCGGGGTCAGCTGCTGCAGGCCCTGTTCGATCACCTGGTTGGCGGCCAGGTCGGCCGCAGTAACCGGGCTGTCGTCATCCTTGATCTGCACGTCAAAGCCATCGGCATAGACCTGCATGATGGCGTGTCCGGCTTCCTGGGCGATGGCGATGGCCGTCTCGCGCAGGTCCGTGGTCAGCTTGATCATCGCGCTCCCTGCAGCCACTGGCGGGCGATGAACAGCGCTGCCAGCGAGCGTCCTTCGGAGAAGTCTTCGCGCAGCATCAGCTGGTCCAGCTCGGCCAGTTTCCACGGCACGACTTCCAGTTCCTCCGGCTCGTCGCCGGGCAGTTTCTCCGGGTAGAGATCGCGTGCCACCACCAGCCACGACTGGTGGCTCATGTAGGTCGGGGCCAGGGTCATCGCGCGCAGCACGTCGACCCGGCGCGCACCGTAGCCGGCCTCTTCCTTCAGCTCACGGTCGGCCGCCTGCTCGGGGGTCTCGCCGGCGTCGATGCGGCCCTTGACCAGGCCCAGCTCATAGCGATGCATGCCGGCCGCGTATTCACGTACCAGCAGCACGGTCTCCTCGTCGAGCATCGGCACCACCACCACCGCACCATGGCCACGGCTGACCAGGCGCTCGAAGCGGCGGTGCTCGCCGTTGGAGAACTCCAGGTCCAGATGCTGGCGCTGGAAGGGGCCGTTTTCCTCATCGGTGATCCGATGGATGATCGGCAAGCGACGGCCGGCACGGTCATCGTTCATGCGGAGTCTCCGCGGCGGCCGGCGTCTGCGCCGGGGCCGATAGAATGTGCAGGCAGCAACATGTTCATGAGCCCGAAATGCTAGCAGACCCAACCCCCTCCCCGCTGGCCCGCCAATGGCGGCAGCGCGACCTGCAGGTGCTGTGGCACCCCTGCACGCAGATGCGCGAGCATCCGCACACCCTGCCGCTGGTGCCGATCGCCCGCGGCGAAGGCGCATGGCTGATCGACCACGACGGCAATCGCTACCTGGATGCGGTCAGCAGCTGGTGGACCAACCTGTTCGGCCACGCCGAGCCGCGCATCGGCGGCGCCATCGCCGCCCAGGCCGGGCAACTGGAACAGGTGATGCTGGCCGGTTTCGGCCACGAGCCGGCCATCATCCTGGCCGAGCGCCTGCTGGCACTGGCGCCGCGCCAAGCCGGCCGCGAGCCGCTGGCGAAGGTGTTCTACGCCGACAACGGTTCAGCCGGCGTGGAGGTGGCGCTGAAGATGGCGTTCCAGTATTTCCAGAACCGCGGTGAGTCCCGCCGCACCCGCTTCATCTCACTGGAGAACGGCTATCACGGCGAGACCCTGGGTGCCCTGGCGCTGGGTGACATTCCGCTGTACCGCCGTGTCTATGCGCCGCTGCTGGCCGAAGGCCTGTTCGCGCCCTCGCCCGATGCCTATCTGGCCGAGCCGGGCCAGAGCCCGGCCGACCGTGCGCGCCACGCCGCCGATGGGCTGGCCACGCTGTTCGACCAGCACCCGGGCGAGATCTGCGCGGTGATCCTGGAGCCGCGCCTGCAGTGCGCGGGCGGCATGCGCATGTACGACCCGGTCTACCTGCAGCGCGTGCGCGAACTGTGCGATGCACACGGTGCGTTCATGATCGCCGACGAGATCGCCACGGGCTTCGGCCGCACCGGCACGCTGTTCGCCTGCGAACAGGCCGGGGTGATGCCGGACCTGATGTGCCTGTCCAAGGGCCTGACCGGCGGCTTCCTGCCGCTTGCCGCGGTGCTTGCAACACAGGCGCTGTACGATGCCTTCCTGGATGACTCGCGCGAGCGTGCGTTCCTGCATTCGCACAGCTACACCGGCAATCCGCTGGCCTGCGCGGCCGCCCTGGCAACACTGGACATCTTCCGCGACGACGATGTGATCGCCCGCAACCGCGGGATCGCCTCGGTGATGGGCACGCTGGCGGCACCGTTTGCCGACCATCCGCACGTGGCCGATGTGCGCCAGGCCGGCATGGTGGTGGCGTTCGAGCTGTCGCGTGACGGCGACAAGCGCACGCCGTTCGACCCGGGCCTGCGGCTGGGGCTGCACGCCTACAAGGCTGCATTGAAGCGTGGCGTGGTGCTGCGCCCGCTGGGCGACGTGCTGTACTGGATGCCACCCTATTGCGTGGACGACGAACAACTGGAACTGCTCGCACATACCACGCTGGCAGCCATTGACGAGGCGATTGCATGCGCGTGACCCGCTGCCCCATCGACCTGGCGCTGCACAGCGGCCAGACCCTGACCCTGCCGGAAGAGACCGCCAACCACCTGGTGCGGGTGATGCGCCTGCGCGAAGGCGATGCCTGCGTGCTGTTCAACGGCGACGGCCATGACTACAGCGCCACCCTCACCGTGGCCGGCAAGCGCGAGGTTCAGGTCCGCATCGACGCAGTGGAGAGAGTGGACAACGAATCACCGTTGGCCATCACCCTGGTGCAGGGCATCGCCCGTGGCGAGAAGATGGACCTGATCCTGCAGAAGGCCACCGAACTGGGCGTGGCGGCGATCATTCCGGTCAACGCCGAGCGCACCGAAGTGAAACTCGATGCTGCCCGCGCCGAGAAACGCGTGGCGCACTGGAACAATGTGGTGACTTCGGCCTGCGGCCAGTCCGGGCGTGCGCGCATTCCGCAGGTCGGTTCGCCGCTGTCACTGGCGCAGGCTGCGGCGGCACTGCCCGCCGATACATTGCGGCTGACACTGGACCCGCAGGGCGCGCATCGGCTGTCGACGCTGGATGCCGCGCCCACAGGCGGCATCGTGATTGCCATCGGTCCGGAAGGCGGCTGGTCGCCGCGCGACCGCGACCAGTTGGCGGCGGCCGGGTTCCAGGGATTGCAGCTGGGCCCGCGCATCCTGCGCACGGAAACCGCCGGCCTGGCCGCGATCGCGGCGCTGCAGGCACGGCTGGGAGACCTGGGGTAAGGCTGATTCGTGGTAGTGCCGGCTGCTGGCCGGCATCCACGGGATCATGCGGTTGCCGGCCAGCGGCCGGCACTACCGGGAATTCAAATTGCCCGGCGGATGTCCGATCAGGCCGCCAGCGAATCCAACGCGGCTTCCAGCGCGTCCAGGTTCGGCAGCAGCGCGCTCTGCTCCCCCAGCAGCACGCGCATGTGCACGATCTGCGGCAGGGTTTCCTCGGAGGCATCGGCCAGCAGGCCGTCACGCGGCACCGAGATCAGCTGCGGGAAGTTCTGCGTCAGCAGCGCGTAATAGGGGCGCTGCGCGTTGCCGGACAGCGCCTTCAGCACCACCACCTTGTTGTGGCCGCCGACGGCTTCCTCGCCCAGCCCCGAAAGCCGCGCAAACGACACCAGTGGCACCTGCCAGCCATGCCAACCGATCTCGCCGACCAACCAGCGCGGTGCATCGGCAATCGGCTGCACCGGCACGCGCGACATCATTTCCGCCACCGTGGCGTTGGGCAGCAGCACGCGTTCGCTGCCGGCCTGGATCAGGACGCCGCGGATCTCATCATTGCTGGCGTAGCTCATGGTGCCTCTCCGTTGTCATCCTGCTCACCCCAGCGCGCGGCGATGGCCTGCGCCAGTTCCTGCGGTTCACCGGCAACCATGCCGGCGGCAACCACGGCCGTGGCCGCCGCCGGGTCATAGCAGCCCTCGCCCACCTGCCCGGCCACCCAGGCCCCGGCAGCGGCGAGGTCCAGCGCCGGACCGACGTGGGCCAGGTCGGCGCCGCTGAGCAGCACCAGCGCGGAGTATTCGGCCGGCAACGCTGCGATCGAGATACCTGCGGCATCGCTGAGGAAATGCAGGCCGTCACTGGCTGCCTGCACACCGATGTCGTCGGCCAGCACGTGCACTTCCCCGGGTACGGCGCGCTGGCCGGCCTCGGCCAACTGCACCGGCAACGGCGACACCCGTGCCATCTGCTTGACCAGGTTGCCGTAACGACCGCCATCCAGGCGCATGTGCACCAGCACCGGCACGCTCAATGCAGGCGGCAGCGCACCGAGCAGGCGGCGCAGCGCATCCGGCCCGCCGATACCCGCCAGTACCAGCAGCGAACCGGCGCGCGCGCCTGCCGGTGCCGCAGCGTCCAGGTCGACCAGGCTCAGGTGATCGGTATCGAACGAAGGCAACGGCGCTTCCACCGCACCGCTGCGGGCAGCGGCGGCCGGTGCATCCGCCACGTCATCGACCAGCGACCATGCCGTGTGGTCGAACGACATCGGCGGTGCGGCCGCGGCGACAGGTGCGGCCACCGGAGGCGACGGCAGCGGCGATGCCTCCAGCGGCTCTGGCAGTACCGGCTGCAACGCGGCCAGCGCCTGCTCCAGGGCGACCGGCTCATGCAGGTGCGCCGGCGGCGAATACAGGGTGTCAGCCGGCACGGCGTCGGCCCAGTTCAAGGCCTGCTCCAGGTGCGGCTGCAGGGCTTCCTCCTGCGGCGCAGGGGCCGGCGACGGATGGCCCGGCTCCAGCTGCAGGCTGGGTTCTTCCTCGGCGCCGGGCGGCAGCACCTGCTGGTGACCATGCAGCTTGGCCGCCAGATGCCGTCCCCAGCGCTGCGCGTCCCAGCCATCCCGGCGCGCCGCCAGTTCGGCCTCGTCGAATACCAGGGTCAGGCCCGGCGCGGACAGCACGGGGTCAAGGCGCTCCAGCGCATCCTCGATGGCCGCCTCCAGGGCGACCACCACGATCTGCGGACTGGCGTCCTGCAGCTGCTGCGGCTCCAGGCCGTTCGGGTCGTCTTCCAGCACCAGCTGCACATCGGCGTGCGACAGTGCCTCGCGCAGGCGCTCACGCGCCGCACCCGGGCGGGCCAGCAGGGCGACGGCCGGGGCCGGATGGACTTCACTCACGGACACGGGCGATCCCCAGCAGGTCGTACACGTTACGCATCAGGTCCAGTTCCTGGTACGGCTTGCCCAGGTAACGCTGGACACCGATCTCGAAGGCGCGCTGGCGGTGCTTGTCGCCACTGCGCGAGGTGATCATCACGATCGGCACTTCCCTGTAGCGCGGGTCGGCACGCATGGCGGTGGCGAGCTCGTAGCCATCCATGCGCGGCATCTCGATGTCCAGCAGCATCAGGTCGGGCACGCGCTCTTCCAGCCGCTCCAGCGCTTCCACGCCGTCGCGGGCAACGCTGACCTCGAAGTTGTGGCGTTCGAGGATGCGGCCGGTGACCTTGCGCATGGTCAGCGAGTCGTCGACCACCATCACCAGCGGCACCTGGCGCTCCTGGCGCGGTGCGTTGGCCAGCACCGGCAGCGTCGGGTTGGCCAGGAAACGACGCACCAGCGGTGCAACGTCGAGGATCACCACCACGCGGCCATCGCCGGTGATGGTGGCGCCGTAGATGCCTGGCACCGAAGCAATCTGCAGGCCGACCGGCTTGACCACGATTTCACGGTTGCCCAGCACCTGGTCGATCGCCACGGCGGCACGCAGGTCGCCAGCGCGGACCAGCAGCAGCGGTACCTGGTCCTGGCCATCGGCACGCGCCGGGGCCTGGCCGACCAGGGTGCCGAGGTCATACAGCGGGTAGTCTTCACCGCTGTAGCGGTAGCTGCTGTCGGCCGCTTCAAAGCGCTCGCGCGACAGGCGGCCGATACCACTGACCGAGGCAACCGGCACCGCGAAGGTGGTTTCACCGATCTGCACGAACACCGCCTGGGTGACGGCCAGCGTCTGCGGCAGGCGCAGGGTGAAGCGCACGCCCTGGCCGCGTACCGACTGGATGTCGACCGAGCCACCGAGCTGGCGCACTTCGTTGCGCACCACGTCCATGCCCACGCCACGGCCCGCCAGCTGGCTGACCTGGTCGGCGGTGGTGAAGCCGGAAGCGAAGATCAGGTTGTCCAGTTCCTGCTCGTTCGGCTGCGCATCGGCGGCCAGCAGGCCACGGTCGATGGCGCGGCGGCGGATCGCTTCGCGGTCCAGGCCGGCGCCGTCGTCGGCCACTTCCAGCACGATTTCCGAACCTTCGCGATGCAGGCGGATGGCAATCTCGCCTTCCTCCGGCTTGCCGGCGGCGCGGCGCTGTTCCGGTGCTTCCAGGCCATGGGCCACGGAGTTGCGCAGCATGTGCTCCAGCGGCGCGACCATGCGGTCGAGGACGTTGCGGTCCAGTTCGCCGTGGGTGCCTTCCAGGGTCAGGTGAACCTGCTTGCCGGTGTCCAGGCCCGACTGGCGGACCACCCGGCGCAGGCGCGGCACCAGGCCATCGAACGGCACCATGCGCGCGCGCATCAGGCCATCCTGCAGTTCCGAACTGACGCGCGACTGCTGCTGCAGCAACGAGTCGTACTGGCGCGACAGGTCGTCAAGCACGCCCTGCAGGCCGCCAAGGTCGGCCGCCGATTCGTTCAGTGCGCGGCTCAGCTGCTGCAGCGTGGAGAAGCGGTCCAGCTCCAGCGGATCGAACTTCTGGTCGGCCTGGTCCTGCTCGCGCTGGTAGCGGGCCACGATCTGCGCCTCGGTTTCCAGATCGAGGCGGCGCAGCTGGTCGCGCAGTCGCGCATTGGTGCGCTCCAGTTCGCCCATGGCGCCGCGGAAGGCACCGAGCTGCTGTTCAAGGCGCGAACGGTAGATCGCCACTTCACCGGCGTGGTTGACCAGGCGGTCGAGCAGATCGGCACGCACACGCACCTGTTCCTGCTGCGGTCGCGCCAGCGGGTCTTCTTCGACCATGCCTTCGATCGGCAGCGGTGCCGACAGCGGAGCGTCGACCACGGCGGTCGACGTGCCTTCGGCCGGCGCGGGTACGCTCTCGCCCACGCTGACCGCATGGACGGCCGCCGCGGCGGCGGCGATATCGGTGGTGGTGCGGACGTCGAAGGCGTCGACCAGGTCCTGCGCCGGCTCGACCACGCGATGGGCACCGGTACGGGTGAGCAGCTGGTGCAGGCGATCGAAGCCACGTTCCAGCAGCTGCACGTCACGGCGCTCGATCTCGGTGCGGCCGGCGGCCACCGCTTCCAGCAACGATTCGATGCTGTGGCCAAGGTCGCCGATGGCATTGATGCCGGCCATGCGTGCGCCACCCTTCAGGGTATGCAGGTCGCGCTGCAGGCCGGCCAGCACCTCGCGGTCCTGCGGCGCATCGCGCAGTTCGCTGATCAGGCCATCGCAATGATCCAGCAGGTCCTTGCCTTCCTCGACGAAAATGTCGACCAGCTCGCGGTCATACACGCTGAAGTCGAGTGCATCGGCGCTGTCCGTGACTTCTTCCCCGGCAACCGATTCATCATGGACCGGTGCACTGGGCGCGCCGTCGATCTCGACCGGCTCGGCGGCGGCAGGCACGGTGGCCTGGCCCGGTGCGTCTTCGAGTTCGAAGAAGCGCACCGGCGCGGCGGCATCCACCGGGGCGGGCTCATCCACCGTCGCCGGGGACGGCTGGTCGGCGCTCTCTCCTTCACCGACCGCCGCCTCCCCGCCGACGTCCGCATCCTCGGCAAAGGCATCCGCCTCGCCCGGCGCGAGTTCGCTGGCCTGGAGGCCGAGCACGGGCCACTGCCCGTCGTCGTCCAGGGTCTGCTCTTCGTCGATCACGTGCAGGCCGGCCTCGAGCGCGGCTGCCAGTGTGACCGGTTCTGCAAAACCCGGCGCAGCCATTTCATCCTGCAGGCTCGACAGCCCGCTGTCGAGTGGCAGTGCAGCAGCTTCGTCAATGAAGCTGTCCTCGCTATCCAATCTGTCGGCAGGCAATCGCGTATTCAGGTCGATTGCGTCAACTTCTGCGGCCGCAGGCAGTTCATCGGTGTCGCGGTCATCCACCGGCAGTGCGCTGGCGTCGAGGTACGGCGACAGATCGTCTGCGGCGGTCAGATCGGCTTCGGCGACCTGCGTCGGTGCAACATCCGCTTCGGCCGCCGATGCAACCGGCGCACTCACGACCGGCTGGATCGATTCAATCGACCCGATATCCACACTGGCGGCTTCGCCCTCGCCCGGCACCGCCGGCCAGCCGGCATCGAAGTAGCGCGACAGATCATCGCTGCCGGTCAGCTCAGCGGCATCCAGGCCCGCGCCGATCGCGTCCGTGCTCTCCGCTGCCTGCGCTTCGGCAGCACGCGGCTCCAGCACCGGCTCGTCAGCCCCGGCTGCGGCAGCATCCGGCACCTCGGCAGCCTGCGTATCGGCTGCGGCGCCAGACGCTGCTTCGGCCTCCAGCGCCAGATCGTCGTCTTCGTCTTCCAGCCCGACCATCGGCCAGCGCGCTTCCGGCAGTTCGCCGGCCAGCGCCTGCAGGCGCTGCACCAGTGCTTCCTGCGGTGCAATCCGCGGCTGCTCGGCCTGCAAGGCTTCCATGGTCGCGGTGATCGCCTGCGCGGTCGCGTCCAGCGCGGCCACGCCTTCGTCACCCGGCACCACATCGGCGGCCAGTGCACGCTTGATGTAGGACTCGGCGCCGCCGGTGACGGCGGTGATTTCCGGCACTTCGGTCATCGCGAAGGCGCCATTCATGGTGTGCACCGCGCGCAGCAGCGCGTCGCTGACCGGCTGCGGCGCCTGCTGCGCCGAACGCAACCAGTCCTGCAGGGTCGCCTGGTGCACTTCCACTTCGGCTTCGAGGATCTCGCGCAGCACGCTGTCGATGTTGGCGGGCGTGCCCACAGCCTCGGGTGCCGCCTCAGCGTCAGTGTGTACCGATGCAATCGCTTCGGCTTCGAGAATGCGGCTGATCTCGTCCTCGCCTTCGGCCTCGGTCTCGAGCACGGGTGCCAGCGGTGCAGCTGCAACCGGCAGCGGCACGTAGTAGGTTTCTTCACCGGTGCCGACACGATCGGCAATGGCCTGCATGGCCTGCAGGTCCACGCTGATGCGCTGGCCGTGGCGCAGCGCGCCGTTCAGCTGCGGCAGCGCGGCATGCGCGTTGTCGACCATGGCCAGCACCGCCGGCGAGGCCGGGCGGCTGCCATCGAGCACGCGGTTGAGCATGCCCTCGATCTTCCACGCGAACTCGCCCAGGGTGCGTGCACCGACCAGGCGGCCACTGCCCTTGAGGGTGTGGAAGATGCGTCGGATCGGCCGCAGCCGGTCCATGTTGTCCGGCTGCATGCGCCATGCTGGCAGCAACGTGCCGAGATTGGCCAGTTCGTCGTCGAACTCTTCCAGGAACACCTCGCGGATGTCCTCGTCGATGTTCTCGGCGTCATCATCGAAGCCTGCTTCGAAGCCGGACTCGGCATCCGTCGCAACGGGCGCTTCGGCAACGGTCGGTGCAGCCACGGCCTGCGGATTGAAGTCCGCGGCGGCCGCGCTCAGCTCGGCGAAGAACTGCGCGTCAGCTTCGCTGAAATCGATCGGTGCGATGGTGTCGATGTCGATCACCGACACCGCGGGAGCATCCGCAGGCGCGGCGTCCAGTCCGGCAACCGCCGGAGCCTCGTCCGCCACCGTTGCCGGGCTGGCGTCGACGATTTCCAGCGACGGGTGCAGCCCGGCATCGTCGTCCAGCGACAGCGTCTCCATCGCATGCAGCGACAGCACATCGTCGGCGTTGTCCAACGCGTCGGTGTCGAAGCGGAACACCACGTCATCGTCGGCCACAACGGCGTCGTGCTCGGCGGCAACCGGATCGAATACCGGCGCGACATGCGCATCGATGTCGATACCTGCCGTCGCGTCTGCGTCCTCGCCGGCATCGACAGCGACCGCATCCGCCGGTGCCGACGGCACGGCCTCCGAAAGCGTCCACTGTGCCGCAGCGCCCTGCCCTGCATCGTCCTGTTCGAAGCTGACCGGATCGAAGCTGGCAAAGGTCGGGCTGCGCTCATCATCGGCAGATGAGAGCGGGTCGGCATCCGGATGGAACGGCGCAAGATCCCATTGCGGGACGTCGGGGGCGGGCGCACTGGAAGCGGCGAAGACCAGCGGCGTCTCCGCGTCGTCCTGCAGCGACAGCGGCGCGGCAGCGGCTTCGATCGCGGCGGAGCCGAGCGCACCGAACATCAGGCGGTTGTCGACAAACTCCGGCGCGGGTGCGACCGGTGGCGGATCGAACGTGAAGTCCGGCAGCGGCACCGGCACGGTGCCTGCCGCAGGCGCGGCCGGTTGCACCGGAATCTCGATGCGCTCCGGCTGCAGGGCCTCGGCCTGCAGCGCAACCGGCTCACGTTCGACCGGCTGTGCCGCGAACGGTCCCGGCTCGACCGCGTTGCGGTCCGGCAGCGGCCAGTAGCGCAGCGCCTCGAGGCTGCTGCGGGTGATGTCGAGGATGTCCTCACGACCCGGACGGCGGTCGCGCAGCGCTTCCAGGTAGTACTCCAGGCTGGCCATGGCGTCGGCCAGGGTGTCCAGCTGACGACCGCTGGGCACGCGCTGGCGTCCGATCAGCTCGGCCTCGATGTACTGCTGCACACCGCGCAGGTAGTCGGCAGCGGTGCCCAGGTCGAGCATGCGCAGTGCGCCGGCCACATCGCCCAGCAGGCGCGGCACGTCCTGCAGCTCGGCATGGTTCCAGCTGGTTTCGATGAAGGCGACGAAGTGTTCGCGCGCCGCCGCGAAGTTGGCGATCGCTTCATGCGCCAGCACTTCGACCGTGCGCCGGTTCTCGACCGCGCTCGGGTCGTCCTCGCCACTGCCGCCGGCGCCCAGATGGGCCACCTGGTCGTCCAGCGAGGCATCCACGTAGAGCAGCGCGCCGGCAATATCCAGCAGCAGGTTCTCGTCGATCTGCTGGCGGCCCTCGACCACGCCGCGCAGCGCGTCGCGCTGCTGCACGACCACGCCACGGGCCACGCCCAGGCCCATCATGCCCAGGGTATCGGCCACCGCGCCCAGCTCGTTGGCCTGGGTCTGCAGCTGTTCCGGTGCACCGCCGGTACGCAGGTGCAGGTCCAGCGCATCCTTGATGCGCAGCAGTTCTTCCTTCACCGCGCTGCCGACGGTATCCAGCAGTTCGCGGTTGCGTCCACTCAGGCTGCCACGGGCATGGTCCAGTTCGGCCTCGGTGGCGGTGATGCTGTCCGGTGCGAATGCCAGCAGCACGCTGTCATGCACGCCGTCCTCGCCACGCGCGGCGCGGATCTCGTTGAGCAGCGGCATCAGCACGATCGGAATATCGCGGTGGCCGTTCTGCAGGCGTTCCAGGTAATCGGGCAGCAGCACGCTGCCGCGCATCAGCGTCGCGCAGGCCTCATCACGATCGGCGGTGCGGCCCGCACCAATGGCATTGGCCAGCTGTTCAAGCTCTTCGGCCACCATCGCCGGGGCGTACAGCTCGACCATGCGCAGGGTGCCCTGCACCTGGTGCAGGAGGCCGGCGCAGATGCGCATGCGGCTGGCATCGCTCGGGTCTTCCGCGTAGTACTCGACCTCGTTGCGCACCTGGCGCAGGGTCTCGTCCAGCTCGGGCTTGACCCAGCCCAGCGCCGCGTGGCTCATCGCATCGCGCAGACTGCTCATGGACGCGCTCCGGTCGCCGCCGCGCGGGAGCCGCGCGAATTCTGGCGTGGGAAATGGAAATGCTTCATCGAGGGGTTCCTTGCTCGCCGCCCTGCCCGCGTCACGCCGGCAGCTTGAAGTCAGCGACCGAACGACGCAGGTCGGCCGCCAGCTGCGCCAGGTGGCCGATCGATTCGGCGGTCTGCCCGGCACCCTGCGAGGTCTGGCCGGTGATCTGCCGGATCACGCCCATGGTGCGGGTGATGTCCGAGGCGGCCGCGGACTGCTGCTGGGCGGCGATGGAGATGTTCTTGATGAGGGTGTTCAGTGCATTGGACACGCGCTCGATCTCGGTCAGCGCAGTGCCCGCATCCTCGGCCAGGCGCGCACCGGACACCACTTCGGCGGTGGTCTGCTCCATCGAGGTGACCGCTTCATTGGTGTCGGCCTGGATCGCCTGCACCAGGTTTTCGATGCGTCGGGTCGCACCCGAGGTACGTTCTGCCAGGCGCTGCACTTCGTCGGCCACGACCGCGAAACCGCGACCGGCCTCGCCCGCCGAGGCGGCCTGCACGGCGGCGTTCAACGCCAGGATGTTGGTCTGCTCGGAAATGTCGTTGATCAGTTCCACGATCGAGCCGATTTCCTGCGACGACTCACCCAGGCGCTTGATGCGCTTGGAGGTTTCCTGGATCTGGTCGCGGATCTGGTCCATGCCCTGGATGGTCTCGCGCACCACGCCGGCACCCTCGGCGGCGATCACCACCGAGCGCTGTGCCACGTCGGCCGATTCGGCCGAGTTGCGCGACACCTGCTCGATGCTCGCCGCGATTTCGCCGATGCGGTCCGAAGCCGAGGTGATCTGGTTGGCCTGGTGGCCCGCCGCCTCTGCCAGCTGCATGGCGGTCGCCTGGGTCTCCTGGGTGGACAGCGCGACCTTGGCCGAGGTGTCGTTGATGGTGGTCACCAGGTGGCGCAGCTCGTCGACCGCGTAATTGATCGCGTCGGCGATGGCGCCGGTCATGTCCTCGGTCACCGAGGCCTTCACCGTCAGGTCACCCTCACCGAGCGAGGAGATTTCATCCAGCAGGCGCATGATCGCCTGCTGGTTGCGGCTGTTGAACTCCACCTGGGTCTGGTAGCGCAGTTCCTGCTCGCGCGAACGGCTGCGCACGTTGGTGGAAACGAAGCCGATGATCGCGATCAGTGACAGCGCGCCGGACACCACGCCGATCCAGAAGTTCGGGAACAGGCGGGTATCGGATACCGAGCCGAACGAGGAGAACGCTTCGAACAGCTTGCGGCTGTCATCCAGCATGTGCGCCGAGCCCTGGCCCAGCGCGGTGGCGGCCGACTGCGCGGCGAACAGCTGGCGCGAGCTGGCCAGGATCGCGTCGGCGTCCTGCTTCATCGCCTCCCACTTCTGCTGCGATTGTTCCAGCGCGGCGATGGCGGCGGCCCCGCGTACGGCGGTGATGCCCAGTTCGTCGTTGCCGTTGCGCAGGCCGTCGAGCACCTGCGAGAACACGGTGATGTCGCGGGCCAGCGCGTCACCGGCGGTGGCCGCGGCGCTGCCACCGGCCCGCATTTCAGTCACGCGGCGGGCCATCGAACCGGCCACCACCACCTGCTGCAACGCGCTGTACACCTGCGCCGACGGTGCGCCGGAGGCGGACATCGCGCGCACCAGCTCGTTCAGCTGGGCCTGCAGGCCCGGCACCGCGCCGGTGAAGTTGTTGGCGTTGCCGGCCAGGGCCAGCACCGCCGGCTCGCTGGCGACCAGCTGCCCGGCCTGCTTGCCCAGCGGCGCCCAGGTTTCACCCAGCGTGGTGATCGCGCCGGACACGCCCGGCTCCTTGCCGTAGCGGCCCTGCAGGGTCGACACGTTCTGTTCGATCGCGTTGCGGGTCGCCTTGAAGGCGGTGAACGCCTGCGCGTTGCCGCCGACGGCGTCACGACCCTGGTTGGCCAGCTGCTGTGACAGCACCTGCAGGTCGGCGGCCTTGGAGCCGGCGTCCGCCAGACGGCTGCCCTGCCAGGTGGCGACGCCGGTGTTGACGCCGAACAGGATCATCGATGCCAGCAGCAGGAACAGCCAGAGGTTGCTGCCGCCCAGCCGCAGCTTGCCGGATTTGGTGGCGTCCGAAGCAGTACTCATCGTTCAACCTCGATCTTCAATGCAGGGGGCGATGCCCGGCCTCAGGCCGCGGCTTGCCGGAATTCAGGGGTGCGCGACAGCAGCGAGAGCGAGAACACGCCCCAGTCGTGGCCGTCGGCATGGAAGGCGCGATCGACGAAATGGCCGTAGCGCCCTTCGGCCAGCGTGCCGGCCGCGATCTGCTGGTCCAGCTCGAAGCTGCGCTGGCCGAACAGTTCATCGATGGTCAGCGCAACGTCGCCACCGGCCTGGCGCATGATCAGCACGCGCTGGCCTTCCTGCTGCACGGTGCGTGTGCCTTCCAGGAAGTACTTCAGGTCGACCACCGGAAACAGGTTGCCGCGCAGGTTGCCCACGCCCAGCAGCCACGGCTGTGCACATGGCACCGGAGTCACCGGCGGCATCGGCACGATTTCCACCACTTCGCGGAAATCGGATACCAGCCGGCGCTGGCCGACGCGGTAACCGACGCCACGCCACAGGTCCAGGGCGAACTGCCGTTCGGGCAGCTGCACCGCATGGGCCAGGCTGCGCCGTTCGTAGGCCTCGAGGATGTCGAAGGGCGAGCGCATCAGGCCACCAGTTCGTTGATCCGCGCGATCAGTTCATCTTCGCGCGGCGGCTTGACGATGTAATCGGCCGCGCCCTGGCGCAGGCCCCATGCCTTGTCGGTTTCCATCGCCTTGGTGCTGACGATGATCACCGGGATGTGCTTGATCGCCGCGTCACGGGCCATCGCCCGGGTCGCCTGGAAGCCGCTCATGCCGGGCAGCACCACGTCCATCAGCACCAGCTGCGGCACCTGGTCGCGGACCAGCTGCAGTCCATCCTCGGCGTTGTCCGCTTCCAGCACCTCATGGCCGGCACGGCGCAGCCACTGGGTGAACACCGCGCGGTCGGTCGGTGAATCCTCGATCAGAACGATACGAGCCATTGTGCCTTTCCCCCCTGGTCAGGCGTTGACGTATGTGCGGATGGCACCCAGCAGTTCTTCACGCGTGAAAGGCTTGGTCAGGTATTGCTCCGAGCCGACGATGCGTCCCCGCGCCTTGTCGAACAGGCCATCCTTGGACGACAGCATGATGACCGGGGTCGCCTTGAACAGCTGGTTGCCCTTGATCAGCGCGCACGTCTGGTACCCGTCCAGGCGCGGCATCATGATGTCGACGAAGATGATCTGCGGTTGCTGGTCTGCGATCTTGGCAAGCGCTTCAAAGCCGTCGGTGGCGGTGACCACCTCGCAGCCTTCGCGCTTGAGCAGCGTTTCCGCAGTCCTGCGGATGGTCTTCGAATCATCGATGACCATCACCCGGAGTCCTGCGAGTTCCCCGCCCGCAGTCGTGTTTTCAGTCATTGCCTATCCCCAAGCGCACGGCCCGATCTCTGGCGGGGGCCGCTACGAAAGCGTATCTATATCGCACTTTCCGCGCCCGCTTCAAGGCCGGCCCACAGCGCAGGGGGTGGCGGCCGGCTGAACGTGACGGGGTTCGCAATGATTGCGCTGCCGCCGGGCGGACGCTGCGTTGCAGTACGGCGGGGAGGCGCGCGACCGGCGTTGCCGCTACCATCAACGCCTTGCCTGACAGGTGCGCCCATGCCGTTGAACGTCATCGTGGTGATGGACCCCATCGCCCACATCAAGATCGCCAAGGACACCACCTTCGCCATGCTGCTGGAAGCCCAGCGCCGCGGCCATGCCCTGCACTACGTGCGCCCGGGCGGCCTGGCCCTGGAAGGCGGCGTTGCGGTGGCCCAGACCGCGCCGCTGCAGGTGCGCGACGACCCGTCCGGCTGGTATGAGCTGGGCACGTTCAGCCGTACCGAGTTCGGCCCCGGCCAGATCGTGCTGATGCGCAAGGACCCGCCGGTCGACGCCGAGTACATCTACGACACCCAGGTGCTGGACGTGGCGGCCACCGCCGGCGCCTGCGTGGTCAACAACCCCCAGGGCCTGCGCGACTACAACGAGAAGCTGGCCGCCCTGCTGTTCCCGCAGTGCTGCCCGCCGACCCTGGTCAGCCGGGACGCCAAAGCGCTGAAGGCCTTCGCGCTGGAACACGGCCAGGCCGTGCTGAAGCCGCTGGACGGCATGGGTGGACGCTCGATCTTCCGCAGCGGCCAGGGCGATCCGAACCTGAACGTGATTCTGGAAACGCTGACCGACGGCGGCCGCAAGCTGGCGCTGGCCCAGAAGTTCATTCCCGACATCACGGCCGGTGACAAGCGCATCCTGCTGGTTGATGGCGAGCCGGTCGACTACTGCCTGGCACGCATTCCGCAGGGGGACGAGTTCCGCGGCAACCTGGCCGCCGGCGGCCGTGGCGAAGGCCGCCCGCTGAGCGAGCGCGACCGCTGGATCGCCGCCCAGGTCGGACCGGAAATGAAGCGCCGCGGCATGCGCTTCGTCGGCCTGGACGTGATCGGCGATTACCTGACCGAAGTCAACGTGACCAGCCCGACCTGCGTGCGCGAACTGGACGCCCAGTACGGCCTGAACATCGCCGGCACCCTGTTCGACGCGCTCGAGGCCGGCCTGCGCTGATGGCTGCCGCACCTGCCGTGCTGCCCCCGCCACCGCGCGAAGCGCAGCGGCTGGGAGCAACCATCGCGCTGTCGGTCGTGGTCCACGCCCTGCTGATCCTGGGCGTGGGCTTTGCGGTGAAGGGCGATGCGCCGCTGGTGCCGACGCTGGAGGTGATCTTCAGCCAGACCCGCACCGCGCTGACCCCGAAGCAGGCCGACTTCCTTGCCGCGGCCAGCCAGGAAGGCGGCGGCGAGCACGACCGTGCACAACGCCCGCGCGACAATCAGGCCGGCATCGTGCCGCAGGCGCAGGCCGGGGTGAGCCCGGTGCCGCAGCAGCAACAATCGGCCGCGCCGGCTCCGCCGCCGCAGGCACGCGTGGTCAGCAGCCGCAATGGCCAGGACACGGTGGCGCAGGCACAGGCGCGACCCACGCCGGAGCAGCCCGAACCGGATGCGCCACTGAGCGCACGCGAGCAGCGCGATGTGGAAATGGCGCGGCTGGCGGCCGAGGTGCACCTGCGCTCGGCGCAGTACGCCAAGCGCCCGAACCGCAAGTTCGTGTCGGCCAGCACGCGGGAATATGCCTACGCCAATTACCTGCGTGCGTGGGTCGACCGTGCCGAGCGGGTGGGCAACCTGAACTATCCGGACGAGGCCCGGCAGCGCCGCCTCGGTGGCCAGGTGGTGATCAGCGTGGGCGTGCGCCGCGATGGCAGCGTGGAGAGCAGCCGGATCCTGCGTTCGAGCGGCACGCCCTTGCTGGATGAAGCGGCGCTGCGGGTGGTGAAGATGGCGCAGCCGTTCCCGCCGTTGCCGAAGACAGACGATGCGATCGACATCCTGCAGGTCACCCGCACGTGGGTGTTCCTGCCCGGCGGCACCCTGCACGACGACCGATAGGGTTTTGCTGCCCGGGCCTGCGGCCCGGGACCCGCTGCAGGGCTGAAGCAACGGCAACGGCAACAGCGGCGGTCGGTGCACTGAGGCTTGGCGGGGCGGTGCCGGGCGGCGGGGACGCCGCAAGTACGTCCCTGTAGGCTTAGCCGCGGCATCCATGCCGCGGATACCCCGCCACCCGACACCGCCCCACCTCCGACAGATCGCGGCGCCTCATCGCTGTTGGTGGGTGTCGACCTTGGTCGACACACATCCACGCCACGCGTGGATGCGAGCGAAGCGATCGGCTTTTGATTTTGATTTTCTTTTTTGATTTTCCGTGGCGGACGCACACGGAAACTGTCAAAGGCTGGGCGGGGTGGGTTCGCGGGGTATCCGCGCCATGGATGGCGCGGCTAAGCCCCCAGGGACGGGTTCACGGCGTCCCCCGCGAACCCACCCCGCCCGGCCAAGCGCGGCTTTTGATTTACGCGATCAACCAACCTCGCCACGAGGGGCTCAGCCGTTGGCCTTCGCCTTCGCCTCGCGCGCGGCCTGCTGCTCGACCAGGGTCAGCGCCACGTTGTCGCGCAGGTACGCCGGTTCAACCTTCTCCGGTGCGATGGCTTCGCCACGCGCGAAGGCCGGCACCGCCAGTGCCAGTACATCCGACGCACGCGGCAGTGCAGTGGCATCGAAACCGCGCAGGCCTGCCCCCAGCTGTGCCACCAGCGCGCCCTCGGCCGCGCCGAAACCGGTGCCGACACCGTAGGCCCGCAGCCCGTCCGGCAGCGCCACCGCCGCCGGTGCGCAGACACGCTCGGCATCGCGCGCCACCGGCAGGCCGTCCACGCGCTCGAAGCGCGCAACGTACAACTCGCCCATCCGCGCATCGATCGCCGACAGGATCTGGTCTTCTTCCGCCGGCGCACGCAGCGCCAGCACCTGCAGCGTCGACACCGGCAGCAGCGGGCGGTCCAGCGCAAGGGCGATGCCCTGGGCAATGGCGATGGCCAGGCGCACGCCGGTGAACGCACCGGGGCCGCGGCTGAGCGCGATACCGTCCAGCTGGCGGCGGCTGATGCCGGCTTCCGCCAGCAGCGCCTCCGCCCACGGCAGGCTCAGCTCGGCATGCCGGCGCGGGGCGATCTCGAAACGTTCCAGCACCTGCCCATCGACATGCAGGGCAACGGAACAGGCTTCGGTGGCGGTTTCAAAGGCGAGCAGTTTCATCGGATCAGGTCAGAACAGGGGGAACGTGGCGCCGGGCGCCAGATCCGGGCCCGCCGCAGCGGTGGCCGGAACGGCATCATCGGCCACGGGTGGCCATTGTGGCGTAAAGAAGGCCTGCACATCGGCCAGGCTGCGGGTGCGCCGGAACGGCGGCAGCGAATCGAGGAAGACCCGGCCATAGCCGCGGTTGAGCAGGCGCGGGTCGCACAGCACCAGCACCCCGCGGTCGCTCTCGCTGCGGATCAGGCGACCGACGCCCTGCTTCAGCGCGATCACCGCCTGCGGCAGCTGCTCGTCGCGGAACGGGTTGCCGCCCTGGCTGCGGATCGCCTCCAGCCGCGCCTCGTACACCGGGTCGTCCGGAGCGGCGAAGGGCAGCTTGTCGATCATCACCACGCTCAGCGCTTCGCCGACCACGTCCACGCCCTCGCGGAAACTGGCCGAGCCGAGCAGCACGCCATTGCCCGATTCGCGGAAGCGCTGCAGCAACGTCGCGCGCGGCGCCTCGCCCTGCACGAACAACGGCCACGGCCCGTCGCGCAGCGCTTCGGCGGCCTCGCGCAGGGCGCGATGCGACGCGAACAGCAGGAATGCCCTGCCCTGCGACGCCTGCAGCACCGGCCGCAGGGTCTGGATCAACGCGGTGCCGAAGCCACGCGCGGCCGGATCGGGCAGGCCTTCGGGCAGGTAGCACAGCGCCTGCTCGGGCCAGTTGAACGGACTCGGCTGGACCAGGGTATGCGGATCGTCCAGGCCCAGTCGCGTGGCAATGTGATCAAAGCCACCGCCTACGGTCAGCGTAGCGGAGGTGAAGATCCATGCCGCCCGGCTGCGTTCACGGTGCTCACGCAGCGGCCCGGACACATCCATGGGCGTGCGCTGGCAGCGGAAACCACGCGGGGTGAGCTCGTACCAGAGCACATCGGCCGCACCCGCCACGTCCGCAGGGTCGGTGTCGAAATCCAGGCTGGGCTCGTCATCGCCCAGCCAGCGGCTGAGCCGCGAGACCGCTTCGCGCGCCCGCGCATGGCAGGCATCGAGGCCAGCGGCAGCTTCGCGCAGTGGTTGCAGTGCCTGCTCCAGCGTCACCAGCCCCGCCATCACCGTATCGAAGCCGTCGCGTACCTGCGGCATTGCCAGTGCCCGCCACTGCGTGCCGCGCGACGGCAGGCCTTCCATCGCCGAGCGCAATGCCAGCAGTGCCTGCTGCAACTGGTCGACCGGCTCCTGCAGGGCCGACTGCGCACCGCCCACGCCACGCGCTTCGGCCAGGCAGTCGCGGCCCAGCTCCTGCCACGGGCGCATGCCGAACCCCTCGCCGAAGAACTGCGCGGCCAACTCGGGCAGCTGATGCGCCTCGTCGATGACGAACGCCTGCGCCCCTGGCAGCAGTTCGCCGAAACCATCCTGTTTCAATGCCAGGTCCGCCAGCAGCAGGTGATGGTTGACCACCACCACGTCGGCCGCCTGCGCACGTTGCCGCGCACGCACCACGAAGCAGTCGTCCCAGAACGGGCAGTCGGTGCCCAGGCAGTTGTCGACGGTGGAGGTGACCATCGGCAGCAGCGGAGAGTCGTCGGCCAGCCCGTCGAGCTCGGCGATGTCACCGAATTCGGAGCGGCCGGACCAGGCCAGGATGCGCTGGAACTGCGCCGCCTGTTCGGGGCTGGAGAATCGTGGCTCGCCACGCGCCTGCTGCAGGCGATAACGGCACAGGTAGTTCGCACGCCCCTTCAGCAGCGCGCTGCGCAGGCCCACGCCGAGCGCCTGGCGCACGCGTGGCAGATCGCGGTGGTAGAGCTGGTCCTGCAGCGCGCGGGTACCGGTGGAGATGATGGTACGCAGCCCGGACAGCAGCACCGGCACCAGATAGGCGAAGGTCTTGCCGGTACCGGTACCGGCCTCGGCCAGCAGCAGATCGCGCTGCTGCAACGCATCGGCGATGGCCTCGGTCAGGCGCAGCTGGGCCGGACGCGGGACGAAGGCATCCAGGTGCGAGGCGAGCGCGCCGCCGTCGCTGAGGGCTTCGCGGCTGGCATGGACAAGGTCGGACATCAGAGGGAAAGGATACCCGGCCGGGCGCTGCCCGGCACCCGTTTCAAGCCAGAGCACAAGCAAAGGCAACGTCACTTGTTCATCGCTCTGGATTTCTACGTGCTGGGTGGGCCGGGAGGGGCAGGCAGGACACGCCGTAAACCCATCCTTGGGGGCTCGATGGCGCCATCCATGGCGCCAACGGTCCTGCCTGCCCCTCCCGCCCCACCCTCGACAGTTTCCCGGTGACGGAGGGACATGCTTCGTAGAGTCGAGCTTGCTCGACTGGGATGTCAGAAGCGTTGGAGGAAGCGGGGAAAGAAGAAAAGAAATCACAGCGAGCGCGCGCAGCGCGCGATCCGCTTTTGATCTTCTTTTTCTTTTCCGTGGCTGGCAGCGCACGGAATCTGTCAGAGGTCGGGCGGGGTGGGTTCGCGGGGGTGTCCGCGGCATGGATGCCGCGGCCAAGCCCCCAAGGACGGGTTCACGGCGTCCCCCGCGAACCCACCCCGCCCGGCCAAGCGCGGCGTTTGCTCCACGCGACCATGCGGGCAGCCACGAGGGGCTGCGCCGTTGGCTGGAAATCTAGTACCGCTTGATCCCCGGCACGGTGCAGCTTTCCAGCTGCGCATGCGCCGACAGCGCATTCTCCTTTTCGCCACGCGCCAGGCGCGACTGCTCGATCGTGGCCCAGTGCCGGCGGCACAGCGGCCCCGTCTTCGAACCCAGATCGATCGCCTTGCGTGCGAACGTCTCCGCCTGCGCCCACTGGCCCTGCAGCAGCGCCAGCTCGGCGCGTTCCTGCAATACCGACGGATCACCCGCCACGATCTCCAGCGCATGGTCCAGACTGCTGGCCGCGGCGGCCAGATCATTGGCCTGTCGCTGCGCCTGCGCGGTCACCCGCAGGTCTTCCACCTGCGAATCGCGCAGCGGCTGCACCGACAGCTCCTTGTCGTCCGGGCCGGCGGCGGCGTCCACGGCGGCCAGGCGCTGCGCCGGCGTGGTGGTATCAACCGGCGGCTTGGCCACCGGCGGTGCGCTGCTCACGCACGCGGCCAAGGCCAGGCTGAGGCCGGTCAGGGCCAGGGGCTGCAGCAGGGATCGCATGTTCATCGGCATCATCGGCTTGGAGGAGGTGTGGCGGCAGCGGGTGCCGCGGCGGGTTCCGCAGGAGCTTCCGGCTTGCGGTCCAGGCCGAACCAGCTGCGCCAGCCCCCACCTTCGCCCTCCGCTCCGCCCTGCCCATCCGGCGATATCGCCGGCGCACACGGTGCATAGGCCGGCGCGTAGCCCACCACGAACGGGAAGCGACGCGCGCCCGGGCAGCCTTCATCGGTACTGTTGATGCCGGTGGGTGCCACCGACTGCCAGTCCAGGCCCTTGTTGCTGACACGCAGCGGAGCACTTGGCAGACGCTGGAAAATACCCGACCACACTCTCATCGCACCGGTGGCACCGTACAGGCCCGCCTGCTCGTTCTGGTCGTTGCCGATCCAGATCACCGCCAGATGATCGCCGGTATAACCGGCGTACCAGCTGTCACGGCCATCATTGGTGGTACCGGTCTTGCCGGCCGGCTGCAGCCGGCCCAGGCCGTCGGCGTTGAGGCGCTGCGCGGTACCACTGGCGACCACCTGCTGCAGCCCGACGCTGATCAGGTTGGCGGCGATCGAGTCGCCCTCCTGTGCCGGCGCCGGGGTCTTGTCATAGCGCTTGAGCAGCTTGCCCTGCGGATCGAGCACGCCACGCACCGCGTGCAACGGCTGGATCTCGCCGCCGGACGCGAGGAATTGATACAGCTGCGCCATCGCGTACGGGCTCTGGTCGGTCGAGCCTAGGATCACCGCCGGATTCGCCTCGGCCTTGATGCCGGCCAGCACATGGATCAGCTGGGTCACGCGCTCGGGACCGACCTGCATGCCGACGCGCACGGTGGCCTGGTTGTAGGAATGGGCCAGTGCATCGATCAGGCGCACGGTGCCGTGGCTGCGGTTGTCCGCGTTGCCGGGGTTCCAGTTGCGGCCGCGGCCGAGCTGCACCGTCACCGGGGAATCGTCGACCCAGCTGGCCAGCGAGTAGCGGTCCGGCTGTGCCAGCGCCAGCAGGTACACGAACGGCTTGAGCAGCGAACCCACCGGACGCTGCGCTTCGATCGCGCGGTTGAAGCCGACCTCGGAGACTTCGCGGCTGCCGATCACCGCCAGCACGTCGCCGTTGTGCACGTCGGTCAGCACCATGCCGGCCTGCAGTTCGGGGCGTCGCTTGCTCTCCAGCGACTTGATGGTGCGGGTCACCGCGCCTTCGGCGTAGGCCTGCGCCGACGGCGACATACCCGACATCACGCTCAGGCCTGCGCCCTGCAGCGCCGATTCCGGATAGTCATGCCCCAGCTGGCGACGGACCAGGTCGACGTAGGCCGGGAAGCGGTTGGCCGCCACCAGGCCCGGTGTCTTCGGCACGCCCAGCGGTGCCTTCAACGCACGCTGGTACTCGGCGTCGTCGATCAACGTGGCCTCGTGCAGCTTGCCCAGCACGAAGTTGCGGCGATCCAGCGCGCGCTCCGGGTTGCGCCGCGGATCGTAGAAGGACGGACCCTTGACCAGGCCGATCAGCAGCGCGATCTGCTCGGTTTCCAGCGACGACAGGTCGCGGCCGAACCAGAACTCGGCACCGGAGGACATGCCGTGGATGGCCTGGCTGCCACGCTGGCCCAGGTACACCTGGTTGAGGTAGGCCTCGAAGATGGTGCGCTTGTCGTAACGCGCTTCCATGATCAGCGCGTACAGCACTTCGTTGAACTTGCGGGTGACCGTCTGTTCCTTGCCGATGCCGAGCAGGCCACTACGGGCCAGCTGCTGGGTCAGCGTGGACGCGCCCTGGCGGCTCTGGCCACCGGAGCGGATGGTCACCCACACCGCGCGCGCGATGCCGGACAGATCGATACCGTGGTGACGGTTGAAATCCTTGTCTTCCACCGCCTGCAGGCCGGTCACCAGCAGGTCCGGCGCCTCATCCATGCGGATCAGGCGGCGCTCTTCCTGCTTCTGGCCGTACAGGGTGGCGATGCGCGCAGGATCCAGCCGCGCAGCCTTCAGCGCCTTGCGGTTGTCGGCATCGCGCAGCGAGGCCACGCCGCCATCGGCCAGCGACAGCTCCACCCGGCGCGGGGCGACCCGGCCGTCAACGTCGTTGTAGCCGCGGCTGGAGATCACGAAACGACCGCCATTCACCGCGTAGGTGGCCGGCTCCTTGCCCTGCCCGTCATCGCGGTAGGCCGAAGCGGCCAGCTCGGTCTTCAGGGTGGCCGCATCCATTGCCTTGCCGGGCGCAAGCACCAGCGGGCGGGCGTACACGCGCGTCGGGATCTGCCAGCGCAGCTCACCAAAACGCTGCGTCACCTGTTGGTTCAGGTACAGCGTATAGGGAATGAGGAAACCCAATCCCAACGCGACCGCAGCCATGCTCCAGGTGATCAGGCGACGCCGCCACAGCGGACCGTTCTCCTGCTGGTCGTCGTCGTCGAAATCGTCGATGTCGTCGGAATCGTAGCGTCGGGGCACGGGAATGCGAGAATGTAGGGTCTGGCGAGTCTACCCCAGCCGCTGCGGCTGGCGAATTCTCCCGGGTCCCCCTGCTTAAGCTGGAGTTGCAACCGGATGGCGATGTCGCTGGCCGAGATCCGATACCTGATCAACCGCCTGACGGGCCTGGCCCGGCGGAGCCTGGCAAGCCTGCGCACCCGTGGCTGGCGGGCCACCTGGCAGCGCATCCGCGTTCATACCCAGCGCGCCGTTCCGGCTCCGCGCACGCCGCTGTACCTGCCGCCGGCACAGGCGTTTGCCCCCTTCACGGTGCCGTTCAGCGAGTCGCCGGAGGTGAGCATCGTCATCCCGGTCTACAACCACGTCGACCACACCCTGGCCTGCCTGCGCGCCCTGGCGGCGCACCCGCCGGCGGCGGCCTGCGAGATCCTGGTAGTGGATGACGGCAGCAGCGACGCCACCGTGCAGTGGATGCCGCAGGTGGCCGGGCTGCGCTATGAAGTTCGCGAGCACAACGGCGGCTTCATTGAAGCCTGCAATGATGGGGTGTCGCGTGCCCGCGGCCGCTACGTGGTGCTGCTCAACAACGACACGGTGCCGCAGCCGGGCTGGCTCGATGCCCTGCTCGACACCTTCGGCAACACGCCCGACGCCGGCCTGGTCGGCAGCCAGCTGCTGTACCCGGATGGCCGCCTGCAGGAATCGGGCGGGGTGATCTTCGCCGATGGCAGTGGCTGGAGCTACGGCCGCTTCGAGGCCGCCGATGATCCGCGCTTTGCCAGCCTGCGCGATGTCGACTACTGCTCGGGTGCGGCGCTGATGCTGCCGCGCACCCTCTGGCAGCAGCTGGACGGCTTCGATACCCGCTACAAGCCGGCGTACTACGAGGACACCGACCTGGCCTTCCGCGTGCGTGCCCAGGGCCTGCGCGTGCTGGTGCAGCCGGCCAGCCGGGTGATCCACGACGAGGGCACCAGCAACGGCACCGACACCGGCAGTGGGGTGAAGGCCTACCAGGTGCGCAACCAGGCCATCTTTGCCGCCCGCTGGGCCAGCGAACTGGCCCGTCATCCGGCGGTCGGCGAAGTACCGTCTCCGGCGCTGCTGCTGCGCGGCCGGCGCCAGGTGCTGATCCTGGACGAGGAAGTTCCACAACCGGATCGCGACTCCGGGTCGCTGCGCCAGGTCAACCTGATCCGCCTGCTGCTGCAGGGCGGTGCCCACGTGGTATTCGTACCCACCCGGCGCGAACATGCCGGTGCGGCGACCGAAGCGCTGCAGCGGATGGGCGTGGAAGTCTGGTATGCGCCCTTCCTGGACGGCGTGGCCGGCTGGCTGCGCAGCCACGGATCGCGTTTCGACGTGGCAATGCTGGTACGCCACCACGTCGCCCATGAGTGCCTGCCGCTGCTCAAGCGCTACGCACCGCAGGCACGCACCGTGTTCGACACCGTCGACCTGCACTACCTGCGCGAACGCCGCGGTGCCGAGGTAGCCGGAGACGCGACTCTCCTGCGCGCTGCCGAGCGTACCCGCAGCAGCGAGCTGGCAGTGATGGAGCAGTGCGACATCACCGTGCTGGTCAGTGCAGCCGAGCGTGAGCAGCTGCAGGCCGATGCCCCGCGGGTGCAGGTGGAACTGATCTCCAACCTGCACGAGGTTGCCGGTGCAGGTGCCGTGTTCGAGCAGCGCCACGACCTGGTGTTTGTCGGCGGCTTCCGCCACCCGCCGAACCTGGATGGCATGGAATGGTTCATCGGCGAGGTCTTCGCCAACATCCGCGCCCGGCTGCCGGAGGTGCACCTGCACTGCATTGGCGCCGCAGCACCGGAGTCGTTGCTGGCGCTGGCCGCACGCCAGCCCGGCGTGCAGATGCATGGATTCGTCGAAGACATCACGCCCTACATGGACGGCGCACGCATTGCCATCGCGCCGCTGCGGTTCGGCGCTGGAGTGAAGGGCAAGATCAACCTGAGCATGGCCCATGGCCAGCCGGTGGTCGGTACCACCTGCGCAGTGGAAGGCATGCACCTGCATCCGGGCCGGGATGTACTGGTGGCTGACGACGCGCTCGGTTTCGCCGATGCGGTGGTCCGCCTGTATCAGGACCCGCATCTGTGGCAGCGATTGTCCGATGCCGGCCTGGCCAATGTCGCCGAGCATTTTTCGCTCGATGCCGCACGTGCGACCGTGCAGCGCGTGTTCTTCGCCTAATCCGCCCGCCCACCCGCGCGACGCAGGCGGTCTTCGAACGCCGGCAGTTCCGCCAGTTCCGGCTGCAGCACCCGCGCCTGTCCGGCGGCATGCGCGGCAAAATCCAGGTCGCCATTGCCAAGCCGTTCGCTGCCGATCGCAAGCCAGCGCTGTGCCAGGCGCTGACGGGCAGCAGGCAGGCCGTTCGCAGTGGGCGACAGGGTCTGCCAGGCCTGCAGGCAGGCGCCGGCGGCCTGCACCCGGTTCTGCCGCAGGTTGTCATCGAAGCAGGCACGGCTGGCGGGCAGCAGGCGCGCGGCGGCCGCTTTCACCCGGGAATCGCGCGGCGCCAGGGCCTGCGCTTCACGCAGCGCGTCGAACGCGCTGTGTCCCGGTGGACTGATCCACTCCCCGGCGCGCTCGGCGCGCTCGATCCTGCGCAGCAGCTCGCGCAACTGCCGTTCGCGCTGCGCGGTGCTGGCCGCCGGTTGCTGCAACGACTGCTGCGCCTGATGCGCGCGTTGCAGGCGCTGCGCCAGCTGCTGGCGCGCCGCGGCCGACGCGCCCAGCGCTTCGGCCAGTGCTGCATCACGCCGTGCTGCGTCGAACTGGAAATCGTCGGCCTGGCTCTGGCTGCGCGCCAGCACGGCCTGCAGCACCTGCTCGCGGCCACGCAGGGCCGTGGGATCCTCCGGCGCCACGGCCAACACGGCCAGGAATCCCTTTGCCGCATTTTCAAGTTGCTGGCGCTGCAACGCGCGCTGCGCCTGCCGCAGGCGCAGGTCCACGGCACGTGCCAGCGCCTCCTGGCTGGCCGGAAGGTCGGCATGGCCGGCATCGAACTGGCGGGCGCGCTGCACGATCGCAGCCGCCTCGGCCAGCTCCCCTCGCCCGGCCAGCGCACGTGCCTGCTGCAACAGATCGCTCAGGGCATCCTCGCGCCCTTCCAGCGCCGGCAGATTGTCCGGCTGCACTGCCAGGATGCGCTGGAACAGCGGCAATGCACTGCTGTCGCCATCATCAAGCCGCCCCGCCGCAAAGGCATTGCGCGCCTGTGCCAGCAGCGCACCGATGCCGGCCCCCGCGTTGCGTCGCGCCTGCAGCTGATGCGCGACAGCCTCGGCTTCGCTCTGCGGCACCTGCAGCTCGCGGGCCAACGCCAGTGCCTGCGCGCTGCCGTCGAGGTCGTTGTTCTGCAGCCTGTCGCGTGCCTGCTGCAGTGCCGCCGCAGCCGTTCGGGCCAGGCCTTCGCGCGCCTGCGGCCGATCACCGTCCAGGGCCAGCACCGCCTGGTAGCGCTCGCGTGCGCCACTGCCATCGGCCGCGCTCAACCGGCCCGCGGCGAGTGCGCGGTCACCCTCGGCCAGCAACTGTTCGATCTGCGGCTCATCCCAGAACCAGTCGGCCAGCGGCTTGCGCAGCAGCACCAGCAGCACGAACACGGCCAGCGCGGCGACCAGCGCCCAGCGCCAGACCCGGCGCGCATGGCGTGCCTGCAGCCACCACCAACGGCCTTCGCGGCGGACGCGGTCCAGCGCAGGATGTTCAGCGCCATGCGGGCGATGCGGGGGCTCGCGTTCCATGCGTGCAGGGTAGCCGGGGCAGCGTGAAGCTCAGCCGAGGCGACGTGCCTCGCTCACGCCCGGCAGCGCGTCCAGCTTGCCCAGCAGGGTCGACAGCTGGCCGTAGTCGCTCACCTTCAACCGCAGGCGCAGATGGGCACGGCCGCTGTTGCGCACGTTGTCACTGTGGATGTCGAGCACGTAGGCGTCTTCCTGGGCGATCAGGTTGGTGATGTCCTTCAGCAGCCAGCGACGATCAACCGCGGTGACCACCACGTCCACTTCGTAGCCGCCACCGGCCTGGCCCCATTCCACCGGCAGGATGCGCTGCGGGCTGGTGGCGGCCAGGCGGGCCAGCGCTGCACAGTCTGCCCGATGCACGGTGACACCCCGGCTACGGGTCAGGTAGCCGACGATCGGCTCGCCTGCCACCGGCTGGCAGCAGCGTGCCAGCTGCACCAGCAGGTTGCCCACGCCCTGCACGGTGAACTTGGACTTGCCCAGGTTCTCCCGGCGCGCGGTCGGGCGCGGCAACGCCGGCGCGGCTGCCGGCTGGCTGGCCGCGCGCTCGGCTTCCAGCAGGGCGCGGCTGACCTGGTTCGGCCCGGTATCGCCCAGCGCCACCTGGATGTAGAGGTCATCGACACTGTCGGCATGGAATTTCTTCGCCGCCACCGCCAGATCCGAATGCTGCAGGCCCAGCCGCTTCAGCTCGCGCTCGAGCAGCTCACGCCCGGCCTGCACGTTGCGCGCACGGTCCAGCTTGTGGAACCAGCTGCGCACCTTCTCGCGGGAGCGGTTGCTGGCCAGGAAGCCATTGGCCGGCATCAGCCAGTCGCGGCGCGGGTCGGCCTCCTTGCCGGTCAGGATCTCGACGCGGTCGCCGCTGCGCAGGCGGTAGGTCAGCGGCACGATGCGGCCGTTGACCTTGGCGCCACGGCAACGGTGGCCGACCATGGTGTGCACCTGGTAGGCGAAATCGAGCGGCGTTGCGCCCTGCGGCAGGTCCAGCACCTCGTCCTTCGGGCTCAGCGCGTAGACCCGGTCCTCGGTCAGCTCGGCATCGAGCGCTCCGGCCAGTTCGTTGCCCTGCCCGTCCTGGGCCTGCTCCAGCAGCTGGCGCATCCAGGTGATCTTGCGGTCGAAGGACTTCTCCGCGCCCTTGCCGCCTTCCTTGTACTTCCAGTGCGCGGCCACGCCCAGTTCGGCCTGCGAGTGCATCTCGTGGGTGCGGATCTGCACTTCGATGGTGCGCCCTTCCGGACCGACCACGGCGGTATGCAGCGAGCGGTAGTCGTTGGCCTTGGGACGAGCGATGTAATCATCGAATTCGCTCGGCACCGGCGCCCACAGTGCATGCACCACGCCCAGCGCGGCGTAGCAGGCGGCGACATCGTCGACCATCACCCGCACCGCGCGGATGTCGTACAGCTGGTCGAACGCCAGCCGCTTCTTCTGCATCTTCCGCCAGATGCTGTAGATGTGCTTCGGGCGGCCACTGACCTCGGCCTTGATGCCCTGCGCGACCAGTTCGCGCGAAAGTACCTTCTTGACGTTCTCGACGTAGCGCTCGCGCGCGATGCGGGTCTCGTCCACCTCACGGGCGATGCGCCGGTAGGTCTCAGGCTCCAGATGGCGGAAAGCCAGATCCTCCAGCTCCCACTTCAGCTGCCAGATGCCCAGCCGGTTGGCCAGCGGTGCATGGATATCGCGGGTCAGCTGGGCCAGCGCGCGGCGCTGTTCGTCATCCAGCTTGTCGGCAGCGCGCATCCGCGCCAGTTGCCGGGCCAGCAGGATCGGCACCACGCGCAGGTCGCGGATGATCGCCAGCAGCAGGCGGCGCAGGCCCTCACTGTTGCGCCCGGCCTCGCGGCCAGCGTGCAGCGCCCATACCGGATCAGCAGCGTCCTGGCCATCGAGCAGGCCGATCACCGCCGCCTTGTGGTTGCCCAGTGGCAACGCGTCCAGGTGGGCACGCAACCCGGGAAGGTCGAACAGCAGGGCCGCGACCACCGCACCTTCGTCGGCTGAAAGCATCGACAGCGCATCAAGGGTGTCACCCAGCACTGACCAGCTGGCGCGCATCTGGTGGTCGCACTCCGGGGCATCCCAGTGCCCGCGCAGGGCCTGGCGCAGCGGAGCGGGCAGCACCGCTGCCGAGGGACGGTTCAACAAGGCATCCAGGCCGGGGACGGAAGCGCGGTTCACAGCATCGAGCAGGCAAGACAGAGGCCCCTACACTAGCGCCGGCGCCGTTCAGGGACAATCGCCGCGGCCACCATCGCCCGGCATGTGGACATGCCGCTACACTCGCGGGTAAACCCAGGAGAGTCCCGCCATGCCCTCGATCGTTCCGCACTTCCGTCCACGACTGCTGGCCTGCGCCGCTCTGCTGCTGGCCGTATCGGCGCCTGCGCTGGCCCAGCGCGTGGTGGAAGGCGACCTGCAGCAGCAGATGTCGCCCGCCGAGTTCAAGGCCGCCGGGCTGGACAAGCTGGATGCGGCGGAACTGGCCACGCTCAACCGCTGGCTGCAGGGCAAGGTCGAGGCGGCCACCACCCAGGCCGTGGCGGCTGTCCGCGAGGAGGCGCGCGAGGAAGGACGCCAGGAAGTGATCGTGAAGAACCGGGGCTTCTTCGATTTCGGCAGCAGCGAACCCATCACCGGCGTGCTGCAGGGCGAGTTCCGCGGCTTCGGCAAGGGCCGCATCTACGTGCTGGACAACGGCCAGGAATGGGAACAGACCGATGCCACGACCCTGGCCGGCGTGCGCAAGGCGTCGCCCCAGGTAAGCATCAAGCCCGGGGTGATGGGCGTCTGGTACATGAAGGTTGACGGCGTGAACACCCAGCCCAAGGTCCGCCGTACCAAGTAACGGCGCGTCCTGGAGGTAGAGCCGGGCACCGGCTCGGCTCTACCGGATCGGACTCACGCCTGGCGCAGTGCGGTTACCCGCTGCGCCAGCTTCTTCGCCGAGATGCCGGTGCGCGCGCCCAGCTCCTGCGCGAACAGTGACACCCGCAGTTCCTCCAGGTCCCAGCGCAGTGCCTGCCATTGCGGGCGTTCACGCAGGCCCTGCGCCTCAGCATCGCGCAGCGCGTCCAGGAACGGATGCAGTTCCAGCATGCGTGCCTGGTCGCGCGGCGGATCGCGCTTGGCCCGCTCGGTGCGCAGGATCATCGCCTTCAGGTAACGCGGATACTGCGCCAGTGCATCGGCTGGCGTATCACGCAGGAAGCCGGGGTGGATCAGTCCGGCCAGCTGCGCTTCCATGTCATCCAGGTTGCCGCGCGCCCAGCCCATCAATGGCGCCTCCAGCATCGGCTTCAGCTCGGCCACCAGCGCCAGGATGGTCTCGGCCAGTTTCAGCCGCGACATCGCCTCGCCGAACAGCGCCTTGGCCGCGTGGTCGCGACGCTGCTCGAAGACCGCCGCATCGCGGATGTCCTCCAGGCCTTCGGCCAGCACCGCGTTCATCGCCGCATCGACCAGATCGCCGCGCAGGCGCTCCTGCGATTCGATGGCCGCGTACAGCAGGCCGGTCTTGGCGCCCACCGGCAGCTGCTTGCGTGCCTGCTTGACCTTCTCGGCCAGCGCGATCTCCAGCAGGCGGCGCACGCCCAGCGGATGGGCTTCCTGCGCCTGCTGCCGATCGGCAAAGATGCGCAGCGCCACGCTGTCACCTTCATCGAGCAATGCCGGATAGGCCGGCACACCCGCTTCGCCGGGAACCTGCAGCGGAATCGGCGTGGCCGGGAACGTGCGCAGGCCATCGGCCGCCATCTCGCGCCCGGCACGCGCCGCGAAGGCATCGCCGGCACGACCACCGAATTTCGCGCGCAGCGCATCGAGGTCACGCGACGTGGCCAGCACCTTGCCGTGCTCGTCGCGCAGGCGCAGGTTCATGTGCAGGTGCGGTTCAATCGCACCGGGCTCGAAATCGAGCGCGGTCACCGTGGCACCGGTCGCGCGTGACAGGAAGCGTGCCAGCTCACCGGTGATGGCATCGGCGCTGGGCTGCGGGAACGCCTCGAAGAACGCGCGGCCGAAGTCCGGCGCCGGCACATAGTTGCGGCGCATCGCCTTGGGCAGGCTGCGGATCAGCGCCGAGGCCTTGTCCACCACGAAGCCCGGCGCAAGCCAGCCCAGCTGCACCGGGTCCAGTGCATTGAGCAGGTGCAGCGGCACGTCCAGGGTCACGCCGTCATCGTCGGCGCCCGGTTCGAAGCGGTAATGCAGCGGCAACCGCGCCTGGCCCAGCGCCAGGTACTTCGGGTAGCGCTCCTGTTCACTGCCTTCGCCGGGCAGCAGGTCGACCAGCGACCAGTGCAGGGTCTTGCGCTGCTCCGGCGCCAGCCCCTTCCACCAAGTATCCAGACCCGCCGCCGAATGGATCTGCGGCGGCACCCGGTCCAGGTACCAGCGCGCCTGCCAGTCCTCGTCGGCAACGATGCCGGCGCGGCGCAGCTTGGCTTCTTCCTCGCGCGCGACCTCCAGCACCTTCTGGTTGTCGGCCACGAAGCTGGCACGGGTGTTGATCTCGCCGGTCACCAGCGCCTGCCGCACGAAGATGTCGTGCGCCTCGCCCGGCTCGATGCGGCCGTAGTGCACCGGCTTCTTCGGCGCCAGCACCAGGCCGAACAGGCTGATCTGCTCGGACGCCAGCACCTGGCCCTGCGCGCGCGACCAGTGCGGATCGAAATGCTTGCGCAGCAAAAGGTGCGGCAGTTCGGCAATCACCCAGTCCGGCTCGATCGCGGCCAGGGTCATGCCCCACACCTTCTGCGTATCCAGCAGGTTGGCCACCAGCAGCCAAGGCGGCGGCCGCTTGGACAACGCCGAGCCCGGGAACGGCAGGAACCGGCGCTGGCGCGGGGCCTGGAAATCGCCCTTCTCGGTGCGATGGCCGATCTGCGTCGGCAGGCCCGCCACCAGTGCGCGGTGCAGGGTCTGGTAGGCCCCAGCACGCACGCGTTCGCTGAAACCGACGCCAGCCGGCACCTGTTCCTTCTGCGCGCGCACGGCCACGGGTGCCGGCGCGGCTTCGGCCTTGCCCTCGCGGGCCAACCGCGCGGCACGGTGCAGCTGGCCACGGGTGGCCTTCACCGCCGCCGCGTCATCACGCGCCGGCGCCGGCGCACTGCTGCCGGCCAGCAGCGGCGCCATCGACGCCTCGTTGGCCTCTTCCTTCCAGCCCAGCTCCTCGCAGAGCAGCCGCAGCTGGCGATGCAGCTCGCGCCACTCGCGCATGCGCAGGAAACCGAGGAAATGACGGCCGCACCAGTCGCGCAGCTTCGATTGGGTCAGGTCTTCATGGGCCTGCCGATAGGCATCCCACAGGCGCAGCACGCCGACGAATTCGGAGCGGCCATCGGCAAACTGCGCATGCGCGCTGTCGGCCGCGCCACGGGCTTCCGGCGGGCGTTCACGCGGGTCCTGGATGCCCAGGAACGAGGCGATCACCAGCATCGGCCGCAGGCAGCCGGCGGCCTGCGCGGCGACCAGCATGCGCGCCAGCTTCACGTCCACCGGCAGGCGTGCCATCTGCTTGCCGACGGTGGTCATGCGCCGCTCGGCATCGATCGCGCCCAGCTCGGTCAGCTGCTGCCAGCCATCGGCTACCGCACGCTCATCGGGTGCTTCCAGGAACGGGAAGTCCTCGATGCGGCCCAGGCCGAGCTGCAGCATGCGCAGGATCACCCCCGCCAGGCTGGAGCGGCGGATTTCCGGATCGGTGAACTCCGGCCGCGCCTGGAAATCAGCTTCGGCGTACAGGCGGTAGCAGATGCCCTCGGCGATACGGCCGCAGCGACCCTTGCGCTGATTGGCGCTGGCCTGCGAGATCGGCTCGATATGCAGGCGGTCCAGCTTGTTGCGTGGGCTGTAACGCTTGACGCGGGCGAAACCGGGGTCGACCACGTAGCGGATGCGCGGCACCGTCAGCGAGGTTTCGGCCACATTGGTGGCCAGCACGATGCGCCGGTTCGGGCCCGGGTTGAACACCCGGTCCTGGTCCTGGTTGGACAGCCGCGCGTACAGCGGCAGCACTTCGGTATTGCGGTACTTGCGGCGCTCCAGCGACTGGTGCGCGTCGCGGATCTCACGTTCACCCGGCAGGAAGATCAGCACGTCGCCGCGCGCATCCAGGCGGGTGATCTCGTCAATGGCCGACACGATGGCATCGTTGACGGTGCGTTCGCCCTGGTCTTCGCCCTCGCCTTCCAGCGCGCGGTAACGCACTTCCACCGGGAAGGTGCGGCCCTCGACGCTGATCACCGGCGCATTGTCGAAATGCTGGGCGAAGCGCTCGGTATCGATGGTAGCCGAGGTGACGATCAGCTTCAGGTCCGGGCGCTTGCGCAGCAGTTGCTTCAGGTAGCCCAGCAGGAAGTCGATGTTGAGGCTGCGTTCGTGCGCTTCGTCAACGATGATCGTGTCGTAGTTCGACAACCAGCGGTCACTGGCGATCTCCGCCAGCAGGATGCCGTCGGTCATGAACTTGATGCGGCTGTCGTCGCTGACCTTGTCGTTGAAGCGCACCTGGTAGCCGACCAGCTGGCCCAGTTCGCTCTGCAGTTCCTGCGCCACGCGGCTGGCCACCGCACGTGCGGCAATCCGTCGCGGCTGGGTGCAACCGATCATGCCGGCCTGGCCACGGCCCGCGGCCAGGCACAGTTTCGGCAGCTGGGTGGTCTTGCCCGAACCGGTTTCGCCGGCAATCACCACCACCTGGTGGTCGCGGATCAGCTCGATGATCGCGTCGGCTTCACGCGCAATCGGCAGCTGCGGGTCCAGAGTAATGGATGGCTGCTGTTGCGCCCGCATCTGCCGGCGCTGCACCGATGCCTGCAAGGCCTGCTCGAAGGTGGCGGCCAGCGCCGCATCCTGTGGCTTGGCCTGGCGACGCGAAAGCATTCCCAGCAGACGGCCCCGGTCGCGGCTCATGGCGCCGTCGATGGCGGCACGCTGTTGGCGCAGGCGGGGCGATGGATTTTTATCGATAGAGTTCATCAATCGGTTCGTTCAAAACTTTGAAAGCGACCAGTCATCACGACCGGTTTATTGTGAAGGCCAACGATTCCACAAGGAGGAACCCCATGGCGAAGACCAAGAGCACGACCAAGGCCAAGACCGGCAAGCAGAAGCTTGCAGCGGCGGCACCGTCGGCACCGAACATCGATATCGGGATCACCCAGGGCGACCGCAAGAAGATCGCCGACGGTCTGTCGCGCTTCCAGGCCGATGCGTTCACGCTCTACCTGAAGACGCACAACTTCCACTGGAACGTGACCGGGTCGATGTTCAACTCGCTGCACACCATGTTCGAGACGCAGTACACCGAGCAGTGGGCGGCACTGGACGACGTGGCCGAGCGCATCCGCGCGCTGGGCTTCAATGCCCCGGGCTCCTACCGGGAATTTGCTGCGCTGACCTCGATCGCCGAGGAACCGGGCCTGACCGACAGTGCGGACTGGCGTGAAATGGTACGCCAGTTGGTGGTCGCCAACGAAGCGGTCTGCCGTACGGCACGTGAAGTGCTGGACGTGGCGGCCAAGGGTGACGATGCCCCGACCGAGGATCTGATGACCCAGCGCCTGCAGACCCACGAGAAGTACGCCTGGATGCTTCGCTCGCTCCTCCAGTAAGGGTTTGGGGGGCTCGGCAGGGCTGCGCCCTGCACCCGCGGTAGTGCCGGCCGCTGGCCGGCAACAGCAACAGCAAAAGCTGGCTTCCTGTGGGTAGGCGGGGTGGGGCCGGTGGCAGGGGACGCCGTAAACCCGTCCATGGGGGCTTGGCCGCGGCATCCATGCCGCGGACACCCCTGCCACCGGACCCACCCCGCCTTCGACAGTTTCCCGCTGCTGGCGGTAGGTGCCGACCGTTGGTCGGCACGGGGTCAGAGCCGTTTTCCTTCGGAAAACGGCTCTGACCCCATTTTGTTTGTCGATATCTGACAGATTTCATCCACGCATGGCGTGGATCTACTGGCCACCGGGCCAAGTCTGGGGGAGAGCCCCCTGAGTCAGGGGGCGGCCGCGAAGCGGCGGGGGTCTGGGAGCTGGTAAGTGGGGCCCGCGTTTCGCGCAGCGAAGCGTGGGAGCGGCAGCGCGCATGCGATGGCGCGTTCCCAGGGCGCAGCCCTGCCGCCGCCTCCGGGAGGTAAACTACCCGGATGGCTTCCCGTCCCGCGCACGACCTGCTCCAACGCGTCTTTGGTTACGACGATTTCCGTGGTCCGCAGCAGGACATCGTGGAGCATGTGGCTGCCGGTCACGATGCCCTGGTGCTGATGCCCACCGGCGGCGGCAAGTCGCTGTGCTACCAGGTGCCGGCCCTGCTGCGTGACGGTTGCGGCATCGTCATTTCGCCGCTGATCGCGTTGATGCAGGACCAGGTCGAGGCGCTGCGCCAGCTGGGCGTGCGCGCCGAGTACCTCAATTCGACCCTGGACGCCGAAACCGCCGGTCGCGTCGAGCGCGAACTGCTGGCCGGCGAACTGGACATGCTCTATGTCGCGCCCGAGCGCCTGCTGACCGGCCGTTTCCTGTCGCTGCTGTCGCGCAGCCACATCGCCCTGTTCGCCATCGACGAAGCGCACTGCGTGTCGCAGTGGGGCCACGACTTCCGCCCGGAATACCGCCAGCTCACCGTCCTGCACGAGCGCTGGCCGGACATTCCGCGCATCGCGCTGACCGCCACTGCCGACCCGCCCACCCAGCGCGAGATCGCCGAGCGCCTGGACCTGGCCGAAGCCCGCCACTTCGTCAGCTCCTTCGACCGCCCCAACATCCGCTACACCGTTGTGCAGAAGGACAACGCCCGCAAGCAGCTGACCGATTTCCTGCGCGGCCATCGCAGCGAAGCCGGCATCGTCTACTGCATGTCGCGGCGCAAGGTCGAGGAAACCGCCGAATTCCTCTGCGGCCAGGGCTTCAATGCGCTGCCCTACCACGCCGGCCTGCCGCCGGAGGTGCGTGCCAACAACCAGCGCCGCTTCCTGCGCGAAGACGGCATCGTGATGTGCGCCACCATCGCTTTCGGCATGGGCATCGACAAGCCGGACGTGCGCTTTGTAGCGCATACCGACCTGCCCAAGTCGATGGAAGGCTATTACCAGGAAACCGGCCGCGCCGGCCGCGATGGCGAGGCCGCCGAGGCCTGGCTGTGCTATGGCCTGGGCGACGTGGTGCTGCTCAAGCAGATGATCGAGCAGTCCGAGGCCAGCGAGGAGCGCAAGCAGCTGGAGCGTTCCAAGCTCGACCACCTGCTGGGCTACTGCGAATCCATGCAGTGCCGCCGCCAGGTGCTGCTGGCCGGTTTCGGCGAGACCTATCCGCAGCCCTGCGGCAACTGCGACAACTGCCTGACGCCGCCGGCCGCCTGGGACGCCACCGTCCCCGCGCAGAAGGCATTGAGCTGCGTCTACCGCAGTGGCCAGCGCTTTGGCGTCGGCCACCTGATCGACATCCTGCGCGGCAGCGAGAACGAGAAGGTCAAGCAGCAGGGCCACGACAAGCTGAGCACCTATGCCATCGGCCGCGACCTGGATGCGCGCACCTGGCGCAGCGTGTTCCGCCAGCTGGTGGCCGCCAGCCTGCTGGAAGTGGACAGCGAGGGCCACGGCGGCCTGCGCCTGACCGATGCCAGCCGCGCCGTGCTGACTGGCCGCCGCCAGATCAGCATGCGCCGCGATGCCGCCGGCACCAGCAGCGGCCGCGAACGCAGCGCACAGCGCACCGGGCTGTCGGTGCTGCCGCAGGACCTGGCCCTGTTCAACGCCCTGCGCGGCCTGCGCGCCGAACTGGCACGTGAACAGAACGTGCCGGCCTTCGTGATCTTCCACGACAGCACCCTGCGCAACATCGCCGAGCAGCGTCCGACAAGCCTGGACGAACTGGCCCGGGTCGGCGGCATCGGCGGCACCAAGCTCAGCCGCTACGGCCCGCGCCTGGTGGAGATCGTGCGCGAGGAAGGGTAGCGCCGGGCCAACGTGGCGATGCCCACCCTGGTGCAGCCCCAACCTTGAACCGGCTGTTCAGCTGGAAGTGCATCTGCGCCCACTTGCCGCTAAATTGACGCCCATGTCTTTGGCCTCGACCCTGCTCCGTGTCGTGCTCATGCTCAGCCTGTTGCTCAACGGGCTGAACGCGGCCATGGCCAGTGGTCACGAGGAGATGGGCCGGATGGGCCATGCCGTGGCCGCCGCCGAGGACGGCGAGGCCGACTGCCACCACCACGCCGGCATGCAGGCCGAACAGGCTCCGCAGGCCAAGGCCCCCGCCCACGACGCCCATTGCCAGATCAAGGACTGCGTGCGCAGCTGCGCGCAGCACCCGTTGCTGGTGGTGCAACCCCTGCCGTACCTGGCCGGCCCGGCATTGTCGCTGGCCCCGCAACGGATGCCGGCCAATGGCCGCCCGGCGCCGCCACTGCCGCCGATCTCGCGCCCTCCCATCGGCTGATTCCACGCGTACCGTGCGCGCTGCGCACCAGAGCCGGCTGTTTGCCGGCATCTATCCGTGTCTGGAGTCACCACCATGAATACCCGCATTCCCCCCGGCCCGGGCGCTGTGCCCATGCCCTCGCGCCGCCTGTTCGTGCAGGGCCTGGCCGCCGGTGGCGTCGTCGCCGGCATCGCCGCCGTCGGCGTGCCGCAGCGCGCGCTCGCCGCTGCCACGTCCACGCCGCGCCTGGCCGGCGCCCCCGCCGTGCTCAGCGACACCCGCGTCGAGCTGTCCATCGGCGAATCGCTGGCCAACTTCACCGGCCGCACCCGCCCGGCGATCACCGTCAACGGCTCACTGCCGGCACCGATCCTGCGCTGGCGCGAAGGCCAGAGCGTGGACCTGTTCGTGCGCAACACGCTGCAGCGCCACCCGACCTCGATCCATTGGCACGGCATCCTGCTGCCGGCCAACATGGACGGCGTGCCCGGCCTGAGCTTCAACGGCATCGGCCCCGGCGAGACCTACCACTATCACTTCGACCTCAAGCAGTCGGGCACCTACTGGTACCACAGCCACTCGATGTTCCAGGAGCAGGCCGGCCTGTACGGCGCGCTGATCATCGACCCGGCAGAGCCGGCGCCGTACCACCACGACCGCGAGCACGTGATCCTGCTGTCGGACTGGACCGACATGGACCCGGGTGCGTTGTTCCGGCGCATGAAGAAGCTCGCCGAGCACGACAACTACTACAAGCGCACGCTGCCGGACTTCCTGCGCGACGTGAAGCGCGATGGCTGGTCGGCCGCGCTGTCCGACCGTGGCATGTGGGGGCGGATGCGGATGACCCCGACCGACATCTCCGACATCAACGCGCACACCTACACCTACCTGATGAACGGTACCGCGCCGGCCGGCAACTGGACCGGGCTGTTCCGCAGCGGCGAGAAGGTGCTGCTGCGCTTCATCAACGGCGCCTCGATGACCTACTTCGACGTGCGCATCCCCGGCCTGAAGATGACCGTGGTCGCCGCCGACGGCCAGTACATCCATCCGGTCAGCATCGACGAGTTCCGCATCGCACCGGCCGAGACCTACGACGTGCTGGTGGAGCCCACTGGCCAGGATGCGTTCACCCTTTTCTGCCAGGACATGGGCCGCACCGGCTTTGCCGCCGGCACGCTGGCGGTGCGGCATGGCCTGCAGGCACCGATTCCGGCGCGCGACCCGCGCCCGTTGCTGACGATGTCCGACATGGGGCACGACATGGCAGGGCATGACATGGGCGGCCACGCTGGCCACGACATGGCCGCGATGAAAAGCATGGAAGGCGGCTGCGGTGCCAGCATGGGCCACGGCGCACATGGCGGTGGCAGCGATGCCGCCAGCAAGGCACCGAAGCACCCGGCCAGCGAACGCAACAACCCGCTGGTGGACATGCAGAGCTCAGCCACCGAACCCAAACTGGACGACCCGGGTATCGGCCTGCGCGACAACGGCCGCCAGGTGTTGACCTACGGAGCGATGCGCAGCCTGTTCGAGGACCCGGATGGGCGTGAACCGGGCCGCGAGATCGAGCTGCACCTGACCGGCCACATGGAGAAATTCTCCTGGTCGTTCGATGGCATCCCGTTCGCCAGCGCCGAGCCGCTGCGGCTGAACTACGGCGAGCGCATGCGCATCGTGCTGGTCAACGACACCATGATGCAGCACCCGATCCACCTGCACGGGGTGTGGAGCGATCTGGAAAACGCGCAGAACGAATTCCAGGTGCGCAAGCACACCATCGACATGCCGCCGGGCACCCGCCGCAGCTATCGCGTGCGCGCCGACGCACTCGGTCGCTGGGCTTACCACTGCCACCTGCTGTACCACATGGAAGCAGGCATGATGCGCGAAGTGAGGATCGAAGAATGAGCCGCACACTGCTTTCCCCCAGCCTGCTGGCCCTGGGCCTGGCGACTGCACTTCCGGTGTTCGCGCAGTCGCATGCCGGCCATGACATGGCCGCGATGGACGCGCCTGCGAAAGCCACGACAACGCCAGCCGAGCAGGTCGATCATTCGAAGATGGATCACTCGAAGATGGATCACGGTACGACGCAGCCGGCGACGATGGATCATTCCTCGATGGATCATTCCTCGATGGACCACGCCGCGATGGGCCACGGATCGCCTGCACCGACCGAGCCACGCGAGCCGATCCCGATCCCGACCGACGCCGACCGCGCCGCCGCCTTCCCGCCGATCGCACATGGCGCGATGGAACATGCGCCGGAGATCAACAGCCTGCTGCTGATCGACCGTCTTGAACACTGGGATGGCAAGAGCAGCAACGGCCAAGCCTGGGAGGCGACCGGTTGGATCGGCGGCAACATCAACCGCCTGTGGCTGCGCACCGATGGCGAACGCAGCCGTGGCCGCACCGAGTCGTCATCGCTGGAAGCCCTATACGGCCGCAGTGTGTCGCCCTGGTGGGACGTGCTGATCGGCGTGCGCCAGGACTTCCGGCCGGCCGATTCGCGTACCTGGGCCGCGCTCGGCATCCAGGGCCTGGCCCCTTACAAGTTCGAAAGCTCGGCCACGCTGTACATGGGTTCCGGCGGCCAGGTACTGGCCAAGGCCGAAGTCGAGTACGACGTGCTGCTGACCAATCGCCTGATCCTGCAGCCGTTGCTGGAAGCCACCGTGGCGGCCAAGGACGAACCGGAGTACGGCATCGGCCGCGGCCTGAACAAGGTGGAAGCCGGCCTGCGCCTGCGCTACGAGTTCAGCCGCCGCTTCGCGCCGTACATCGGCATCAGCCACGAACGCACGTTTGGCGACACCGCCGATCATGCCGGTGACCACGCGCGCGACACGCGCTGGGTGGCCGGCGTGCGCATGTGGTTCTGAGCAGCGGAGTGTGAGCAACCGCCAGCCCCGGCAGCCGCCGGGGCCGGCTACACTGCGCCACGTTCCAATGCAGGCCCCACCATGTCGTTGCAGATCCGCCGCGCCACCCTCGCCGATGTCGAAGCGCTGTCGGCCATCGCCATCGCCACCTACAACGAAACCTGGGGCGACTCGTATCCGCCGCAGGAACTGCACGATTTCCTGCAGGCGCACTACAGCAGCGGGCCCCAACGCGCCGAGCTGTCCGACCCGCGCAGTGCAGTCTGGCTGCTGATGGACGCCGACAACGTGGTCGGCTACCTGGCCGCCGGTGCCAACACCCTGCCGCATGCGGATGCGCGCGAGGGCGACATTGAACTGAAGCGTTTCTACATCCTGGCCGCCTACCAGAACGGCGGCCATGGCGCGCCTGATGGACGCGTTCATGGACTGGCTGGACAACCCGCAGCGCCGCACCCTGTGGGTGGGCGTGTGGGAAGAGAACTTCGGTGCGCAGCGCTTCTACGCACGCTATGGCTGCAGCAAGGTGGGCGAGTATGAATTCATCGTCGGCGACACCCACGACCGCGAGTTCATCCTGCGTCGGCCGTGACCGCCTCCCTGTAGAGTCGAGCTTGCTCGACTGCTGTCGGACAGCCAGTCGAGCAAGCTCGACTCTACAAAGAGCGAACCACTCAGAAATCGAACAGTTCGGACAGGAAGCTGTCCTTCTTCTTTTTCTTGTAGCCGTGACCATGCTGCTGGCCACGGTTGTCCTCGTAGCGCTGGCCGAGATGGCGGGTGTCACGGTGCATCACCGGCGGCGGCGTGGACGCCGGCTGCTGCTGCACAGGCGCAGGCGGCGGCACCGCGGCTCCGGCACCGGCGCGCTCGATGATCTTGTCCAGCTCGCCACGGTCCAGCCATACACCACGGCACCCCGGGCAGTAATCGATCTCGATGCCATGGCGTTCGGCCATCTGCAGGGTCTGGGTCGTGCATACGGGGCACAGCATGGGCATTGCTCCTGTCGGTCTGGCATCGACTGTACCTGCCCTGCGATGACTGTGCGGCAACACATGACCGATGGCACAGGGACTTCCGGCGCGTGCCGGCGGAAGCGGTCGGCCCGACACTGCGGCCTTGTCCCGCAGGGAGTGCGCGCATGACCATGCTGTCCCGCCTGCCCAACCCGGTGCGCCTGTTGCTGGTGCTGCTGGGCGTTGGCCTTGGCCTGAACCTGCGCGATATCGCCGCGTCCATCGGTGCGCCGATTCCTGCGCTGCCCATCCCCTATGGCGGCAGCCTGCTCGACAATGCACTGGCCGTACTGCTGGCGCTGTTGCTGGCCGCGCTGCTGCGCCCCCGCGGCGTGGGCCTGCTGGCCAGTCTCGGGCTGCGCGGCAACGGCTGGAGCGGACCGTTGTGCGTGCTGCTGGCCAGCCTGCCCTGCTGGCTCGGCCTGGCCCTGCTGGGCACACCTAACACCGCGCTGACCGTCCTGGACGCAACGATGCTAGCGGTGCTGTTCCCCGTGGCCGAAGAGGTGCTGTTCCGCGGCCTGGGTTTCATCCTGCTGGTGAGGATCGTGCGCGGCCCGTGGCCCCTGTTCGCACTGCCGCAGGCGTTGCTGTTCGGCTGGGTGCACTGGCTCGGCTTCGGCGGTTTCGAGGGCGGTGGCACCGCGCTGTTCATCGGTGCGGTGATCGCCTTCGGTGGCTTCATCTTCGCCTGGCTGGACCACCTCGACGGCGACACCCTGTGGTGCGGCCTGGTGCTGCACGTTTCGATGAACCTGGCCTGGAATGTGTTCAGCCTCGATGACGCCATCGCATTGGGCTGGCAGGCCACCAGCCTGCGCATCGGCACGGCCCTGCTGGCGGTGGCCGCGCTGGCCTGGCACAGGCGTCATCGCCGCCTGACGCGCTTGTAACGCCCACTTAGCCTGCCGTGCACGCCGGGATCACTACCGGCTTGCGCATACTTGCGCGCCTTTTCACCGTTGCTGTCCGGAGTTGTCGCGTCATGTTGCTGTCCAAGCGCCACGTTGAGCCCCGCGTCCTGCTGATCGAGGACGCGGAGGAAACCCGCGAACTGAGCCGGCTGGCGCTGGAAAGCCAGGCCTGCCATGTGGTGGGCGTCAGCTCGGCCGAAGCCGCGTTGGGCCTGCTGGCCGCCGGTGAGCGCTTCGACCTGCTTTTTACCGACGTCAACCTGGGCCGGGTGAGCGGGATTGAAGCCGCCAACCAGGTGCGCGACCTCTATCCGTACCTGCCAATCCTGGTCACTTCGGGCATGGACCAGCACCGCGTGCTGCCACAACTGCGCGACGGCATCCATTTCCTGCCCAAGCCCTACAACATGAGCGAACTGCTGGATGCCATCCGCCTGTGCTTCCGGCACGCCGATGTGGGCGTGCTGACCGGACCGGACGCACAGGCAGCCTGAGGCATTCATCCACGGATGGCGTGGATCGGCTGAATCCGCGTCTCATCGGCGTGGCTGGCACCTGCCATCAACCGCTGCTGTACGGCCCGGTACCCGGAAACACCTTCAGCAACGCGCGGGTGATCATGTCCGGGTACACCGTGAAGTGGTCCTCGTCATCGATCACCATGTTCTCCACCTTCAACGATCGCCCACTGTTGCGCAGCTGTTCGGCGAACTCGGCGTTGTGGCGCAGCATGTCGTTGCGGGTGAAGTAGCGCGGTTCCGGCTTGACCGTTTCGAAGCTGCCCACTGACAACACCACCGTGGTCGGCTGCGAGGGCGCCCTGGCCTCGGCCTGCAGGCGCGGTACAAGATGGTCGTCAAACCACAGCGACGGGCTGGACAGGATGTAGGTACGGAACATGTCCGGACGCGTGGTCAATACGTAGGCGCCGAACAGGCCGCCGTAGGAATGGCCCGCGTAAGCGCGCCGTGCCGGATCGGTACGGTAGCGCGCATCGATCATCGGCAGCACGCGCTCGGCGAGGAAATCGCGGTAATGCGCGGCGCCGCCATAGCTGACGTCATCACTGTAGTCACGCGGATCGGTGCGCGCCGGATCGCTGGGCGTGTAGTCCCGCGAGCGGCTCTGCCTGGAGGTCAAGCCTTCCTGCGGCGGCAGCCCGACCAGGATGAAATCCTCCAGGTTGACACCCTTCTGCCCCACCATGTTGCGCACGCTGCGCACCAGCGGGAAGCTGTACAGCGCATCGGTCACGTACAGCACCGGGTAGTGCTTCTCCCGATGCGCGGCGTAGTCGGCCGGCAACGCCACCCAGACCGGGTAATCGCGGCCGACCGGATCGTGCACGCGCAGCGCTTCGGTATCCGGCAACACCACGCCCGGCGCAGCGGTGGCCGCGCTTTGCTTCGCTTCACTCTGCGTTGCCGGCGGTGCCACCGACATCGCACAGCCACTCACGGCCAGGCAGGCCGCCACACTCCATCCACGCACACGCTGCATCCACACGCTCCCGTTGCGGGCGGCGCACCGGATGGCGCCGCTGCCGCATCCTTGCATGGCGTGCGACGCGGTGCCAGTGCGGTCAGGGCGAGGCCGGCGGCGGTGCCGGGAACAGCGTGCGCAGCGCCTGCAACGCGGCCGGATGATAGATCGTGGCGTGGGTTTCCTCCGGCAGTGGCAGGTACTTCACCAGCGGCGACGGCGAGGCCTGTTCCAGCAGCGTTGCCAGCTGCGCGGCAGAGGCTGCCAGTTCCGGTTGCCCGCTGCTGGCCAGGAACACGCGCGGCTGCGCACGCGTCACCGCCGACAACTGCTTGGCTGCACCGGCCAGCATCGTGCCCCGGTTCCACCACAGGCTGGGGTCCAGCGCGATGTAGCTGTTGAACAGCGTCGGTTCCTGCAGCAGCGTCTCGACCACGAACAGCCCGGCCAGCGATTCGCCGATCAACGCGCGCTCGTCGGTGGTCGGGTAGCGCTGGCGCACCTGCGGCATCAGTTCATCGCGCAGGAACGCGCGATAGGCCGCCGAGCCACCGATGCGCGGCGCGATCTTCTGGTCCTGCGGATCCTTGCTGGGGCCGGTCATGTCACGGCGGCGTTCGGTGTTCTCGATGCCGACCAGCAGGAACGGACGCATGCTGCCGTTGCCGCTCAGTACCTGCACCAGCCCGGCCACATGCAGGAAGTCCTCGCCGATACCGCCATCGGGCATGTAGAGCACCGGCAGCGGCGCCTTTGGGTCCAGGCCCCACGGCTGCGGGCGGTAGACGTTGATGCGGCGCGTTTCGCCCAGCGCCTTCGACTGTACGGTGAAGGTCTCGCCAATGACCAACGGGGTTGCGGCGGCGGCCTGTGCGGACGGCGCCGGTTCGGCGGCCATCAGCGGCGTGGCGGAGACGGCGGACAACAACAGCGACAGCACGATCAGGCGCATGGGCGGCCCATCCTGGGAAAGATGGCCGAGCATAGCGCTCCGCCAGAGGGATCGGCGGCTTCGGCACGCTCAACACCCGTGCCAGATGCGTAGATCCACGCCCTGCGTGGATGGATCACTGTAGAGCCGAGCCCACGCTCGGCTCAGCACCCCACGCGAACCGCGGCCGAGCATGGCTCGGCTCCACAGGGAGCCTGCACGGATATGTCGCGTTCGCACCGCAATTTTGCCGCGTGACGCGCTCGCGCCGCTGCTACGGATCATGAAAGTGCAGCACGCTTTACACGCGCCGGTTCACAGCAAATGCGCCACCCGATGTGGTTCGCGCCATTCCACAACGCGATTCGCCAGGCCACAAGAACAGATACGTCGTGTCCTGTCGCTCGCTGCATCGGAGCCCTCTGTGACAATAGTGTCGCGCTGTGGGTGGCAGAAATTCTTCCCACATTTCAGATTGAAATCCGCACGCGGGCGTAACCAATATGCGGCGCCACCGACAACGGGTGGCACCGGGCCTGCAAGCCCGTAATAACATTCACGCTGTTGTTTGCGCTCATCTGTCGGCATCGTCTCCGGACCGTGCCGGCGGGTATCCGTCGGCCTTCATGGCGGGCGGTGCGTGGGGGTTTTCGGACCCGCCGGTTACTGCGTGATGTCTCCGGGCTCGCAGCCATGCACCGTCCGCCACCCGTCCTGCACGGTGGTGCTACTGCCCAAGAGCCGAGGAATCCGAGATGACCCTACGTCCGCCCCAAGCGCCCTACTGCACCCTCGACAGCGTCAATGACGATGACAACCCCACACCGGATCTCAGCACATTCTGGGGATGCCTCAAGCGCATCCGCGATGGCGACGGCGCCGACAGCCTGCCCTGGCCGGAAGCCGATCTGCCGCCCGGGCGGGAACAGGCGATGGCACGCGCGGAGCGTGCCGCCGTTGGCATGCTGACCGTGGCGGAAATGCTGCACGCCGCCGAACGCTGCCGGTCGATCGCCACGCCCGACCGCCATCTGGATGAAGGGGTGATCGATGGGTTGTTCTTCGCCTGCCGCGGGCTGGCGGAACTGGTGTGCCGAGATATCCGCCCGGCGTAGCCGCCGTTGCCCCCATAACCGGTCCATACTTGGGATGGACTGGTCGCCAGTCCCTTCGAAACCTACAAGGAGGTTTGCATGTTGAATGCCGTGCTCATCGCCGCGCTGGCCGCCAGCCCGACCGCGCCCGTACCGTATGCCGACTGCCTGCTCGGCAACATCCAGCCCGGGCTGTCTGATCGTGCCGTGCAACTGGTGCAGGAGGCTTGTGCTGCAAAGCATCCGGAGAGCTTCGCCGCGGCGATGGAACTGGAACGCAGAACCAGTCTGCAGCGGCTCAACTATTTCGAGGCGGCAAGAGCGGAGGCGGCACGTTCTGCGAATGCGGCAGCAACAGCCGCACAGGAGGCTGCCGACGCGGCGGCGGCTAAAGCGAAGACTGCGCGGTCGAAGTAGTTGGCCTGGACGAGCGGCACAAAAAAGGCACCGCATGGCGGTGCCTTTTCGAATGACCTGGGTCACTGGTGCAATTGGTGGGCCGTGAAGGATTCGAACCTTCGACCAAAAGATTAAAAGAAAGCTGGCGCTTCCTTTGAAAACAACCGGTTGCGCCGCTCTATTTTTCCGCCCATCGAGCGTGGAACCATTGCAGGTCCTAAGCTCACTCGACAATTTTTCCGGCGTCTCAAGCGATATGCACGGGATCCACGACCTAGACTCCACCGTTTGACGCCGGTTGCCGAGCCGTTGGCGAACTGGTGTGCCGCGACGTACAACCATCGTGAGTGTGCGGTCGGGAACGGCAATGAGAAAGGCGCCCAGGCGCCTCCTCACAATCCAGTGGCAAATCAGGAGCGCTGCACGTTGGAATCCAGCCACGCCTGCACGCCCTGCAGCTCGGCCCCGATCTTCGCATTGAAGGTTCGCTCCACATCCCACGCAACGCCCCTCCCTTGGGCAAAGGCCGCGCGATACTTCTTTATCATGTTGCCCGGGTCGTTAGCCAGTTCCTGCATGAGCTGGGGTACACCCCAGATCGTCAGCTCGAAAGGTTCGCCGAACGCCTTCTGCAGAATATCCGGAAGGTCGCCGTAGCGGATGGTGTCACCTGCCAGATACACGATCTCGTTGCGGATCGCAGGTGTGTGGAACACGATGCGCGCTGTCATTGCGCCGATATCATCCGGCGTGGTCAAGGTGACAGCGTTGCTCGCCGAGCCCAGGGCGTTCACTTTATGCCCAATCAGGTCGACCACGCCGAAGTCGGGCTCGAAGAGGTAGCTGGTGAACATCCCAGTGGAGATGATCACCCAATCCATCGCAGTCTGCGAACGCAGATACTCGCGCACGTCCAGCTGGGCGTCGAACAGATCCTGGGGGCCACCGCGCCCAATGGCATCGAAATCGACACCGAACTGCCAAGGGAAGTAGCGGGGAATACCAGACTTCACCGCCGCACGCGCGACCTTCATTGGCGTATCGCGGCCTGCGGCATAGCCGGTGCATCCAATCACTGTGTCGAACTGCGCGAAGGTGGCCGCCAACGCTTCTACTGATTCAGTTACCAGATCGCCAGTAACGATATTCACCCCCAAGGCGCGGATTTCATCAACCACCCGCTGCTTCTCCGGCCGTTCTGAGTCGATCGACGTCACCCGTAGCATCACACTGATCCGTGTGCCTGGATGACTTACGGCCAAACGTGCAAGGTTCCGGATGACAGGCATTCCAAGCTCGCCTGCGCCGAGCACCAGGATCGACCGAGAGGGGGTAGTGCTGATAGATGACATGGAAATCGCCTTGTGTGTGTACGATGGCGGCGATTCTGCTCGCCTAATGGCCCACACGTAAGAAGGCACATCGATGATACCGACCGCACCGTTCATGAGTCCGGAAGAACTCCTAAGGCACTCTCAAGCCATATGCGACGGGATGAGCGAGGACGAAGATGGACTGCGCCGGGAGGTTCTGGCGCACGCTGGTAGCCGCTGGTCCCTGGGTATCATCCATGCGCTTGGCGTGTATGGAACGCTGCGTCATGCCGAGGTCGCGCGACGGATGAAGGGGATCACCCAGCGCATGCTTACGCGCACCCTCCGGCAATTGGAACGTGACGGGTTGATCAGCCGGCAGGATTTCCACGAAGTACCGCCACATGTGGAGTACAGCATCACAGCGTTGGGCAAGGACCTTCTTGTACTGATGATTCCCATGTGGACATGGGTAGTGGCTCATGCGGAGGAATTCCGCCAATGTCGGCAGAATTTTGATTCTTCAGACGGGAAATGAAGATATGGGCCAGTAGCGGCGCAGGCAGGTAGCTTCACCCACTGGGGGGACGCTCCATCGCGTCATCACCGAGGTATTCGCGTCGGTCACATCCGACGCCAAGCGTTTGGCCTTGTGTGGGCTACAACATCGGGGCCTCAGCGAAGGCACCGCAAGAACGCATATGGTCACGTCACCGAAGAGATGCGACAGCGATACGACCACGAACTGCCGGTGGTTCAACTGCCTCATAAGCCGCACGTGCTCGAGCGTGGAACCACTTAATTTTTCCGGAAATATGAAAAAGGCGCCGCAAGGGCGCCTAAATCATTGATGCAATTGGTGGGCCGTGAAGGATTCGAACCTTCGACCAAAAGATTAAAAGTCTTCTGCTCTACCGACTGAGCTAACGGCCCATTGCACTGCCCCTGCCTTTCGGCGGGGTGGGCATTCTACCCTACTTTGGCAGGTCGCGCGAAACCCCGGTGTGTCGGGGTTGCCGGCCAGCGGCCGGCACTACCAGCGGGCTTAAACCTTTGGGGCCACCGTCGCATCCCATCTGTGACCCTTCCCCGGAGCCATGGATGCGCCTGATCGTCAGCCTGCTTGCCGCCCTGCTGCTGCCCTGCGCGGCCCTGGCCGCCCCGCCCCAGGTCGTCACCGATGATATCGCCCGCTTCTGGGCCACCTTCGACGCGGTGCGCGCCGAGCCCGACGCCGAACGCCAGGTGGCGCTGGTCCAGCAGCGCTACATCGATCCGGGCAGCCCTGGCCTGCATGCGCTGATGCAGGTACGCCACTACACCGCCCGCGAGTACGCCGAGGCCATGCAGGCGTGGCCGCGCTTCTGGGCCTCGGTACGTCCGCTGACCGCCAACGCGCAACAGGCCAGTGCCACGCTGGAGCGCGATCTGGGCGCGTTCCGGGCGCTCTACCCGGCGCTGCGCCCGGCCACCATCACCTACGCGGTGGGCGTGCTTCGCACCGGTGGCACCACACTGGGCAACAAGGTGCTGATCGGAGCGGAGATGGCGCTGGGCGACGAGCGCGTGGACGTGAGCGAGCTGCCGGAGCCGATGCGCAGCCGCCTGCGGATCTTCTACGACAGCCGTCCGGGGGCGAACAACGCGCAGAACAACCTGCACGAGTACGTGCATACCCAGCAGCGCGAAACCACGGGCAGCCTGGCCCAGTACGTGGTGCGCGAAGGCGTGGCGGAGTATGTGGCCGAGCGGCTGAGCGGGCGTCGGCCGGCATTGCCGCTGTACCGCTACGGACCCGCGCATGAGGCTGAAATCCGCACGCGCTTCATCGCCGAGATGGACGGCGAAGACCTGGACAACTGGCTGTACAACAGCGCCCGCAACCCGTTCGGGGTAGGTGATGTGGGCTACTACGCCGGCTACCGCATCGCGCAGGAATACATGCGACAGCAGGCCGATGAGAAGGCCGGTATCGCGCGGATGATCGAGCTGGACTATGCCGATGCGGGGGCGGTGCGGGCGTTCATCGAGGCATCGGGGTGGTTGCGGCAGCGGTAGCGCCGGGTTGTGCCCTGCGAGTCAGGGAGTGCGAACCAAGGTTCGCACCCACCGAGGAGCAGTTCGCACCCACCATCTTGGAATTCACACCCATCGGGGAAGCCGGCCAGCGGCCGGCACTACCAGAGGCGGTCAGGCGTACAGCGTCGGGTCGGCCACGCCGGCTTCGGCGAAGCCCTGCGCGCGCAGGCGGCAGGCGTCGCAGTGGCCGCAGGCGGCGCCGTTGGCGTCGGCGTTGTAGCAGGACACGGTCAAACCGAAGTCCACGCCCAGGCGCACGCCTTCGCTGACGATCTGGCCCTTGCTGAGGAACTGCAGCGGTGCGTGCACCTTGATGCCCGCGCCTTCCACGCCCGATTTGGTGGCCAGGTTGGCCAGTGCCTGGAACGCGGCCACGAACTCGGGGCGACAGTCCGGGTAGCCGGAGTAGTCCACGGCGTTGACGCCGCAGAAGATGTCGTTGGCGCCGAGCACTTCGGCCCAGCCCAGGGCCAGCGACAGCATGATGGTGTTGCGCGCCGGCACGTAGGTGACCGGGATGCCGGCACCGCCGGCCTCGGGCACGTCGATGTCGTCGGTCAAGGCCGAGCCGCCGATGCTGCGCAGGTCCACGTCCACGGTCTTGTGCGCGACCACGCCCTGCGCCTTGGCCACGCGCGCGGCGGCATCCAGTTCGGAGGTGTGGCGCTGGCCATAGCGCACGCTCAGGGCATGCACGGCGAAGCCCTGTTCCTGGGCCATGGCGATGACGGCGGCTGAATCCATGCCGCCGGAGAGAAGCACGACTGCCTTCTTCATGGGTAAAACATCCGGTTGGGAGGGGAAAGCCAGCACGCTGTCCCGCGCCGGAGCTACATCAGGGGACGCCGCCCAGGCTCATCGGCCGGGCTCGTCGTTCCACAGGATTTTATGCAACTGCATCTGGAAGCGCACCGGCAGCCGGTCTTCGACGATCCAGTCGGCCAGCTGGCGCGCGGTGATCTCGCCCTTGCTGGGCGAGAAGAACACCGTGCAGCGCTTCACCAGGTCGTGCTCGGCCAGCAGGGCCTTGGCCCAGTCGTAGTCTTCGCGGCTGCAGATGACGAACTTGATCTGGTCGCGCGCGGTCAGCAGCGGCAGGTTTTCCCAGCGGTTGCGCGCCACTTCGGCCGAACCCGGGGTCTTGATGTCGACCACGCGCGATACGCGCGGGTCCACCGCACTGACGTCCAGCGCGCCGGAGGTTTCCAGCGAGACGTCCATGCCGGCGTCACACAGCTTCTGCAGCAGCACCAGGCAACGCTTCTGCGCCAGCGGCTCGCCACCGGTCACGCAGACATGGCGCACGCCCTGCGCCAGCACCTCGGCCACGATGTCGTCGATGTCCCACCAGGTGCCGCCGTGGAAGGCATAGGCGGTGTCGCAGTACTGGCAGCGCAGTGGGCAGCCGGTCAGGCGTACGAACACGGTCGGCCAGCCGGCGGTATCGGCTTCGCCCTGCAGCGAGGTGAAGATCTCGGTGATCTTCAGGCGTGGCAGCGGCGACTGCACGATGTCGCTGGGGGTGGCGACGGCATTGGACGGGATAACGGCGGTCATGGCGGGTACGTCTTGGTGGGGCACGTGGCGGGTGGGCTACCGTGGCCGGTAACGAAAGCAGCCGAACATGGCCCGGCTCTACAGCAGCGACCGGGCGGCATGGCCTGGCCGGCGTTTACGGAAACCGGAAACGCAAACAGCCGAGCGGGGGCTCGGCTCTACAGGAAACGTATTGTACGCCGGATCAGCGGATCTGCTTGCCCAGCCGGATCGACTGCAGGCGGTCCTGCGCGGTGCGCGCGGCGTCCGAGCCGGGGTACTGCGCCACGACGGTCTCCAGCGTCTGCTGGGCCTGGTCGACCTTGCCCTCGCCATACTGCGAGAGGCCGACCTTGAGCAGGCCGCCAGCGGCCTTGTCGTGGGTCGGATAGCGCGAGAGCAGTTCACGGAACTGGGTCTCGGCCATCGGGAAATTGCGGGTGGCGTAATAGCTCTCGCCCAGCCAGTACAGCGCGTTCGGCGCGTAGACGCCGTTCGGGTACAGCTGCAGGAAGCTCAGGAACAGCTGCGCCGAATCGTCGTACTTGCCGGCCTTCAGCGATTCGAAGGCCACGTTGTACGAGGTGCGCTCGTCACCGGTGGCGGCCAGGCTGCCGGCATCGCCATGGACCGAAGGCGGCCGCTCGGAAGTGGCCGCCGCTGCGGGGGTTGCCGGGGCCGGAGCGGCCTTCGGTGCAGTCGCCGGAACGGGCGGCAGGGCCGGGGCGGCGTTGCCCCCTTCCAACCGGTTCAGGCGGCTGTCCAGATCCAGGTACTGGTCCTGGGCGGACTGCTTGAGCTGGGCGTTGTCGTGCTGCAACTGCTCGATCGAGGCCTGCAGGCTGGTGACCTGCTGCCGCAGCTGATTGATCTGGTTCAACAGGTCCTGGTTGGCACTGTTGTTGTACATCTGCTGCTCGAGCGCGCCGACACGGTCGGCCAGGCTCTGTCGCTGTGCATGCGCCGGTGCGGCAGCCACGAGGGCTGCCGCAACGACCAGCATCAGTTTGATGCCAATGCGCATGGATTACTGCGCGGTGTAGACGATTTCGACGCGACGGTTCTGCGACCAGCAGGACTCGTTCGACTCGGTGCAGACCGGACGCTCTTCACCGTAGGACACGACGGTCAGCTGCGAAGCCGAGCCACCGTTGGCCTGCAGGGCCGAGTTGACGCCGTTGCCACGACGCTCGCCCAGGGCCTGGTTGTACGCGCGCGAACCGCGCTCGTCGGTGTGGCCCTGCAGGGTGATGCGCGAGGACGGACGGTCACGCAGGTACTTGGCGTGGCACGCCATGATGGCCTGGAATTCCGGCTTCACGTCTTCCTTGTCCAGGTCGAAGTAGACAACGCGCTGGCGCAGGCAAGCGTCGGTGTCCAGGTCGCCCGGGCCGTACAGGCCGGAAGTCGACGGGCCGGTCGGGGTGGTGGTCGAGGTGCCGGTGTCAACCGGGGCTGCCGGCTCTTCCTTCACCTTCTTCGAGCAACCGGCCAGGACGGCCACAGACAGCAGGGAAACAAGCAGAACGCGGGTGGACTTGTTCATGGCGATACCTTTGTGGCTCCTAGGCCGATGAGGGGTTCAAGACAGCAAAATGTTAACACTCTTTTAGCGCTGGGTACGGTATGGGGACCATGCCGGTTCGCGCACATCACCATCGGCCAGGACCAGGCGCTGGCGAACCCGCGCATCGGCCGAAACGGCATACAACACACCACGGCCACCTTCGCGGGCGGCGTACAACACCATGCTTGCGTTGGGCGCGAAGCTCGGCGATTCATCCAGCGAACCCGGGGACAGCGTGCTCCAGCGGGGCGAACCCAGCGAGCTGTCCATCATCGCGATCTTGTAGCTGTTGCCCGAGCCCTGGGCGACGGCGATCTTCTTGCCATCGTAGGACACGGTGGGCTTGGCGTTGTAGTTGCCCTGGAAGGTCACGCGCTCGGCACTGCCGCCGCCCGCACCGACCTTGTAGACCTGCGGACGGCCGCCGCGGTCGGAGGTGAAGTACACCGCGCTGCCGTCCGGTGCCCAGGTCGGCTCGGTGTCGATGGCGAAGTGGTTGGTCAGCTGGGTCAGCTGCTTGCTGCCCAGGTCCATCACGTAGATTTCCGGATTACCCGAACGCGACAGGGTCAGGGCCAGCTTGCGGCCATCCGGCGAGAACGCCGGGGCGCTGTTGATGCCGCGGAAGCTGGTGACCAGCTCGCGTGCGCCGGTGGCGATGTTCTGGATGTAGATCGCCGAGTTGCCACGCTCGAAGCTGACGTAGGCCAGCTTGCCGCCATCCGGGCTCCACGACGGCGACAGCAGCGGCTCGGCCGAACGCACGATGGTCTGCGGGTTGTAGCCATCGGAGTCGGCCACCATCAGCGCATAGCGCATGGCGTCGCCCTTGCCGCTGGCGGTCACGTAGGCGATGCGGGTCCAGAAGGCGCCGCGCACACCGGTGATCTTCTCGTAGATGGCATCGGCCATCTGGTGCGCGACGTCGCGCATAGCATTGCCGCGCGCGGTCATCGCCAGGCCCAGCAGGCGCTCGCCCTTGGGCACGTCGAACAGTTCGTACTCGACGCGGTAGGCGCCGGCACCGGCGTCGAGCACGCGGCCGACCACGATGTAGTTCTGCTTCAGCGCGCGCCAGGTGGCGAACTGGATGTCGCCGCCGCGGAACGGCTTTTCGACGATCTGCGCTTCCGGCAGCGTGCGGAACTGGCCGGAGCGCTCCAGGTCGGCGCGGACCACGCCGGCGACGTCGGTCTGCGGTGCAGCCGCCGAACCCTGGTAGGGCATCGGCACGATGGTGATCGGCAGCGCGGAGGCATTGCCGCCGATGATGTCGATATCCAGCCCCTTCTGCTGCGCGACGGCAGCGAAAGGCAGCAACAGGGCCGCAAACACGGCAAGCCAGCGAGGCATCTTTTTCATGGAGCGCTCAATAGGGGGAAACCGGAACGAGGGATAGCAAAGCGGAAGTGAACCGCTTCGCAATCATGAACCAAGGGTACGTGAATTCCGGGTCAGTTCCAGCCCGTGCTCTCACGCACCGTTAACGTCGCGGCCACCTTGATGGTGGCCGGGGCCAGGGGCGACCGGACGGCCGCCCTGCCCGCCCACTCAATCCTGCGCAGTGAAGGTCAGGTTGAGCGTGCGGTTGAACACCGACTCGAAGCCGCGGTACGGCAGCGGCTGCGCATTGAGCACCGCCGCCTCGATCGAGCGCTTGCCGGCCTCGTCATAGGGACAGTTGGCGCCAACCTTGGCCTGCAGCACCTGGCCACCCGGAATCTGGGTGATCGTCACCTGGCACTTCTGCCCCAGGGGCACGCTGTCCGGACGCGTCCAGGTGTCGCGCACCTTGGCCTGGATGGCCGCAGCGTACTTGGCGGTCAGGTCATCACTGTTGCCGCCGCCACCGGCCGCCGGCTGCGCGGCACCACTGGCGCCGGCAGCGGCCGTACCAGCGGCATTGCGCGCGGCAGCCACCTGGCGCAGCTTCTGCTCAGCCAGCTTGGCTTCCTTCTCGGCCTGCTCACGCTTGGCACGGATCTCGGCGATCTTCTTCTGCTTCTCGGCCTCGGCCTTGTCCGCAGCCTGACGCGCCTGGTCGGCCAGCTTCTTCTTGGCATCTTCTTCCTGCTGCTTGGCCAGGCGCAGCTTCTGCTCCGCTTCTTCCTGGCGCTTGCGTTCGGTCAGGTCGATCTGCTCCTGGCGGCGCTTGGCTTCCTGTTCCTGCTTGGCCTTCTCCTGCGAGATGGCCAGCGCGTTGGCTGCTTCCTGGTCCTTGGTATCAGGCTGCGCGACTCGCTCCTGCGCCTGTTGCTGCTGGGGCGTCGGGGCGTCCTGCGGGCGCGGTTCGGGAATGGGCTGCGGCGGCGGCACGGTGTCTTCCGGCACCGGGATCGGCTCGGCGACCGGCGGCGGCAGGTCTTCCAGCTTCTCGGACTGGCGCAGGGCCTGGCGCGCGGCGGATGCTTCGGACGCGGACAGCGCCAGGCTGGCCTCGACCGACGGGTCGCCGGCGGCGGCATCGGTGTTGCGCTCGGGCGACCACAGCCAGGCGCCGATGAAGACCAGCGCGACCAGCAGATGCACCAGCACCGCCAGCGCCAGGGGCAGGCCCCAGCCGGGTTCGCGCTGATGCGAAGGTGGCAGGGCGTCAGCGTGCATCGGTGGCCAGGCCTACCTTGTCTACCTTGGCGCGCTTGATCACATCCATCGCGGCGATGACCTTTTCATAGGCCACGGCACGGTCAGCGGCGACGATCACGCGCACGCCCTTGTCCTGGGCGGCGATGCCGGCCAGGCGCCCTTCCAGTTCCTCGGCCGAGACCGCGGCCGGTTCCTTGGCGTCGGGCAGCTTCAGGCTGAGCTGGCCGTCCTGGCGTACCGAGACGATCACCGGGTCCTGCTTGCTTTCCAGCGCCTTGGCGTTGGACTGCGGCAGGTCGACGTCGAAGCTCAGGGTGAGCAGCGGCGCGGTGACCATGAAGATGATCAGCAGCACCAGCATGACGTCGATGTAGGGAACGACGTTGATTTCCGATTTCAGCTTGCGGCGCTTGCGGCGACCGATGGCAGCGGACATGGCTTGGACTCCCGGGTCAGGCGCTTACTCGTCGCCAGCGCTCTGGCGCTGCAGGATGGAGCTGAACTCTTCGGCGAAGGTCTCGAACCGCACCGACATGCGCTCGACGCGGGTGGTGAAGCGGTTGTAGGCCCACACCGCCGGAATCGCCACGAACAGGCCGATGGCGGTCGCAAAGAGTGCTTCGGAAATACCCGGCGCAACGGCGGCAATGCCGGCCTGCGCGCCGCTGCTGATCATGTCGTGCATGGTCACCATGATGCCGAACACGGTACCGACCAGGCCCACGTACGGGGCGGTCGAACCGATGTTGGCCAGCAGTTCCAGGTTGCGCTCGAGCTGGTCCACTTCGCGGGTGTAGGTGGTGCGCATGGCACGCTGCGCGCCTTCCAGCTGCGCACGGCCATCCAGCCGGCGCTTGTCGCGCAGGCGGGTGTACTCGCGGAAGCCGGCTTCGAAGATCGCCTCCAGGCCGCCGACGTTGCGGCTGCGGTCGGTGGCCGAGCTGTACAGCTTGCCGAGGTCGGCACCGGACCAGAAACGGTTCTCGAACTCGTCGGCTTCGCGGGTGGCCTGCTTGAACACGCGGGCCTTGCGGAAAATGATCACCCAGCTGACGAACGAGCCGACCAGCAGCAGCAGCACGATGATCTTCACCGGCAGGCTGGCCTTGGCCATCAGTTCGAGGTAGTTGATGCCGCCGCCGGTGGTGGCCTGGGCAAGGGTCTGTGTCGCGGCGTTGCTGACGTCGGCCGGCAATGCCTCGGTGACCGTGGCCTGCAGGGCCAGGAGCGTTGCGATCATCCGTTGTTCCTCAGTGTTCGGATTCGGGGTGGAGGTGGGGTTGCAGCACCGCAAGGACGGATTCGTCCATGCCGCGCGGGCGGAAACTGGCCGCTTCCAGTGCGGCGATGCGGACCTGGGCCGACAGCAGCAGCTCGCCGTCGCGCAGGATCTGCTGGTCGAAGACCATGCTGGCCTTCTTCAGCTGGACCAGCGTGGCGCTCACCTGCAGGGTGTCATCCAGCCGTGCCGGCCTGATGAAATCCATCTGCATCGAGCGCACCGCGAAGACCATGCCGTGCTCGGCGCGCATGCGCTCCTGGCCGTAGCCCAGCGCACGCATCCATTCGGTCCGGGCCCGTTCCATGAAGGCCACGTAGCGGGCGTGGTAGACCACCCCGCCAGCGTCCGTATCTTCCCAGTAAATGCGTGTCGGCCAACTGAATCGCGGCTCAACCGACATCGGGAACCTCCGCGAACAGGTCCTGCGGCGGGTTCTTCGGCTTCAGGCCCATGTGCCGGTAGGCCTTGTGGGTGGCCATGCGGCCGCGCGCGGTGCGCACCAGGAAGCCCTGCTGGATCAGGTAGGGTTCGACCACGTCTTCCAGCGTGCCGCGCTCTTCGGACAGCGCCGCGGCCAGCGATTCGATACCGACCGGGCCGCCATCGAAGTAATCGACCATGGTCTTCAGCAGGCGCCGATCCAGCTCGTCGAAGCCCTCCGGGTCAACCTTCAGCATCTGCATCGCGGCCTGCGCAACAGCTTCGTCGATGTGGCCACCGGCCTTGACCTGGGCATAGTCGCGCACGCGGCGCAGCAGGCGGTTGGCGATACGCGGCGTGCCACGCGCGCGACGCGCGATCTCGCCGGCACCATCGGCGGTGCAGTCGATGCCGAGGATGCTGGCCGAGCGGCGCACGATCCGGGTCAGCTCTTCGACACTGTAGAACTCCAGGCGCTGGACGATGCCGAAGCGGTCGCGCAGCGGCGCGGTCAGCAGGCCGGCGCGGGTGGTGGCGCCGATCAGGGTGAACGGCGGCAGGTCGATCTTGATCGAACGGGCCGCAGGGCCCTCGCCGATCATGATGTCGATCTGGAAATCTTCCATCGCCGGGTACAGCACTTCTTCGACCACCGGCGACAGGCGATGGATCTCGTCGATGAACAGCACATCGTGTGGCTGCAGGTTGGTCAGCAGCGCGGCCAGGTCGCCGGCCTTCTCGATCACCGGGCCGGAGGTCACCCGCAGCGCCACGCCCAGCTCGTTGGCGATGACGTGGCTGAGGGTGGTCTTGCCCAGGCCGGGCGGCCCGAAGATCAGCACGTGGTCCAGCGCGTCGCCACGCCCCTTGGCCGCCTGGATGTAGATTTCCATCTGCTCGCGCACCGGCACCTGGCCGAGGTAGTCGGCCAGCCGCTTGGGGCGGATGCTGGCGTCGGCGGCGTCATCCTCGCGGGTGGCGCCGGCGCCAATGATGCGGTCGTCGGTCATGTGCTGATTATGCGGCAAAAGTACGGGTTTCGGCCGGGCTGCGCCCGGCACCCGCTAACGGCAACGTCAACTTCAAAAGCCGGTTTCCTGGGGAATGGCGGGGTGGGTCCGGTTGCGGGGACGCCGTAAACCCGTCCATGGGGGCTCAGCCGCGCCATCCATGGCGCGGATGCCCCGCAACCGGACCCACCCCGCCTTCGACAGATCGCCGCGATCTGTCGGGATGACATGGCTGCTCTTGGTGGGTGCCGACCTTGGTCGACACGGTAGATCCACGCCATGCGTGGATGGAAGCATGGCGGTATCGAGGAAGGAAGAGGCCCTAGATCTCCACCTGGGCGCCCAGTTCCACCAATCTGTTGCCCGGAATCCGGAAGAAGCCCGTCGCCGGCGCGGCGTTGCGATGCATCAGCGCGAACAGCTTGTCGCGCCAGATCGGCATGCCGCGGTTGGCGGTGGCGACGATGGTCTCGCGGCTGGCGAAGAAGGTGGTGTCCATCGGGTCGAAGTAGATGCCACCGTGGTCGCACGAGCGCATCAGCGCCAGTGGCACGTCTGGGGTCTCCATGAAGCCGAAGCGCACGTAGACCCGGTAGAACTCGTCGCCCACCGATTCGATCTTCAGCCGCTGCCCTTCCATCGCATACGGGATCGGCAGGGTTTCCACGTGCAGGAACACGTTGCGCTCGTGCAGCACCTTGTTGTGCTTGAGGTTGTGCATCAGCGCGTGCGGGGCCACGGTCGGGTCGGCGGTGAGGAACACCGCGGTGCCCGGCACGCGCACCGGCGGCGCCAGCATCAGGCCCGGCAGGAAGGTATCCAGGCGGATGCCGTCCTTGCGGATCTCATCGCGCAGCAGCTCGCGGCCACGGCGCCAGGTGCGCATCATGGTGAACAGGAAGATGCCCAGCACCACCGGGAACCAGGCGCCCTGCAGCAGCTTGGCGCCGTTGGCGATGACGAAGCCGAGGTCGATGATGAAGAACACCACGCACAGCGGCAGGATCCAGTTGCGCGCCTTCGGCCACAACGAACGCGCCACCAGCGCCAGCAGCAGGGTATCGATCAGCATGGTGGCCGATACCGAGATGCCGTAGGCCACGGCCAGGTTCGACGAGCTGCGGAACGCCAGCACCAGGCCGATCACCATCACCGCGATGCCCCAGTTGATGCCGGGGATGTAGATCTGGCCAATGGTGTCGTGCGAGGTGTGCTTGATGCGCATGCGCGGGATGTAACCCAGCTGCATGGCCTGGCGCGAGACCGAGAACGCACCGGTGATGACCGACTGCGAGGCGATCACCGCCGCCATCGTGGCCAGGATGATCATCGGGTACAGCGCCCACGGCGGCACCGCCTCGAAGAACGGGTTCTTCAGCGCCTCGGGGTGGTTGAGCACCAGTGCGCCCTGCCCCAGGTAGTTCAGCACCAGGCACGGCAGCACGAAGAAGTACCAGGCATGGCGGATCGGCTTGGCGCCGAAGTGGCCCATGTCGGCATACAGCGCCTCGCCACCGGTCACCGCCAGCACCACCGCGCCAAGGATGAAGATGCCGTGCCAGCTGTGCTCCATGAAGAAGCGGATCGCCCACCACGGGTTGAAGGCCTTCAGCACTTCCGGCGCATCAACGATGTTATAGATGCCGATCGCGGCCAGCGAAATGAACCAGACCGAGGTGATCGGGCCGAACGCCTTGCCGATCTTTTCGGTGCCGAAGCGCTGCGCGGCGAACACCATCAGCAGCACCACCACCGTGATCGGAACGATGAAGGCATGCAGTCCGGGCGCGGCCACCTCCAGGCCTTCAACCGCACCCAGCACCGAGATCGCCGGGGTGATCACACCGTCACCGAAGAACAGCGAGGCACCGAAGATACCGAGGATGCCGACCACATACGCCGAGCGCGACCCGTTGCGCAATGTGCGCTGGGTCAGCGCCATCAGCGCCATGATGCCGCCCTCGCCGTCGTTGTCGGCGCGCATGATGATGGTCACGTACTTCAGCGTGACCACGATGTTCAGCGCCCAGAACGCCAGCGACAGCACACCCAGCACGGTGTCGTGGTCGCTGTTGAGCCCGTAGTGCGGTGAGAACGCCTCCTTCAGGGTGTACAGCGGGCTGGTACCGATATCGCCGAAGACCACGCCGATCGCACCGATGATCAGCGCCATGCCTCCCGCGGGAGGGGCGTGACCGTGGCCACCGGGGGCGGCTGCGTGCGGGGTTTGACTGCTGGACATGGGACTCCTGGCGGGGCTCAGGCGGTTCGTTGGGGGAAAGGAAGGCGGCTCAGCGCAGCGCCGACTGCAGCGCCTTGCGGATCACGGTGGCCACTTCGTCGCCTTCATTGAAGGCATCACGGGCCATGCGCGCCGCTTCGGCCGGCTTGTAGCCCAGCTGCTGCAGGGCCACGGTGGCGTCGGACAACGGGTCGGCCGGGGCCGGGCCACTGCCGGTGGGCAATGCCCCGCCCGCGCCGAACTGGGCGGCGCGGTCGCGCAGTTCCAGCACCATGCGCTCGGCGGTCTTCTTGCCGATGCCCGGAATGCGGGTCAGCGCGGTGATGTCACCGGCCTGGACCATGCGCGCGAACTCCTCGACGGTCACCCCGGACAGCACGGCCAGCGCGATCTTCGCGCCGATGCCACTGACCTTCTGCACGTCGCGGAACAGGCGCCGCTCGCCCTCGCGCAGGAAGCCGTACAGCGAGACGCTGTCTTCCTTCTGCGAATAATGGGTATACAGGGTGACCTCGCGGCCGAGCTCGGGCAGGTCGTAGAAGGTGCTCATCGGCGCCTCCAGCTCGTAGCCCACCCCGTTCACGTCCACCACCAGCCACGGCGGCGCCTTGTAGGCGACGATGCCGCGCAGTCGACCGATCATTGCGTGCAGCTCCTCATTTGCGGCCCCACGCCTGGCGGGCGCTGAGCCCCAGGCGGTTGGCCGTTGCCCTTACGTGGGCATGGGTGATCGCCACCGCCAACGCGTCGGCCGCGTCGGCCTGCAGCTTGGTTTTCAGGTTGAGCATGAGCCCGACCATGTGTTGAACCTGTTGCTTTTCGGCGCCACCGCGACCGACCACCGCCAGCTTGATCTCGCTGGCAGCATATTCGTGCACCGGCAGGTCACGCAGCACCACGGCGGAAATCGCCGCGCCACGGGCCTGGCCCAGCTTCAGCGCCGAATCGGGGTTGCGCGCCATGAAGACCTTTTCGATGGCCACTTCGTTGGGCTGGTATTCCCGGCACAGGTCGGCCAGGCCCAGCACCAGCAGTTTCATGCGCTGCGGGAAGTCGTCGGCGCCCAGCAGCACCAGCGGCTGGTGGTGCACGTGGCTGACGCGGCCGGCGGCGTCGACATCGATGATGCCGACCCCGGTCCGCTGCGAACCGGGGTCGATGCCGAGGATGCGGGTCATGCCGCACTCCTGGCGGGACGGAACGGGAAGCGCTGGCAGGCGTATGGGCTCATGTCTGTCCGCGGTGACCGTTCAACGGCCCGCGCCCAGGCCGTCAGGACGGCTCAGGCGTAGGCGTCGGCGCCGAGTTCGGCGTTGGAGTACACGTCCTGCACGTCGTCCAGGTCTTCGAGCATGTCCAGCAGCTTCTTGACCTGCAGGGCGACTTCGCCCTCGACCTTGATGTCGTTGTCCGCGCGGAAGGTGATCTCGGCGTGGCCGGCGACATGACCGGCGGCGGCCATCGCGTCCTTGACCGCGTTGAACGCGTCAGGACTGGTGACCACGTCGATCGAGCCGTCGTCCGGGTAGACCACGATGTCATCGGCGCCGGCCTCGATGGCGGCTTCGGTGATGGCGTCCTCGTCGGCACCCGGGGCGAAGCTGATGACGCCCAGGCGCTTGAACATGAACGCCACCGAGCCTTCGGTACCCATGTTGCCGCCGCACTTGCTGAACGCATGGCGGACATCGGCCACAGTGCGCACGCGGTTGTCGGTCAGGCAGTCGACGATGACGGCCACGCCGCCCGGGGCATAGCCCTCATAGCGGATTTCCTCGTAGTCGACGCCTTCCAGCTCACCGGTGGCCTTCTTGATGGCGCGTTCGATCACGTCCTTGGACATGTTCACGGCCAGGCCCTTGTCCATCGCCACGCGCAGGCGCGGGTTGTTGTTGGGGTCGCCTCCACCGCCGCGCGCGGCCACGCCGATCTCGCGGATGATCTTGGTGAAAATCTTGCCACGCTTCGCGTCGGACGCGTTCTTGCGGGCTTCGATGGAGGGGCCTCTACCCATGGGTGCTACCGTCTGGCTGCTTCAGGATCAAGGCGCGGATTCTACCTGATCGGGGGCTGCAACCGTGTCTAGGGCGGAGGGATGCCGCCAGGCGTGGCCCGGCGAAGAGCGTGCGAACCAAGGTTCGCACCCACCAAGGCAGGACGGTTAGCACCCACCAAGGTAGGACGGTTAGCACCCACCTAGGCAGGACGGTTAGCACCCACCCCCTTATGCGGCAGCGGCGTCGCGGCTGTGGTCGAACTGGCCGTGGCGCAGGAAATACGCGGTCTGCCGTGCGGCATCGGGCGATACCACCAGGCCGCTGTGGCTGGTGCGCACCACGCAATGGTCGGCCAGGCCCGGCAGTCGGGTCTCGGCCAGCGCCACCGTGCCATCGGAGGCGTCGTCCATCGCGCCCAGCAGGCTGCCCAGCCCATGCGGCACCGAGCCGGCGATCAGCCCGACCTCGGCCTTGCCCTGCCAGTCCGGCAGGCCATCCAGCAGCAGCTCGCTGCTGCGCCCCAGCGCCAGGCCCCAGCCATGGTCGGACAGCGACCGCGCGGTGCCGCTGCCACGCAGCGGCGAGCCCAGGCAGACCACGCGCTGCACATCCAGCTGCGGCTGGCGACGCAGGGCCTCCAGCGCCAGCAACCCACCCAGGCTGTGGCCGACCAGCGACAACGGCCCGGCGTCGGCCAGGCGCTCCAACAGTTGCGGCACGGCCACGTCGGGGCCACCGAACACCGAGGAATAACCGAAGGCGTGCACCTGGAAACCACGCGCGCGCAGGCGCCAGGCCAGCGGCCCGACCCAGGCACGGGCATTCCAGATGCCATGCAGCAGCAATACGGGGGGAGTCATGCAAACAGCCTGGCGGTCAGCGGGGCAGGAACGTACTGCAATTGAACACGCGCGCGCAGCAAGCGGCGGTGAACGTCAGGCCGCGCGCGGCGCGCGGCGCAGGATGAATTCGAGGTCCTGGGTGTCACCCACCGGGAACAGGTACTCGCCGGCCTTCTCGAAACCATAGCGGGCGTAGAAGCGTTGCGCACCGAAGTTCTCCGACCACACGCCCAGCCACAGCGTGCGCGGGCCTTCGTGCTCCAGCCAGGCCAGCGCGGTTTCCAGCAGGCGACTGCCCCAGCCACAACTCTGCTGGGTCTTGATCAGGTACAGGCGCTTGAGTTCGCCATCACCGGGCTTCACCTCCGGATGCGGCAGGCCACAGGGGCCGGCGGCGGCATGGCCGACCGCCTCCCCGTCCAGTTCCAGCAGCCACACCGCGTAATCCGGGTGGGCCAGGATCACGCGCTGGCGCTCGACCGTGTAGGCCTCGTCGAGGAAGGCCTGCAGGTCCTGCGGCGGGTACAGATGGCCGAAGGTCTCGGTGAACGTGCGGGCGGCCAGCGCCGACAGGGTCGGCGCGTCGTCCACGGTGGCGCGGCGGATGGAATACATGCAGGAAGTTGACGTCAGGGTGAAGCGCGGGTCAAGCCTTTTCCGGCGCTTCGGCGGCTTCGTCTTCCTCGTCCTCTTCCTCGTATTCCTCTTCGTCCTCGTCCTCTTCTTCCTCGCCTTCCTCGTCCTCGTCGTACTCTTCCTCTTCGTCGTCCTCGTAATCCTCAACGCCGAAGTCTTCACCATCCCAACGGCCTTCGCCGTCGGCGACGAAGGTCAGGGCCATCGCCGCCGGGTTGGTACCGACACGGACCAGCCAACCCCCGAACACGCGCGCACGCTCGGTGACCAGGTTGGCCTCGGAGCCTTCATTGCCCAGCTTTTCCCACTCCAGCGAAAACGCAAACTCGGTCATTGCCTGGATCTCCTGATCAGTTGGTCTTGGGGCGAACCTGGATGTGCACTTCTGCCAGCTGCGCGTCGACGATCGGCGACGGCGCGTCGGTCATCAGATCCTGTGCACCGGTGGTCTTCGGGAACGGGATGACGTCGCGGATCGATTCGGTGCCGGCCATCAGCGCGGCGATGCGATCGATGCCGAAGGCGATGCCACCGTGCGGCGGCGCGCCGTAGTTCAGCGCGTCGAGCAGGAAGCCGAACTTGGCGCGGGCCTCTTCGGCGCCGATGCCGAGCAGTTCGAACACCGCGCTCTGCATGTCCGGACGGTGGATACGGATCGAACCGCCGCCGATTTCATTGCCGTTGAGCACCATGTCGTAACCACGCGAGACGGCGGTACGGGCGTTGGCGCGCAGGTCGGCGATGTCGTCCACGGCCGGCGCGGTGAAGGGGTGATGCAGGGCGACGTAACGCTGTTCTTCCTCGTCCCACTCGAACATCGGGAAGTCGGTGACCCACAGCGGCGCCCAGCCGTCGGCGACCAGGCCGAAGTCCTTGCCGGCCTTCAGGCGCAGCGCGCCCATGAAGTCGGAGACCTTGTTGTAGCCACCGGCGCCGAAGAACACGATGTCACCGTTGCCGGCGCCGACGTGGGCGACCAGGGCGGCGAAGGATGCCTCGCTGAAGAACTTCTGGATCGGCGAGCTGACTTCGCCGTTGTCGGCGATCTTGATGTAGGCCAGGCCCTTGGCGCCGTACTTGGCGGCGTGCGCGGCGTACTCGTCGATCTGCTTGCGCGACAGCGAGGCGCCGCCCGGGATGCGCAGCGCGGCGACGCGGCCTTCGGCGTCATTGGCCGGGCCGGTGAACACGGCGAACTCGCTGTCCTTGACCAGCTCGGCCACGTCGACCAGCTCCAGCGCGATGCGCAGGTCCGGCTTGTCCGAGCCGTAGCGGCGCATGGCTTCAGCCCAGGTCATGCGCGGGAAGCTGGCGTCCAGTTCGACGTCGACCACTTCCTTGAAGATGGCGCGGATCATGTTCTCGACGAAATCCTGCACGTCGCGTTCGCGGACGAAGGCGAACTCCATGTCCAGCTGGGTGAATTCCAGCTGGCGGTCGGCACGCAGGGCTTCGTCGCGGAAGCAGCGCGCGATCTGGTAGTAGCGGTCGAAGCCGGCCACCATCAGGATCTGCTTGAACAGCTGCGGGCTCTGCGGCAGGGCGTAGAACTCGCCCGGGTGCATGCGCGCCGGCACCAGGAAGTCGCGCGCGCCTTCCGGGGTGGCCTTGGTCAGGATCGGGGTCTCGATGTCCTGGAAGCCCTTTTCGTCCAGGTGGCGGCGCAGCGCCTGCACCAGCTTGATGCGGGTGCGCTGCATGCGCTGCATTTCAGGGCGGCGCAGGTCCAGGTAGCGGTACTTCAGGCGGGTTTCCTCGCCCGGGTTCTCGTGGGCGTGGAACGGCAGCGGCGCGGCCTTGTTCAGCACGGTGATGGCGGTGGCGATCACTTCCACCTTGCCGGTGCGCATCTTGTCATTCACTGCATGGCGGGCACGCACCACGCCTTCCACCTGCAGCACGTCCTCGTAGCCCAGCGACGCGGCCACGGCGAACACTTCGGCGTTGTCCACCTCCACCGTCACCTGCACGATGCCTTCATGATCTCGAAGATCGATGAAGCAGACGCCGCCCTGGTTACGGGCCACGTCGGTCCAGCCGGCGAGGGTGACAGTCTGGCCAATCAGGGTCTCATCGACCAGGCCGCAGAAGTGGGTACGCATGGGGGAAGCTCCGCTGGAGAACGCCGGCACCGGATGGGGGCCGGAAAGCCTCGTATTCTGCGGCCGAGGCCCCGGCCGGGGCAAATGTGGTCAGTCACACCGGCTTTATCCGTCTGGTCCTTATAGTCGCGCACCACCTACCGTATGGGGAGTTGCCATGAACATGCCGTCCCTGGCCAGCCTGGCCGTGACCCTCAGCCTGGGCTGCCTTGCCAGCGTGGCCCTGCCCGCGCCCGCCGCGCACGCGCAGAGCGGCGTGGTCCGCTGCGAAAGCCAGAGCAACCGCGAACGGGTCTGCAATACCGGCTGGCGCGGCGCGCAGCTGGTCCGCCAGCTGTCCGGCTCGGCCTGCGAGGAGGGCCGCACCTGGGGCAGCCGCAACGGCAGCATCTGGGTCACCAATGGCTGCCGCGCCGAGTTCGTCGAGGCCCGTGGCGGCTGGGGCGGCGGCAATGGGGGGGGCTGGGGCGGCAACAATGGCGGCTCGGGCCAGACGATCCGCTGCGAGAGCCAGAACAACCGGGAGCGCAGTTGCCCGGTCGGCTGGCGCAATGCCCGCCTGGTGCGCCAGCTGTCCGGCAGCCCCTGCCAGGAAGGCCGCACCTGGGGCGTGCGCAACGGCGCGGTCTGGGTCAGCAACGGCTGTCGCGCCGAATTCGCCGAGGCCCGCGGCTGGGGCGGCGGCGGCGGTGGCTGGGGCGGTGGCAACAGCAACTACTCGGTCACCTGCAGCAGCAACAACAATCGCTCGCAGACCTGCGACTGGGATGACCGCCAGGGCCGGCCGGTACTGCAGCAGCAGCTGTCCGGCAGCGCCTGCCAGGAAGGCCGCAGCTGGGGCTACGCGCGCGGGCAGGTGTGGGTGAGCAACGGCTGCCGCGCGCGCTTTGGTACGCGATAAGGGACTGGGCGCGGGCGCGCGCCTGCGTGGGGAGTGCCGGCCGGGCATCCACGCGTGACCTGGTGCTACTGGGGTGCCTTCTCGTCACCCCAGGGTGCCGGCGGCAGGCCGACCGGCTTGCTCAGGTCGAACTGCACGCGGAAACGGCGCCCGTCGGGACGGGTCAGTTCGTAGACGAACGTCTGGTCGGGGTCGATTTCCATCGCCCAGGTATTGAACGTCGAGGCCAGCATGTCGGCCCGTCGGAACATCGCCACTGAATCGGCATCGGCCGGAAACTGCTGGCGCTCGGCGGTTCCCGGCGGCGTGCTGTCGCCGCCGTACAGGGTGATCGCATCCGGGCTGCCGTCCTGGTGGCGATGATCGTGCTTCAGGCGCAGGCCATTCGGCGTACGGGTCAGCACCCAGGTGCGCGAATGGTCGTCGCCGACATGGAACGGGATGCGCAGCTCGTGCGCCGGGTCGGCACAGCCACGCACGTGCATGACCAGGCGCTGGCCCGCGAACGGGTCCTTGCCGGTGGGTGCCGGCGTGTCCTCCACCACCTTGCCGGCGTAGGCCTGGCCGCAGTGCGCGGCAATGGCCGCCATGAAGGCATCGGCCGGTGCGGTCGCCAGATCATGGGCGACCGTATCGGAGCGCTGCGAACAGGCCGCGAGGCCGAGCAGGAGGGCGGAAGCAGTGACCACGGCAGGCAGTTTCATGCCCCAACCCTAACGGCCTGCGCCGATGGGCGCAAACCGCGCGGAAAGACCGTGGCACCTCAGCGGTGAAGCCAGACCTCGCAGCCGCCCACGTCCTGCTTCTGGCCACCGGCAGCATGGCGACGGGTGATTTCGGCCAGCCATTGCGCACGTTCGGGGCTGCTCGCAATCGTGTTGGGGCAGCTGACCAGTGCGGCCAGCGGCAGCCCACCCAGTGCCGCGTCATCTGCGGCCAGCGATGCCAGCACGGCGTCCGATGCCCAGTCCGGAATCATCACGGCACGGCGGCCGGAGAAGTACGGCAGTTCGGAGGACCAATCCTGCCCGAACGCGACCACCACGCCCTGCTCGGTCGTGCCGGTACGGATGGCCTCTGCGATCTGCGATACCGGTGTGGGCTCGCGCGCTTGCTTGATGTCCTTCAGGGACTTCACCAGGCCAAAGCCCACCGAAAGAACGCACAGGAAGATCGCCAGCGCGACACCACGGCGCGGCTTGCCCGCCGCTTCGGCCGCCCGCACCGTCGACCACAGCACCAGGCCGATGATCGATGTGGCGAACACGATATTGGCCGCCTGGTAGTAAGGATGGGCGATGTGCAGGTTGGTGAAGACCAGGAACGGCGCCAGGTAGGCCAGCAGCAGGATCCCCACCGCCGCGCGCGTGCGCTTCTGCCACAGCCCGGCGATGATGAAGATGAGGAAGATCCAGTTGGAGCCGATCGCACCGGAGAAGCGCTTCTTGAACACCGTGCCCCACCAGGTGGCCGGGTCCAGGCGCTGGTGCAGGGTGCCGTAATTCCAGGTGGACAGTGCGTCAGACGTGATCTGCCGGCCCAGCGCGGACTGCGCCTTCAGCGCGTCGGCATGCTGCAGCCACAGGCTGAGTGTGGCCAGCACGGCAAGCGCGGACAGCGCCCCCCAGAACATCAGGCGCCAATGCTGCTGCAGCCACTGCGGGCGCCAGCCATGTTCACGCACGGCCAGCCACAGGAAGACCAGCGCGACAAACGCGGCAAAACCGAAGAATGAGGTGACCTTGATGGCCGCCGACAGCACTGCCGCGCAGATGGCAACCAGCCCCACCCAGAGCCGCGGCTGGTTGCGCAGCTGTGCCATCGCCCAGACGAAGAGCAGGCCAAAGAACACGGCACTGGATTCCATCATCACCGAACGCCCCCAGAACTGGGCATACGGCGAGACAGCGAACGCGCCCGTCACGCAAAGCGCCAGCGTGCGGTCAGGGCGCCAGGCGAGCAGCGTACGGTAAACCAGCCAGATGCTGCCGACGTGGAAGACGGTGGACACCAATCGCCCGCTGTTGTCGGCACTCATGCCGGTGATGCTGGACAACAGGGCTGCCAGCCACTGGTAAAGCGGGAACTCGAAGGGAATCGACCAGGGCGCCCCCAGCACCGGGGTCAGGTAGTCCAGCCAGGGACCGCCGCGCAGCAACCAGTCGATCGACAGCACTGTCTGCGTCTGCCGGAAACCGGAGGCATCGACCGGTGGCATCGACCAGCTGCAGGCCAGCAGGATCAGCAGCGTGATCGCCGAAAACCACAACAGGATCTTGCCTGGCAGGAGGCTGCGGTCTGGGTTGCTTTCCTGGGTCACGCCTGTTGCTCCTGTCGGTGGCCGCCCACGACAGGGCGCGCTTCACGGGCGCGCAGTGTCTGCGCTGGCGCACGCGAGTGCAAGCCATTGCGCGTGGCTGCGGCTCAGCCCTGCGGTGGCAGCGGCGCCTTCAGGGGCTCGGCGTGGATGACTTCGGTGGCCGCTACCGGTGCGGACTCGCCCTCGCCTGCCGGCTCCTGTTCCACCGGATCGACATCGAACGGCGTGCGGAACACCAGCGACGGCAGCAGCGTGGTCAGTGCCGCGTACAGCAGCAGCGCGCCGAACAGCACCGCCGGAATCTGGAAGCGTTCGCGCATGATCGCCGCCAGCACCAGGGTGAAGATCAGGGTCGGCGCCAGCGCCAGCGAGACCCGCAGGCTGCTGCGGAAACTCTCGCCGAACATCACCCGCCGCTGCAGCCAGACCACGCCGATGCGCAGCGGCAGCACCACCAGGGTGATCACGATGCCCAGCCCCAGCGCCTCAAAGCTGAGCGCTTCGCTGGGCACCTTGGTGCCGGCGTTGAAGAAATAGAACGGCACGAAGAACGAGGCGAACAGGCGCAGCGCGTGCAGGTTCTCGTGCGAGGCCAGCAGCGGCATGCGCTGGTGCAGCAGGCGTGCGACCAGGCCGGCGATGAACGCGCCCACCAGGTAGTACACGCCCAGCAGATAGGTGATGTAGGCCGCAACCATGCCGACCATCACCAGCAGCGAGAATTCCGAGCCGGGCGCGTGCGGTGCCACCCAGCGGCCCAACGCGATGAACAGCAGCGGCAGGCCGATCATCATCGCCAGCAGGGCCAGGCTGGACAACGCCATATGGCCCGGATCACCGGCCTGCAGCACGATGAACAACGCCGCCAGCGCCAGCAGTTCGCCGGCAATGGCCTTGCTGGTCACCCAGAACCGCTCGTCTTCGCTCAGGCCCAGCCGCGACAGCGAATCCATGATGAAGCCGGTGGAGGGCGTCAGCAGCGCCAGCGCCAGCAGGCCCGCGGCCTGCCACGGCAGCCCCGCGTAGCGCCAGGCCAGCCAGCCCACGCCAAACAGCGTGCCGGTACGGATCACCAGGTGCGCCAGCAGCGGCCACATGCCACGACGCAGCGCCCGCAGATCCACTTCCAGGCCGGCGAACAGGAACAGCGAGGAAATGCCCAGCGTGGCCAGCAGGCCGATCACTGCATCGTGCGCCTGGTCACCCAGCCACAGCATGCCGATGATGCCGAACAGCAGGCAGGTCAGCGGCGCCGGCAGGCTGAATCGCTGCAGCGCGCGTGGGATCACCAGCAACGCGAAGATCAGCAGCAGGTAGATCAACTCATGACTCATCGGGGTCTTCCGTGGCGTTCGAACGCGCGCAGGATGCGCGTGCCCGACCGATCCGGCAAGCCATTTTTCGAATGACCCCGGTTACCTCATCCGATCATCGCATCGGCCAGCGCACCCACCCGTGCGAGCACGGCTGCACGCTGGTCGTCATCGACCGACGCGCCCTGCAGATAGGCGGTGACCACCCACGCCGGGCCGCCCGCATGTGGCCACAGCACGGCGATGTCGTTGCGCGTGTCATCACCGTTGCTGCCGGTCTTGTCGCCCACCCGCCAGCGCTTGCCCAGCCCGGCGCGCAGGCAGGCATCGCCGGTCTGGTTGTCGATGAGCCAATCGGCCAACTGCTGGCGCGATGCCGGCTGCAGGCCATTGCCCACCGCGAAGCGGGCCAGGCTGGTGGCCATCGCGGCCGGGCTGGTGGTATCGCGCGGGTCTCCCTTCGCGAACAGATTCACGTCCGGCTCGTTGCGGTCATTGCGGGTAACGCTGTCGCCCTGCCCACGCAGGAATGCCGTCAGCGCCGGCGGCCCGCCCACCACGTCCAGCAGCAGGTTGGCCGCGGTGTTGTCGCTGGTGGTCAGCGTGCCCCTGCACAGGTCGCGCACCGTCAGGTCCTTGCCCACATGGCGACGTGCCACCGGGGCGTAGGACAGCAGATCCTTCCCGGCGATGGGTACGCGGGTATCGAGTGAAACGCGGCCTGCATCCGCCAGGCTCAGCACGTGGGCCACCAGCATCGACTTGAACGTGCTGCACATCGGGAAGCGTTCGTCCTGCCGATGCCCGCCGATGCGACGGCCACTACCGGTGTCCAGCACGGTCACGCCCAGGCGGCCACCACTGGCTTTCTCCAGCGCGGCGAAATCGGCGGCGCCGGCAATGGCGGCGTTCGCGGCGGATGTGCCGGACGCAGGGACAACGGCCCGCGCCAGCGCAGGGGCAAGCAGCGAGGAAGCAACGGCAGCACCACTGAACTGCAGGAATCGGCGACGGGCGAGCATAGGGGTTCTCCTGGTGACCGCTCGATTATTGAAGCCGCCTGCGGGGGCGACCAGCGCAAAAAATCAGCATCTGACATGAGATTTATTCATGCATGCCGCCTTCAACCCCCTAATTTCAGAAACCGGCCAGTGAAGCGCTAGGATCAGCCATCACTCCAGCTCACGGCTTCGCCATGCTGCACCCTACCCTGCCGCTGAATGCGCTGCGCGCCTTCGAAGCCGCCGCCCGCCACCAGAACTTCACCCGTGCCGCGCTGGAGCTGTGTGTCAGCCAGGCCGCGCTGAGCCATCAGATCCGTGGCCTGGAGGATCGGCTCGGCATCCGCCTGTTCCATCGCCTGCCGCGTGGTGTCGCGCTGACCGACGAGGGCGCGGCGCTGTATCCGGTACTCAACGAATCCTTCGAACGCATCTCGGCCAGCATTGCGCGCTATACCGGCGGACCGGCGCGCGAAGTGCTGACGCTGGGCGTGGTCGGCACCTTCGCCACCGGCTGGCTGCTGCCACGGCTGGCCGCATTCGAGGCCGCGCACCCGGACATCGAGCTGCGCCTGCAGACCCACAACAACCGCATCGACCTGGCCGGCGAAGGGCTGGACCTGGCGATCCGCTTCGGTGATGGCGACTGGCAGGGCCAGGCGTGCACCGCGATCCTGGAGGCGCCGTTCGCGCCACTGTGCGCACCGGCACTGGCACGACGGCTGAAGCAACCGCGCGACCTCGCCACGCTGCCGTTGCTGCGCTCCTACCGCAGCGACGAGTGGCCGCGCTGGCTGCAGGCGGCCGGGGTCAATTGCGTGGAAGCGCGCGGGCCGGTGTTCGATTCTTCGTTGACGGTAGCGATGGCCGCCGCCGGCGGTGCTGGTGTCGCGCTGCTGCCGCTGCGCATGTTCGAGCAGGAACTGGCCGAAGGACGGCTGTTGCAGCCGTTCAGCACCACGCTGGAGCTGGGCCGCTACTGGCTGACCCGGCTGCGCTCGCGTGCCGAGCGTGAGCCCGCCAGGCGCTTCCGCGAATGGCTGCAGGCGCAGGGCACGTAGGTAGTGCCGGCCGCTGGCCGGCAACTCCTTGATCGTTGTGGGCGCCCCGCGCTGCCGGCCAGCGGCCGGCACTACCGGTCAGGACTCCAGCAGCTCCATCCACGCCGCTTCGGCCTTTTCCAGCTGCGCGGCCGCGGTTTCGCGGTCACGACCGATCACCGCCATGCGCGTGGCATCGGCGTAGTTGGCCGGGTCGGCCAGCTGGCGGTCCAGTTCGGCCAGCGCACCTTCCAGTTCGGCCACCTTGGCTTCGGCGGCGGCCAGCTTGTGCGGGTTCACCGGCTTCTTCTGCACCACCTGCGCCACCGGTGCGGTCTTGACCACCACCGGCTCTTCCACCTGCTCCATGCGTGCCTTGGTGCCCTGCGCCTGCGGGCGGGTACGCAGCCACGCGGCGTAGGCATCGAGGTCGCCGTCGAACGGCTCGACCACGCCATCGGCCACGCGCCAGTAGGTATCGCAGACCAGGCCGATCAGGTGGCGGTCATGCGAGACCATCACGATCGCGCCCTCGAAGGTCGCCAGTGCTTCGGCCAGCGCTTCGCGCATTTCCAGGTCGAGGTGGTTGGTCGGTTCGTCCAGCAGCAGCACGTTCGGCTGCTGCCAGGCGATCAGTGCCAGTGCCAGGCGCGCGCGCTCGCCGCCGGAGAAGCCATCGACCGGCTCGAACGCGCGGTCGCCGGGGAAGTTCCACTTGCCGAGGAAATCGCGGAACGACTGGTTCGGTGCATCCGGCGCGATCTCGCGGAAGTGCTCCATCGGCGACTGGCCTTCGTGCAGCGACTCCACCGTGTGCTGGGCGAAGTAGCCGATCTTCAGGTCCGGGTGGGCCATGCGCTCGCCGACGATCGGCGCCAGTTCGCCCACCAGGGTCTTCACCAGCGTGGTCTTGCCGGCGCCGTTCGGGCCGAGCAGGCCGATGCGCTGGCCCGCTTCCAGGCCGAAGCCGACGTTGTGCAGGATCACCGCGTCCTTGCCGTAGCCGGCCTCGACGTGATTCAGGCGGATCAGCGAGAACGGCAGCTTGGCCGGCGGCGCGAACTCGATGCGGAACTCGCGCTCGGCACGCACCGCTTCGGTACCGGCCAGCTTGGCCAGGCGCTTCATGCGGCTCTGTGCCTGCGCGGCCTTGCTGGCCTGCGCCTTGAACCGGTCGATGAAGCTCTGCAGGTGGGCGCGTTCGGCCTGTTCCTTCTCGTGCGCGATCTGCTGCTGGCGCAGCTGTTCGGCGCGCTGGCGCTCGAAATCGGTGTAGCCGCCCGGGTAGAGCTTGGCGCCGCCACCGTGCAGGTGCAGGGTATGGGTGGCCACGTTGTCGAGGAACTCGCGGTCATGCGAGATCAGCAGCAGGGTGCCCGGGTACTTCAGCAGCCACTGTTCCAGCCAGTACACCGCGTCCAGATCCAGATGGTTGGTCGGTTCGTCCAGCAGCAGCAGGTCGCTGGGCATCATCAGCGCCCTGGCCAGGTTCAGGCGCACGCGCCAGCCGCCGGAGAACGAGGACACCGCGCGGTGGTGGGTCTCGGCCGGGAAGCCGAGGCCGTGCAGCAGCTTGCCGGCGCGCGCTTCGGCGTCGTAGGCGTTGAGCTCGGCCATCTTCGTATGCGCCTCAGCGACCGCTTCCCAGTCCTCGCGGGCGGTGGCGTCGGCCTCGGCAGCCAGCACCGCGGCCACCTCGATGTCACCGCCCAGCACGAAGCTCAGCGCCGGATCGGGCAGTGACGGCGTTTCCTGGGCCACGCTGGCGATGCGCACCTTGCCGGGCAGGTCGACGTCGCCCTTGTCCGCCTCCAGCTCGCCCTTCACCGCCGCGAACAGGCTGGACTTGCCAGCACCGTTGCGGCCGACCACACCCACCCGGTAACCGGCGTGCAGGGTCAGGTCGACATTGGACAACAGCAGCCGCTCGCCGCGGCGCAAGGCGAAATTACGAAGGGAAATCATCGGGGGAGGGGTCCATATAACCGGATGGAATGTGCTGGTGAGCACTGTTCCTGCGACGCAATTCTAGCGTTAACGAATACTTGACGCGTCCCGGGATGCGCGGCGGCCGACGTTCCTCTCTCCCACGTCCTCGCCGCGCGCCTCCCGGGCTCCCCTCCCCGCCTGTGCCTGTGAGAGCTAAATGGTTGCTGCTGCAACGTTTTTCTCGATGACCGGCATTTGACAGCCACTGAATATCCCGTTAATTCCTGCCTTGCGCACCGCAACAACCGCCGTCCGCCTCACCCCCGTGATGTCGATTCCGGTGCCACCCCCGCCAACCGGAGCCCCATCCCGATGACCCGCAAGACCCGCCTGATCGCCGCCGCCGTCGCTGTCGCACTCGGTGGCTCTCCGTTCGTCGCCGCTGCCCAGCAGGCCGGCACCGCCGCCAACACCCTGGACACGGTGATCGTCACCGGCACCCGCGTGGCCGACCGCACGGTCGCCGAATCACAGTCGCCGATCGACATCATCACCCCGGAAATCCTGCAGTCCACCGGCACCGGTGAACTGGCCACCGCGCTGTCGCGCGCCCTGCCCTCGCTGAACTTCCCGCGCCCGGCCCTGACCGACGGCACCAGCGGCGTGCGCCCCGCGCAGCTGCGCGGCCTGTCGCCGGACCAGGTGCTGGTGCTGGTCAACGGCAAGCGCCGCCATACCTCGGCGATGATCAACGTCAACGGCAGCATCGGCCGTGGTTCGTCGGCGGTGGACATCAACGCGATCCCGATCGCCGCCATCGAACGGGTGGAAGTGCTGCGTGACGGCGCTTCGGCGCAGTACGGCTCGGACGCCATCGCCGGCGTCATCAACATCGTGCTCAAGGGCAGCGGCCGCGGCGGCAGCCTGGCGGTGGACTACGGCCAGTACTCGGCCGGTGACGGCAACAAGTACCAGCTGTCCGGCGACACTGGCGTCGAGTTCGGCAACGGCCGTGGCCGCGTGCACGTGGCCGGCCAGATCAGCCAGCAGGACGAGAGCAACCGCGCCGGCCCGTACCGCGGCACCACTCCCAACACCGGCAATTTCCCCAGCATCGGCCAGACCACCTTCATCGTCGGCGACCCGCGCGTGGATGCCACCGCCGCCTCGGCCAACGCCAGCTTCGACTTCAGCGATCACGTGACCGGCTACGCCAGCGCGCTGCTGAGCAACCGCGACATCACCTCGTTCGCGTTCTACCGCTCGCGCAACCACAACGGGCAGAGCGCGCTGCTGGCGCAGACCTACCCGGACGGCTTCGTGCCGGAGATCAACCAGTACTCCAAGGACCGCTCGCTGGTGGCCGGGGTCAAGGGCAACACCGACAACGGCTGGACCTGGGACCTGAGCCTGAACCATGGCGAGAACACCCTGGACTTCCACACCCGCAACAGCATCAACTACAGCCTGGGTGCGACCAGCCCGCGCTCGTTCTACGACGGTACGCTGAAGTACCAGCAGGACATCTTCAACGCCGACCTGACCAAGTCGCTGGACTGGGGCCTGGCCTATCCGGTCACGCTGTCCTTCGGCGGTGAGTACCGCAAGGAGAAGTGGGACCAGAACCCCGGTGAGCTGAGCTCGTACACCGGCAGTGGCGCGCAGGGCTTCGGCGGCTTCACCCCGACCAATGAAGTGCATGCCGACCGCCACAACTACGCGGTCTACGCCGGCCTGGAAGCGGACCTGACCGAGAAGTTCTCGGCCGGCATCACCGGCCGCTACGAGGACTACTCGGACTTCGGCGACCGTTTCTCCGGCAAGCTGTCGGCGCGCTATGCGTTCACCGACAAGGTCGCGCTGCGGGCAACCGCCTCCAGCGGCTTCCGTGCACCGTCGCTGGCGCAGCAGGGCTACCAGGCAGTCACCAGCCAGTTCACCAACGGCGTGTTCGTCGAACGCGGCACGTTCCCGACCACCAGCGCGGCTGCGCAGGCACTGGGCGCCTCACCGCTGAAGGCCGAGACCTCCACCTCCTACAGCCTGGGCCTGGTGCTGCAGCCGGTCGACCGCCTGTACATCACCGTCGACGCGTACCAGATCGACATCGATGACCGCATCGCGCTGTCGTCCAGCATCACCACCAACGCCGCCAGCAGCGCCCTGCTGACCAGCCTCGGCCTGCCGCAGGTGACCGCGTTCTCGTACTTCACCAACGGCCTGGATACGCGCACCCGGGGTGTCGACTTCGTGTCCAGCTACACCGTCCCGTTCGCAGCCAGCAGCCTGGAACTGACCGCGGCCTACAGCTACAACGACACCGAAGTGCGTCGCGTCGGCGGCACCCCGGCAGTATTCGGCACGCTGGGCCTGACCCAGTCGCTGATCGGCCGCGATGAAATCGGCCGCATCGAAGACAGCTACCCGCGCGACAAGGCGATCCTGAGCGGCACCTGGCGTTCGGACCACTGGGAACTGGGCCTGGCCGCAACCCGCTACGGCAAATTCACCGTGCGCAACTCGGCCACCGCGCTGCGTGACCAGACCTACGGCGACGCCTGGGTGGTGGATGCCTCGGCCAGCTACAAGCCGAGCAGCAACTGGACCCTGACCGTGGGCGCGGACAACCTGCTGGACAAGTACCCGGACCGCACCGAAGACCTGCAGAACTCCACCTTCGGCATGCTGCCCTACAGCAACTACTCGCCGTTCGGCTTCAACGGCGCGTATGTCTACGGCCGCATCAAGTACACCTGGTAAGCGGTAGTGCCGGCCGCTGGCCGGCAACCCCTCGCCGCATCTGGAGGAAAGCCCCTTCGTGTTGAAGGGGCGCGCCGAAGGCGGGGGTAGAGGAGAAATGCGTGGGCAAACCCGCCGGCCACAGCATGTGGCCGGCGGGTTTGCCGTATCTGGCCTCATCGGTGAAAATCGGGACATCCCCCCGATTTCTGCGAGAGCCGATGCACCATGACACCGACCTGATCAACATCGTGGCCGTTGGCCTGGGGCTCGCCTTCATCTTCGGCGCGCTGGCCAACAAGCTGCGCTTGTCTCCGCTGGTCGGTTATCTGGTTGCTGGCATCTGTGTAGGCCCGTTCACCCCCGGCTTCGTCGCCGACCAGGCGCTGGCCAACCAGCTGGCCGAACTGGGCGTGATGCTGCTGATGTTCGGCGTCGGCCTGCACTTCTCGCTGAAGGACCTGATGGCGGTCAAGGCCATCGCCATTCCCGGCGCCATCGGCCAGATCGCGGTGGCCACCCTGCTCGGCTGGGGTGTGGCCTCGCTGATGGGCTGGCCCGCCATCCATGGCGTCATCTTCGGATTCTCACTGGCCACCGCCAGTACCGTGGTTCTGCTGCGGGCCATGGAGGAACGCCGCCTGCTGGAAACCATGCGCGGCAAGATCGCGGTCGGCTGGCTGATCGTGGAAGACCTGGCCTGTGTGCTGGCACTGGTGATGATGCCGGTGATGGCCGGCGTGTTCGGCCCCGACGCGGCCAAGGAATCGCACTCGCTGGGCAGCGTTCTGGCCGATATCGGCTGGACCTTCGTGCAGCTGGGCCTGTTCGTGGCGGTGATGCTTGTGGTCGGGCGCCGGGTCATTCCGTGGATCCTGGAACGCATTGCCGGCACCGGTTCGCGCGAACTGTTCACGTTGTCGGTGCTGGCGATCGCGCTGGGCGTGGCGTTCGGCTCGGCGATGCTGTTCGGCGTTTCATTCGCGCTGGGCGCGTTCTTCGCCGGCATGCTGCTCAACGAATCGGAACTGAGCCACAAGGCTGCGCATGATTCGCTGCCGCTGCGTGATGCGTTCGCGGTGCTGTTCTTCGTCTCGGTGGGCATGCTGTTCGACCCGAACATCCTCATCCAACACCCGTGGCAGGTCCTGGCCACGGTGCTGATCATCATGTTCGGCAAGTCAGCGGCGGCATTCTTCATCGTGCGCGCCTTCGGCCACCCGACCAGCACCGCGCTGACCATCTCGGCCAGCCTGGCGCAGATCGGCGAATTCGCCTTCATCATCGCCGGCCTCGGCGTGGCGCTGCAGATCCTGCCGAAGGAAGGCCAGTCGCTGGTGCTGGCCGGTGCGCTGGTCTCGATCATGCTCAACCCGCTGGTGTTCGGCCTGCTGGACCGCTGGCAGGCCAAGCAGGAGCAGTTGCCACAGCCGCCCGAGCCGGAAGAAGCCACTGGCCCGTCCCGGGACCTGCATGACCACGCCATCGTGATCGGTTACGGCCGGGTCGGCAGCGAACTGGCGCAGGTGCTGCGCGACCGTGGCGTGCCGGTGCTGGTGATCGATGACAACAAGGAGCACGTCGAGCAGGCCCACGCCAAGGGCCTGGCGGCGATCCGTGGCAGTGCCGCCGCTGATCGGGTGCTGGCCGAGGCCCACCCGGAGCGCGCGAAGATCGCGGTGCTGGCGATTCCGCAACCGCTGGAAGCCGGCGAGGCGCTGGCCAAGCTGCGCGCGATCAATCCCGACCTGACCCTGCTGGCGCGTGCGCACAGCGATGCCGAAGTGAAGCATCTGCTGGAACACGGTGCCGATGGCACGGTGATGGCCGAGCGCGAGCTGGCCTATTCGCTGGCGGAGATGATCATGTCCACGCCGCCGTACCGGAACCTGGGGCAGCACAGCATTCCGGTGGTGTGAGGGGAGTGCGGCAGGGCTTGCAGCCCTGCACCTGCCGAAGCAACGGCAACGGCAACGGCAAAAGCAGAAGCTGACATCCCGTGGGATGGCGGGGTGGGTCCAGTTGCTGTTGGTGGGTGTCGACCTTGGTCGACACGGCGGCACAAAAAAATCCCCGGTCGACCCGCATCGACCGGGGATCTGGATCGCCACGTTGCCACTGCCTTGGAGAGGCAGTTCCACCGTAGCGCATCGCGCGGCCGGTGGTGATCGCCGGTGGCGATATGCACCAAGCGCGTGGCTATCAGGCGTTGGCCAATGCCTGCTCCAGGTCGGCGCGCAGGTCGCCGATGTGCTCGATGCCGATCGACAGCCGCACGGTGTCTTCGCTGACCCCGGCCTTGGCCAGTTCGGCCGCGTCCAGCTGGCGATGGGTGGTCGAGGCGGGATGGGTGGCCAGTGACTTCGCATCGCCCAGGTTGACCAGACGCGTGAACAGTTTCAGCGCATCGAGGAAGCGCGCGCCGGCTTCGCGGCCGCCCGGCAGGCCGAAGGTCAGCACGCCCGAGCCGTGTCCGCGCAGATAGCGCTGTGCGGCAGCATGCTCGGGGTCGTCGGCCAACCCGGCGTAGCGTACCCAGGCCACCTTGGCGTGCGATTTCAGGAACTGCGCCACAGCCAGCGCATTGGCATTGATGCGCTCCATGCGCAGGGCCAGGGTCTCGATACCCTGCAGGATCAGGAACGCATTGAACGGCGACAACGCCGCGCCGGTGTTGCGCAGCGGCACCACCCGCGCGCGGCCGATGTAGGCGGCCGGCCCCAGCGCTTCGGTGTAGACCACACCGTGGTAGCTCGGGTCGGGCTGGTTGAGGCGGGCGAAGCGCTGGGGCTGCGCCGCCCAGTCGAAGCGACCGGAATCGACGATCGCGCCGCCGAGGCTGTTGCCATGGCCGCCCAGGTACTTGGTCAGCGAGTGCACCACGATGTCGGCACCGTGCTCGAACGGGCGCAGCAGGAACGGCGTGGCCACGGTGTTGTCGACGATCAACGGCACGCCTGCCGCGTGAGCGACTTCGGCGATCGCGGCGATATCGGTGACGTTGCCCCGCGGGTTGCCGATCGACTCGACGAACACCGCCTTGGTGCGCTCGTCGATCAGACCGGCGAACGCTGCAGGATCGGCCGGATCAGCGAAGCGCGCCTGGATGCCGTACTGCGGCAGCGTGTGCGCCAGCAGGTTGAGGCTGCCACCGTACAGCGCGCTGGACGCAACAATGTTGTCACCGGCCTCGGCGATGGTCTGGATCGCGTAGGTGATCGCGGCCTGCCCCGAGGCCAGTGCCAATGCGCCGATACCGCCTTCCAGCGCGGCCAGGCGTTGCTCCAGCACGTCGGTGGTGGGGTTCATGATGCGCGTGTAGATGTTGCCCGGCACCTTCAGGTCGAACAGGTCGGCACCGTGCTGGGTGTCATCGAAGGCATAGGCCACGGTCTGGTAGATCGGCACCGCTACCGCGCGGGTGGTCGGGTCGGGACGGTAGCCGCCGTGCACGGCCAGGGTTTCCAGTTGCCACTGCGGGTCGCTCATTGCACCAGGCTCCATCCGGGGAAACCGCCAACATAGGCCAAGCGCGGCCACCTGCTGAAAGCCGCTGGCGATGACGCCCATACCGCCGGTTATCAGGTTGGCCGCGATTCAGGCAGCCGTCATGGCCCGTTGCTAGGCTTCGCCGCCGGGCGATCCTGCCCGGGCATGGAGGCCCAATACGCATGCAGCCCTCTCCCTGGACACCCGCCGCCAGCGGCGCGCCGACCCCGGTCCTGCTGGTGGAAGACGATCGCCGCCTGGCCGAGCTGGTCAGCGACTATCTGCGCGAACATGGCTTTGCCGTGCAGCACGTTGCCCGCGGCGACCTGGCCGGCGCGGCGTGCCGCCAGCATGCACCGGAACTGGTGGTGCTGGACCTGATGCTGCCGGGCCTGGGCGGCATCGATGTGTGCCGGCAGATCCGCAGCTTTTCCGATGTGCCGATCCTGATGCTGACCGCCTGCGAGGACGATATCGAGCAGGTACTGGGGCTGGAATCGGGCGCCGACGACTACGTGCACAAGCCGGTTGAACCACGCCTGCTGCTGGCCCGCCTGCGCGCCCTGCTGCGCCGCCGTCATGGCAGCAGCACTTCCGGTACGCCGTGCCGGTTGATGCATGGTGAACTGTTGATCGACCGCATGCAGCGCGAAGTACACCTGCATGGTCAGCCGGTGGAACTGGGCACAACCGAATTCGAGATTCTGTGGCTGCTGGCCAGCCGGCCGGGGCAGATCCTGTCGCGCGACCAGATCCTGCAGGCGGTGCGCGGCATCGGCTTCGATGGGCTGGACCGCAGCGTCGATGTCAGCATCGGCAAGCTGCGCCGCAAGCTTGGCGACGACGCACGCGAACCCCGGCGGCTCAAGACCGTGTGGGGCCGCGGCTACCAGTTCAATCCCTCGGCCTGGTCAGCATGAAGCGCCTGTTCCTGTGGTTGTGGTTCGTCACCAGTGCCTGTTTCCTGGTGTCGGTGTTCGTCCTCAACCACATCCTGGACGGCATCTACCTGCCGGTACAGGATCGTGTGTTCGCCGAGCAGGTGCGCGGGCAGGTGTATGCCCTGCGCACTGGGCTGGCCGGCCTGGACGCTGCACAGCAGCGCGCGCGCGTGCAAGAGTGGCAACCCCACTATGGCATCGCGCTGACCCTGCTGGAGACGCCTCCCGTGCTCGACGCGCAGGAGCAGGCCCATCTGCAGGCACAGGGCTTCATCGTCCGCGATCATTACCAGCAGATCCTGTTGCCCATCGAAGCTGCCAGCGGCCGCTGGCTGCACCTGCGCCTGCCCGGCGAGGTGCTGATGACCACCTACATGTCCATCGCCGCCTACCTCAGCATCCTGCTGCTGGTCGGGGCCTGCCTGTATGCCTGGGTCCGCCTGCTGTGGCGCGACCTGGAAGCGCTGCGCCTGCATGCCGACCGCATCGGCGCCGGCGACCTGCAGGCGCGGGCGCAGGTGTCGCCGCGCTCACAGATCCGGGTCATCGTCGACCATTCCAACCGCATGGCCGCGCGCGTGGCCGAGCTGGTGCAGCGCCAGCGTGACCTGACCCACGCGATCTCGCATGAACTGCGCACGCCGATTGCACGCGTGGCGTTCGGGCTGGACCTGATGCAGGACAGCGACGATCGCGCACGTCGCGCAAATCTGGCGCAGGGGCTGCACGGCGACCTGGCCGAACTCAACCGGCTGGTGAGCGAACTGCTGGCCTATGAACGCCTGGAGCACCCCAGTGCAGGAGAGCCGCTGCAGCGCATCGAGGCCAACGACTGGCTGCAGGCCTGCCTGGCCGATGCGCGCCGCGACGCCGAACGTGCGGGCCTGGTACTGCAGGTGCAGCCCAGCGCGCTGCCGCGGGTGGATGCCGAACCGCGCCTGCTGCAGTTGGCACTAAGCAACCTCGTGGGCAACGCGCTGCGCCACGCGCGTTCGCAGGTGGAGGTGTCGCTGGTAGGCGTTGGCGGCCGCGCCTGCCTGCGCGTGGATGACGACGGCCCCGGTATCGCCGAGGCCGACCGCGAAAAAGTGATGCGCCCGTTCACCCGGCTGGATGACAGTCGCAGCCGCGATACCGGTGGTTTCGGCCTGGGCCTGGCCATCGTCAACCGCATCGCGGCGCGTCACGGTGGCGAACTGCGCATCAGCCGCGCCACGCTGGGCGGCGCTCGCCTGGAAATGCACTGGCCGCTGGCTGCCAGCTGAACGCCAACAGGCGTGATTACAGTTGCTTACAACTCCCGCACAACTGCGGACGGATCAGTCGACGGCCAATCGCCACGCTGTCGACCCTGCAGCGCGCGCCGGATGCGCGCGCTGCATCCCTCCCATTGTCGAGAGTGCCCATGTCCCAGCGTCACCGTACCCCGTCCCTGCTCTGCGTGGCCCTGCTGCCGCTGTTCGCTGCCCCGATTGCCCATGCCAAGGATGACCACTGGACCTTCGAAGTCGCCGCCGGTGCCGGCGTGACCCCGCGCTACAGCGGCAGCAAGGACTTCCAGGCCTCGCCCATGCTGTCCTTCGACGCCCGGTCACCCGGCGGCTGGTTTCTGGGCACCAGTGGCATCGGCTGGGGCACGGCCATTGGCGAGCATACCCACGTGCGCGCCTACATCGGCGCCAGCGGCAGCCGCCGTGACAAGGACTCCGCTCTCGGCGGTTCCGACTTCCTGCGCGGCATGGGTGATATCCGTACCCGTCCCCTGGTCGGCCTTTCGGCGGGTTATACGCTGGGAGAAGCCGTGCTGAGCGGCACCTGGCAATTCACGCGCAAGGACGAAGACCGCGGCGACAACGGCCTGGCCACCCAGCAGATGCACCTGAGCCTGGCCCTTCCGCTGTTCGACCTGGCCGGTGGCGTGGTCAGCGGCAGCGTCTCCACCGAGTATGGCAACCGCGGCTACATGCAGACCTGGTACGGCGTCAGCCCGGAGCAGGCCGCGCGGACCGGCTTTGCCCAGCACACGCCGAAGGCCGGCCTGGTGAGCGCCGGCCTCGGCCTGAAATGGAGCCATCGCGTGGGCCGCAATGGCAACTGGTACATCTCGGCCGAAGGCACGCGCCTGCTCGGCGACGCCGCCGACAGCCCGATCGTGCAGAAGCCGAACCAGTTCGGCCTGATGAGCGGGTACACGCACCGCTTCTAAGGGCGGGCCGGGCCCGGCCCGGCGTTGCTCACGGGAAACGGGGCGCTGCGCTCAGGCAGCGCCCCGATGGACTCACGCCTTGGCGAACACCAGGTGGCCGCCGTCGTTGCCGACTTCAATGGTGTCACCGTTGACGAAGGCGCCGGACAGGATCTTCTGCGCCAGCGGATTTTCCAGCTGTGCCTGGATCGCGCGCTTCAGCGGACGCGCGCCATACACCGGATCGAAGCCGACGTTGCCCAGCAGGTCGAACGCAGCATCGGACACCTCCAGCTTCAAGCCGCGCTCGGCCAGGCGCTTTTCCAGGCCACGCATCTGGATGCGCGCGATCTGCTTGATCTGCTGCTTGTCCAGCGGGTGGAACACCACGATGTCGTCCAGGCGGTTGATGAACTCCGGGCGGAAGTGCGCCTGCACCACGCCCATCACCGCCGCCTTCATCTGCGTGTAGGCCTCCGGGCTGTCATCAGCGCTCATGTCCTGGATCTGGTGCGAGCCCAGGTTCGAGGTCATCACGATGACGGTGTTGCGGAAGTCCACGGTGCGGCCCTGGCCATCGGTCAGGCGGCCATCGTCCAGCACCTGCAGCAGGATGTTGAACACATCCGGATGCGCCTTCTCCACTTCGTCCAGCAGGATCAGCGAATACGGACGGCGGCGCACCGCCTCGGTCAGGTAACCACCCTCTTCGTAACCCACGTAGCCCGGAGGGGCACCGATCAGGCGGGCGACGCTGTGCTTCTCCATGAACTCGCTCATGTCGATGCGGATCATCGCGTCGGCACTGTCGAACAGGAATTCGGCCAGCGACTTGCACAGCTCGGTCTTGCCCACGCCGGTCGGGCCGAGGAACAGGAACGAGCCGGCCGGCCGGTTCGGATCGGACAGGCCGGCACGCGAACGGCGCACCGCATCGGAGACGACCTTGATCGCTTCCTCCTGGCCGACCACGCGGTTGTGCAGCACCTCTTCCATGCGCAGCAGCTTGTCGCGCTCGCCTTCGAGCATCTTGTTGACCGGAATGCCGGTCCAGCGCGACACGACCTCGGCGATCTCCTCGTCGGTGACCCGGTCCTGCACCAGCTTGAAGTCCTTGTGCTCGGCTTCCTGGGCAGCGGCCAGCTGCTTTTCCAGCTGCGGCAGCAGGCCGTACTGGATCTCGCTCATCCTGGCGAAATCCTGGCGGCGCTGCGCCGATTCCAGCTCCAGCTTGGCCTGCTCGACCTGCTCCTTGATCTTGGTTGCACCCTGCAGCGCGGCCTTCTCCGACTTCCAGATTTCATTGAGATCGGAGAACTCGCGCTCCAGCGCCTCGATGTCGTTTTCCAGATCGGCCAGGCGCTGCCGCGAAGCCTCGTCCTTTTCCTTCTTCAGCATCTCGCGCTGGATCTTCAGCTGGATCACACGACGTTCCAGGCGATCCAGTTCCTCCGGCTTGGAGTCGATTTCCATGCGCAGGCGCGACGCCGCCTCGTCCATCAGATCGATGGCCTTGTCTGGCAGCTGGCGATCGGTGATGTAGCGGTTGGACAGCGTGGCGGCGGCCACGATGGCCGGATCGGTGATTTCCACGCCGTGGTGAACGGCGTACTTCTCCTTCAGCCCGCGCAGGATGGCGATGGTGTCTTCCACCGACGGCTCGCCCACGAACACCTTCTGGAAGCGGCGCTCCAGCGCGGCGTCCTTTTCAATGTACTTGCGGTACTCATCCAGCGTAGTGGCACCTACGCAGTGCAGCTCGCCGCGTGCGAGCGCAGGCTTCAGCATGTTGCCGGCATCCATCGCGCCGTCGGCCTTGCCGGCGCCGACCATGGTGTGCAGCTCGTCGATGAACAGGATGATCTGCCCTTCGCTCTTGGCCAGGTCGTTGAGCACACCCTTCAGGCGCTCCTCGAATTCACCGCGGAACTTGGCACCGGCGATCAACGCGCCCATGTCCAGCGACAGCACGCGCTTGCCGCGCAGGCCCTCGGGCACTTCGTCGTTGATGATGCGCTGGGCCAGGCCCTCGACGATGGCGGTCTTGCCCACGCCGGGTTCGCCGATCAGCACCGGGTTGTTCTTGGTCCGGCGCTGCAGCACCTGGATGGTGCGGCGTATCTCCTCGTCGCGACCGATCACTGGATCGAGCTTGCCGCTCTCGGCACGCGCGGTCAGGTCGATGGTGTACTTCTCCAGCGCCTGCCGCTGCTCTTCGGCATTCTCCGACTGCACGTTCTCGCCGCCACGCAGCTTGTCGATGGCGGTCTGCAGGCGCGCCTTGTCGGCACCGGCGGCGCGCAGCGCCATGCCCAGCGTGCCGCTGTCTTCCAGCGCGGCCAGCACGAACCACTCGCTGGCGATGAAGGCATCGCCGTGCTGCTGGGCCAGCTTGTCGGTCTGGTTCAGCAGCCGCCCCAGGTCGTTGCCCATCGAGACGTTGCCAGCCTGGCCGGACACCTTGGGCAGTGCATCCAGCGCCTCGGTCAGGCGCTCGCGCAGCACCGGCACGTTCACGCCGGCCTGGGCCAGCAGCGGGCGCGTGCTGCCGCCCTGCTGGTCCAGCAGCGCACTGAACAGGTGAACCGGTTCGATGATGCTGTTGTCGCGGCCCACGGCCAGCGACTGTGCGTCTGCCAGCGCCTGCTGGAAACGCGAGGTGAGCTTGTCCATCCGCATTGCAGAACCTCATCGGTGATCAGGGCCGGCCACTGCCGGCGATGCTGGAAAGATGCGGTTGCCCCACCCGGTTTCAAGGGTGACTGCGACTGCATCCGGAGGCCAGTCAGCCCGCGGCCAGCATGCCGCACCGCATGTTGCCGCCGCGTTGATCCTGCGCAAGCCAGTGCGCGCGTAGCACTGGAATCGGCGCATCACGGATGCCATACTTGCGAATCATTCTCATTTCGATCAGCGCCGCGCGTCTCCTTCATGCCTCCCCACCACGAACAACTGGGCGTGCTGTACCGCGATCACCGGGCCTGGCTGCAGGGTTGGCTGAGCAGTCGCGTAGGCAATCGTGATGTGGCCGATGACCTCACCCAGGACACCTTCGCGCGACTGCTGCAGGGCCGCGACCTGGCCGCGCTGCGCGAGCCGCGTGCCTTCCTGACCACCATTGCGCGCGGGCTGGCCGCCAACTGGTTCCGGCGCCAGGTACTGGAGCGCGCCTACCTGGAGTACCTGGCGCAGTTTCCAGAGCCGGTGCTGCCCTCGCTGGAGGAACAGGCGCTGGTGCGTGAGGCCCTGCAACAGATCGACGCGATGCTCGACGGTCTGCCCGCGATGGCACGCCGGGTGTTCATGCTGGCGCAGTTCGATGGGCTGCGCTATGAGGCCATCAGCGAACAGCTGGGGCTGTCACTGTCGACGGTGAAGCGGCACATGAAGCGGGCGCTGATGGACTGCCTGGCGCATGCCGGCTGAGACCGCCGCCGCACCGGCCCTTCCGCCGCGCGTATTGGAACAGGCCGCCGACTGGCTGATGCGCCTGCACGAGGACGACAGCGCGGCGCAGCGCGCGCAATGGCAACGCTGGCACGATGCCGATCCGGCACACGCCCACGCCTGGCAGCGCGCGGAACGTCTGTTGGCGCTGACCGCTCAGGTGCCTACAGCGCTGGCCCAGCGCACCCTGCAGCCGCCCGCGTCGGCTGGGCGCCGCGCCGTACTGCGCAGCGTCGCCGCTCTGCTGGTGGCGCCACTCGGTGGATGGCTGGCCTGGCGGTTGTTGGACGACGCAGCGTGGGATGCCAGTGCGCGCACGGCCGTGGGCGAGCGCGCCCAGCAGGTGCTGGACGATGGCAGTGTGCTGCACCTGGATACCAGCACTGCGGTCGACATCGCATTCGATGCACATGCGCGCCTTCTGCGGCTGCGGCATGGGCAGATGCTGGTGGAGACAGCCGCTGATCCCCAATGCCCGGCAAGGCCGTTCCGGGTTACGACCCCCTACGGCACGCTGCAGGCACTTGGCACCCGTTTCAGCGTGCGCCTGTTCGGGAACGACGCCCTGCTGGTGGTTCAGCGCGGCGCGGTGCGGATCTCCACGCCGGGTCAACAGCGCCAGGTCGACGCCGGGCAGCAGGTGCGCTGGAACCTGACCCGGCTGCCACGGCCCATGCCTGCGCCACCCGGCGCTGACGCGTGGGTCCGGGGCATGCTGGTCGCCGATGCAATGCCGCTGCAGCAGGTCTTGCAGGAGCTGGGGCGCTACCAGCACCGCTGGATGCGCGTGGATCCGCGCATCGCCGGCCTGCCGGTGTCCGGCGCATTCCCGCTGGACGACCTGCAACGCAGCCTGTCGATGCTTGCCGCCACCCATGCGCTTCGGATCGAGCAGGGGCTGTGGATCCACGTGTCGGCTGCGGGACATCGCGGCTGACACTTTTCCGAGCGTCGCGTGGCAGAGGGTATGAACCCCTCACTTTCCTCCCCATGACCGTGAACCTGCCCCGGCTTCGACTGAGCCTCCTCGCCACCGCGCTCGCCGCCACACCCGCGCTGGCTCAATCACCGCCCGATGAATCCCTGCACGTCCAGCGCAGCACCGTCTCGCTGGGCAGTGCACTGGGCGCGTTCGCCGCCGAGCATGGCGTGGCCCTGTCCTTCGACCCCGCGCTGACCCGTGGCCGCCAGGCTCCATCGATTGCCACAGGGCTGGACGTGGACGCAGGGTTCGACGCACTGCTGCACGGCAGCGGGCTGCGCGTGGTGCGCCGCGCCGATGGCAGCTACACCTTGCAGCGCGCGCAGCTCTCGGCAGGCGCACGACGCACCAGTACCCTGCATGTGCCGGGGCGGGACACTGGTTCGACCTTCGGAGGCAGCCTGCAGCTGGACCGCAGCTACGTCGCGGCGCAGGCCGCCGGCAACGGTGACATCACCCGGCTGCTGCGCATCCATCCCGCCGTGCAGTTCGACAATGCCGACCAGGGCAGCTTCAGCCCCGGCGAAATCCGCCCTGCGGAAATCAGCATCAATGGTGCGAAGTTCTATCAGAACGCGTTCATCGTCGATGGCATGAACTTCAACAACGACATCGACCCGGGTGCGGACCCGGAGGTATACCGGCTGTTCTCCGTTCCAGGCGGCTCGCAGGCGCTGGCGCTGGACAGCAGCCTGCTGGAAGACGTCACCGTGCATGACAGCAACGTTTCGGCCGCCTATGGTGGATTCAACGGCGGCGTGGTCGAAGCGAGCACCCGGCGACCATCACGCACCTTCAGCGGCCGCCTGTCCACCCAGTCCTCGCGATCTTCGTGGACACGCTACCACCTGGACTCCACCGTCGCAGACAGCTACCAGAAGGCGTCCGGCGCGAATGACGGGCAGCCGGAATTCAAGAAGACCACCACGCGCGCCGATCTGGAAGGCTATCTGACCGACCGCATCGGCGTCCTGGCCAGTTTCACCCGCAAGCGCTCGACCATTCCCACCTACAACCTGCAGTCGCACCTGGTCGACGACGCGCATCCGGAGAAGCAGATCCAGCGGCGCAGCATCGACAATCTGTTCGTCAAGGCGGTCTGGGAAGCGAGCGACACGCTCGACATCGAGGCAAGCTTTACCCGTGCGCCGGAGGAATCCCACTACTTCCGCTCCAACGTCCCCGGTGCCGGCATCGACATCATTGGCGGTGGCCGCCAGGCGATGCTCAAGGCGACGTGGTCGCCGCAATGGGGCACTCTGACCCAGCAGGTGGGCTGGAGTTCAACCGAGCAGTCCCGCCATCCGCAGTCTGCGGACTACATGAGCTGGCACTGGGCCGAGGGCAAGGACTGGGGAACTTCAGGCAGCTCGCTGGAAGGTGAATTCGGCGACATAGACCAGGCACAGAAGACGCTCCAGTACCGTGCCGATCTGATACTGGCACCGCAGCGCTGGCTGGGCATGGAGCATCGTTTCGCGGCAGGCGTCCAGTACCAGCACCAGGAAGTCGACTACGAGCGCCTGGACGACACCTACATCTATGTCTCGCCGGCGCGCACCACCAGCTGTACCAACAAGGCCGGCATCACCGACACGCAGACCTGCTGGATGGGCCTGACCCGCACCGGCCGCGCCAACACCAGCAACTGGCCCGGACAGTTCTTCACCAGCCGCACCTATTACACGCGCGGCCGGCTGGACTTCCAGATCGACAGCTGGAGCGCCTACGCCGAAGACAGCATCCGCGCGGGGCGCCTGTCATTGCGTCCCGGCCTGCGCATCGACCATGACAGCTACATGCAGCACACCACGGTCGCACCGCGCCTGGCGATGTCACTGGATCTCGACACCGCCGGCGACACCCAGCTGATCGCGGGCGCCAACCGCTACTACGGCCGCAACGCGGCCACGTGGCGGCTGCGCGATGGCCTTGATCGGCTGCAATACAGGAACCAGCGCCGCCCCACCCTCGACAGCGAGTGGACCGCAGGTACGCAGTCCGCCAACGGGCTGCATTTCGATCGCCTGAGAATCGCCTACGACGATGAGCTGATGCTGGGCGTCAAGCAGCAATGGAAGGGCTGGGAGTTCCTCGGCAAGGTCGTCAACCGCAAGGGGCGTGACCAGGTCGTGCGTTCCAGCAGCCGGGTACAGGACGAACGCGCGGATGACCCCTCGCTGGCCACCCACTACGAAACCTGGAGCAACGACGGCCGCAGCGAGACACAGATCATCAGCCTTACCGTGCGCCCCCTGCACCGCCTGCAGTTCGGCGGAACCAGCACCACGGGCCTGCTGGCGCTGGACTGGACCGACAGCCGATCTTCTGCGCCCGACTACGAGGACGACTTCAGCACCGCGTACTACGAGAATCCGATCATCCGCTACGACGGCAGCTACATCCGCTACCGCGATCGTCCGGCAGACAACTTCAACCGCCCATGGACCGCGCGACTGGCCAGCACCACGCATATCCCGGCAGCTCGGCTGACCTGGGGCAATACGCTGCGCTACCGGGCCGGGTATCGCGCGATCCGGGACACCGGACTGAAGGATGTCCATGACGGCCAGAGCGTCGCGGTCTGGGAAAGACGGCGGTTTGCCCCTTCGTTGATCTGGGACATGCGCATCGGCTGGGAGCAGCCGTTGTCGACGATGGGCACGGTGTTCGCCAACGTGGATGTGTTCAACGTGCTGGATCGGCGCGCGGTGAATGGCGTATCCAGCAGCGTCAGCCGCGCGCCGTACTACGAGATGGGACGTTCGTTCTGGCTCGAAGTGGGCTACCGGTTCTGAGGCCCGCGCGCCGCCGCAGGCTTGGCTGGATTGCAGTGCTGGTCAGCGCCGTGCTGGCCAGCGCTGCACAGCCACGTCCTTCCCAGCCGGTCTGCGCGCCTGCTCCGGGCAAGGCGGAACGCTGGGATGGCGCCTGCCTGCGTGCGCTCTACAGCAGCCCCAGTACGCGCTGGCCCGCGCCGGAGGTCGAACCCGGCGTGGCGTGGAAGGAACTGGCCCCACTGCCGTCGCCCGTCGATCCACCGGACAATCCTTCCACGCCAGCCAAGGTGGCACTGGGGCGGCGGCTGTTCTTCGATCCGGTTCTTTCGAAGTCGCGGCAGCTGGCCTGCGCCAGCTGCCACGATCCGGACCTGGGCTGGGCCGATGGTCGCCGCGTGTCCTTCGGTCATGATCGCCAGCCCGGCCGCCGCAATGCACCCAGCGTGGCCACCAGCGCACAGGTGGCACCGCTGTTCTGGGATGGACGCGCGGCCACGCTGGAAGCGCAGGCGCTGCATCCCATCGCCGATCCCATCGAGATGGGGTTCACCACGCAGGGCGCCGTGCGTCGCCTGCGCCGCGATGCATCCTATCGTGCTGACTTCGCCGCGGTGTTCGCGCTGCCGCGCATCGATGCCGCCCAGCTCGGCCAGGCTATCGCCGCCTTCGAGCGCAGCCTGTCGCCGCGCAACAGCCGCTTTGATCGCTTCCTGCGCGGCGATGTACGTGCACTGGACGACACCCAGCTGCGCGGCCTGCATCTGTTCCGCACGCAGGCCGGTTGCATGAACTGCCACAGCGGGGCGGCGCTGACCGACAACGGCTTCCACAATCTGGGCCTACATTTCCGCGGGCGTTCGCGGCAGGATCTGGGGCGTTATGAGGTCACCGGTGATCCCGCCGACAGCGGCCGTTTCCGTACACCGTCGCTGCGAGGCGTTGCCGCCACAGCGCCCTACATGCACAACGGCATGATCCCGAAATTGTCGGGCGTGCTGGCGTTCTACAACGTGGGCGGCGCGCGCCCGCGCGCCCCGGCCGCGCTGCCGGCTGATGCGGCGCCGTTCCCAGAGCCGGATCCACTGCTGCGGCCGCGCGGGCTGGGCCGCCAGGATCTGCAGGACATCGAGGCGTTCCTGCAGAGCCTGTAGCCGCGGATCAGCCGCCCGCAGGCGGCGTGGGAGCCGGCTTCGGCGGCAACAGCGGTGGCGCCACCGCAACGGCCACCGGGCAGCCATAGGTGCCTTCAACATCCATGTACAGGCTGTAGCGCTGGGTCGCGGCAAAGCCCACGCGCCAGTCCGGGTTGAACAGCGGGTTTGGCCCGGGCGACAGCCCCAGGTCCATCGGCAGGTTCAGCACTTCCTCCCCGATCATGACCGGCGTGGTCGCTTCCACGAACTGGATGTCTTCGCTGCCTTCGGTGGTGATCACGTTCTTGCGCCGGATCGCCGACGCAGGTGGCGTGGTCGGCAACGTTCCGCGGGCCTGGAAGGCGCCGTTGAAGCCGGTATCCACCTTGACCAGCACGTTCTGCTTGCCAGCGCGGATCGGATAGCGGACGTCGTACGCATCCGCCCATAGCGAGGACAGCGTGGCCATCCGCCGCGTGCACGGCACCGGGCTGGCCGTGGCCTGGATCACCAGCGCATCCTTGTTGACCCGCACCCGGCCCAGCGCGCGCAGTACGTCCAGGCCGATGCGTGGCAGGTCGTCCTGGCCCAGTACCGCAAAGGACACATCGCGCACGGCGACACCACCGATGTCCAACTCGACCGGTGCCGCCAGCGCATACAACTTGCCAGGGCTGCCATCGACCGCCATGAAGCCCTCGGTCAGCGTCAAGCCCAGCTCGGTCGCCAGCGCTCGGCCGATGCGTGAGTGTGCGGCGCCGCTGTCCAGATGCACGCGCAGCTCGCGTTCACCGGCTGCGGTGCGCAGCTTCAGGCTGAGCGTCGGCAGTTCGTTGTCCAACTGCAAGGGGACACTGATGTCGCTGGCTGGCGGCTGCGCTGCCATGGCATTACGCGGCCATGCGGTAAACCGCTCGAAATGCGGCTCGCTGATGCCAGCAAGATGGATGTCGCGCAGCTTGGGGCTCAGCATCGGCCGGATGTCGCGCTCCATCAGCGTGCGAACCTGGAGCATCTGCGCCGCCCAACCCGCGATATCGCCCTGCAGGAGCAGATTGCCGGCCAGGGTGGCCGAACACAGGTACTCGACCCCCTTCACACTGTCGGCCGCCTCGCTGGCCACGGCCTTCAGGCACTCCTGGGCCGCCTGGCTGGAGCGGTCCAGCTCGCCGCGCACGCGGTAGAAACCCGCCTGGCCCAGCTTGCCCTTCACACCGGGTGACTTGCCCAGCGTCTGCAGCCGGGACAGTTCGGCAAGGCGCACGCTGCGGGTGTAGCCGTAGGGATCGCCCAGTTCGCCATCGCGCGTCTCGACGGCCGCAGCCGAGGCCACTGTCGTGGCGAACAACGCACTCACGCCCAACCACATTCGATGCATCAAGGTCACTCCTGTCTACCTGATCCAGACCCTATCACGCTGGCGATGACACCTGCCCCTGCAGTCTTCAGCCTTCAGCCGCGAGCGATCGCGCTGCGGATCGCCTGCAGCTGCTGCTTGACCGCCCGCGCCTGCGCCGCGTCCATGCGTAGCAGCGCCTTCTGGCCGATCGACCTCGACTGCAACGTGGGATCGACAAAGCGGTAGCGGCCGCGTTCATCGCGTTCCACCTGCGGCGACTGCACCAGTTCCGGCGTGTCCAGCAGATGGTCGATAACCGCGACCAGGCGATCGTTGAAATAGCCTTCGGGCCGGCCCAGGTCGACATAGGCCTGCTGGATCAGCGGATAGAAGCGCCTGTACGCAGCCGCCGTCGCCGCGGGGTCCAGCGCAGTGAACGCCTGCACGTAGGGCGCATAGCGCGCCGCATTGGCCGCGGCAATCCGCTCGCCACCTTCAACGGGTTCCACCTGCAGGCTGCCCGGCAGTGGGCGCGCGGCCAGTGCGGTCGGCGGCACGCTGGGCTTGTCCAGGTTGTCGACCTGGGTCACCAGGCGCTGGATCAGATGATCGCGCAGCAGCAGGGTCAACGGCCCCTCGCCCTGGAACAGCTGGCTCAGCGCGCCCCAGGCGGCGGAATCGCTGTCAGCCAGCTTCGGCAGCGCCGGGTCGGCGGCGGCCCCGGTATCGAGCGGATGCTTGATCGGCGGGGTTGCTGGCGCGGGCGCTGTGGTTGCCTTCGGTTGTGGCGGTGCACCGCTGCTGGCGGGAGGTGACTGCACCGGCACCGACACACCGTCTGCCAGGCCCTTCAGCTGATCGCGGAACAACCAGCCCCCCGCGCCACCGATCACCACCACGCCCAGCACCCAGGGCCATACCGCCTTTCCACTCTGCATGATGCAGTCCCTCGTTGTTCACCTGCATGGACAAGGTGTGACCGGATTGATTGCGGTGGGTTCCCCGTCTGTTCCGCTGCCGTTGGGGTTGGGGCCTGCGCATGCGCCACGCTCACGCCTGCTTTGCACACCTTGCGCGAGGCTGTGGGTCTTGTCGTGCGGAGACGCTGCCATGCAGTACGCGCTGTACTACTGGACCGGCATCCAGGGCCGGGGTGAATTCGTGCGACTGGCGCTGGAAGATGCCGCCGCCGATTACATCGACATGGCGCGGGTGCATGGCGATGCGGTGATGCAGCCGTTCCTCGATGGAAACAGCGAGGGAGCACTGCCCTTCGCACCACCGTTCCTGAAGGCGGGCCGGCAGGTGATCGCGCAGGTGGCGGCAATCCTGGATTTTCTCGGTCCGACCCTGGACCTGGTACCGCAGGCCGCGTCGCGGCGGATGCAGGCGCTGCAGTTGCAACTGACCATCGCCGACCTGGTGGCCGAGGTGCATGACACCCACCATCCAATCGCCGCGTCGAAATACTACGAAGAGCAGAAGACCGAGGCCAAGGCGCGTGCGGCTTCACTACGTGGCGAACGACTGCCGAAGTTCCTCGGCCATTTCGAACAGGTACTGGCCGCCAACGGCGGCCGCCATGCCCTGCGCGAGCATTCCTATGTGGATCTGTCGCTGTTCCAGCTGCTGAGTGGGCTGGACTACATGTTCCCGCGGCGAATGCAGGCGTTGGCGCCCAACCTGCCCCTGCTGCGTGCGCTGCAGGAGCGTGTGGCGAAGCGGCCGAACATCGCCGCCTACCTGGCTTCGGAACGGCGGCTGGCGTTCAACACCAACGGCATCTTCCGGCACTACCGTGGGGTCAGCTTTTCCCATCCAGCGGCTTCACCGCCTGCTTCTGCAACGACAACAGCCCCAGCAGCAGCGCCAGCGCCACATAGGCGCCCGCGAACTGCCAGCTGATGATGCGCGCCAGCCCGTCCAGGTCCCATGGCAGGTAGATGCCACCGCGCGGGTCCACCGAGTGGATCAGGCCGAACAGGGTCAACAGCGCCGCCACCAGCAGGAAACCGCAGGCGCGACGCAGGCGACCATCGACCATCGCCGCCACTGCCGAGATCCACAGCATCGAGGTGATGATGAAGCCGTTGCCGAGGGTGAAGATCACCGCCAGTTCCGGCAGGCCGTGGCCGTCCAGCTTGGTCAGCAACTGCGGCAGCTGGTCCGGCGCGATCCAGCCCGGCGCCTTGATCGCCAGCAGGTACGCCACCGACGGCAGGAAACCGAACACCATCGCACCGGCGTGGTGGCGTGGCGTGGCCTGGAACGCCTGGGTGGTGATATCGATCGCCACGTACACGATGATCGGTGCCAGCACCGCCAGCGGCAGCCACTGCACCAGCCCGGAGATGATGCCGAGCATGCCGCCGATGCCGACGAACAGGCCGGTCAGCAGCGTATAGCCGCTGCGTGCGCCCATGTGCTTGTAGGCCGGCTGGCCGATGTACGGCGTGGTCTGCGCAACGCCGCCGCAGACACCGGCCACCAGCGTGGCCACCGCTTCCACCAGCAGGATGTCGCGGGTGCGGTAGTCATCACCGGCCGCGCGTGCGCTTTCGGACACGTTGATGCCGCCGACCACCATCAGCAGGCCGAACGGCAGCAGCAGCGGCAGGTAGGTCATCGCGGTGGGCAGGCCCTCGAGGAAACCCAGCGTCGGCAGCGGCAGCACCACCTGCGGCGGCACCCACGCCGGCACATGGAAGCCCGGCGCGCCCAGCCCGGCCAGGCCCAGGCCGTAATACAGCACGGTGCCGAACACGAAGGCCAGCAGCACGCCCGGGCCACGCACCGGCAGCTTGCCCTTGGCAATCAGCACGTACAGCAGCAGGCCCAGCGTGGTGAAGCCGACCAGCGGCGAGCGCAGCGTTTCCAGCAGCGGCAGCAGGCCCATCAGCACCAGCGCGATGCCGGCGATGGATCCCAGCAGCGCAGCACGTGGCAGTGCGCGGGTGACCGCTTCGCCGAAGAACGACAACACGAACTTCAGCACGCCCATGATGACCAGCGCGGCCATGCCCAGCTGCCAGGTGGCGATGCCGGCGGCATGCGGGTCCAGGCCCTGCTGCTTGAAGGCGATGAAGGCCGGGCCGAGCACCAGCAGGGCCATGCCGATGCTGGTCGGCGCATCCAGGCCCAACGGCATGGCGGTGACATCGTCGCGGCCGGTACGCGCGGCCAGCCGCCGCGCCATCAGGGTGTACAGCAGGTTGCCGACCAGCACGCCGAAGGCGGTGCCGGGGAACATGCGGCCGAACACCACGTCGGCGGGGAACTGGAAGATCCCGACCAGGGCCATGGCGATGAAGCCGAGGATGGAGAGGTTGTCGACGACCAGGCCGAAGAAGCCGTTGAAGTCGCCGGCGACGAACCAGCGACGCGGTGCGGCGGAAGCGGGAGCGGACATGGAAGGGGCGGTGGGGGTGGGGACCGCCGATGGTAGGCCCAGCGGGGCCTGCGCGCCAATTCCACAGTGGAATGATGGGTTCCAGGCATCGGTGGGCCTCTGGTGGCGGCGGCCTGCCGATGGGGTCAGATCCGTTTTCCGCAGGAAAATGGATCTGACCCCGGCGTTGCCGGCCAGCGGCCGGCACTACCGTGGGAGCAGGCGGCTCACTTCTTCAGGAAGTTGTCCACCAGCAGATGCTTCACATCGTCGAAGCGGCCGTTCAACACCGCCTTGGCCGCATACAGTGCGGTACCTGCCACCTGCTTCGCCTCGATCTGCGGCGGCATCACCAGCTCCGCGCGGCTGGTATGCACATCCAGCAGCGCCGGGCCGCGCTGGGACAGGAAGTCCTGCACCGCATCCTCCAGATCCTCGCTGCGGGTGACGGTGCGGCCATGGAAGCCGATCACCTCGGCCAGGCGGCCGAAATCCGGATTTTTCAGGTCGGTGTAGTTGTCCAGCAGGCCCTCCACCTTCTGCTCCAGCTCGACGAAGTTCAGCGAGCCGTTGTTGAACACCACCACCTTGATCGGCAGGTTTTCCTGCACCGCTGTCAGCAGGTCGCCGAGCAGCATCGCCAGGCCGCCGTCGCCGGACAACGAGATCACCTGCCGTCCCGGGAACGCCTTCTGCAGGCCAAGCGCCTGTGGCATCGCGTTGGCCATCGTGCCGTGCAACAGGCTGGTCAGCGTACGGCGGCGGCCGTTGACGCGGATATGCCGCAGCACCCACACCATCGGTGAGCCACCGTCGGCGGTGAACAGCGCATCGTCCGTCGCGTATTTCGACAACAACGCCGTCAGGTGCTGTGGATGGATCAGCTCGCCCTCGCCCGGCTGCTCTTCCTGTTCGCGCTTCTTCAGCGCCTTGTCGCGGCGCTCGATGCATTCGTCCAGGAAACTGCTGTCCTCGCGCGGCGGCAGCATCGGCAACAAGGCGTCCAGCGTCGGCGCGATGTCACCGACCACGCCCAGGTTCACCGGATGGCGGCGGCCCAGATGGCTGCCGTCGCGGTCGACCTGGATGATCGTGGCCTTGTCCGGATAGAACTGGCCCCACGCGAAATCAGCGCCGAGCAGCAGCAACGTGTCGCACTCCATCAGCGTGTGGAAGCCCGATTCGATGCCGAAAATACCGGTCATGCCCATGTTGTAGGGGTTGTCAGGCTCGACGAAGTCCTTGGCGCGCGAGGTATGCGCGACCGGCGCCTGCAGGCGCCGCGCCAGTTCCAGCAGCTGCGGGTGTGCGCCCTGGCAGCCGGCACCGGCGTAGATGCCAATGCGCCTGCCCTGCCCCAGCAGCTCGGCGATGCGCTGCAGTTCAGCGTCGGACGGACGCAGCACCGGTTGGGTGTAGTGCACCGAGAACGGCACATCGTGCTTCACTTCGGCCTCGCTGATGTCGGCCGGCAGGATCACCACCGCCACGCCGCGGCGGCTGATCGCGGCCTGGCAGGCCAGCGCCACCACGCGCCGTGCCTGCGCAGGGCTGTGCACCTGTTCGCAGAACACCGTGCAGCTGCCATAGACCGCCTTGAAATCCACTTCCTGCGGGAACTCCATGCCGAGCTCGCTGGTGACGATCTGGCTGGCGATCAGCACCATCGGCGCGCGATTGCGGTTGCTTTCGAAGATGCCGTTGATGAAATGCAGGCCACCGGGGCCGCAGGAACCCGCGCAGGCGGTCAGTTCGCCACTCACCAGCGAATCGGCACCGGCAGCGAATGCGGCCACTTCCTCATGCCGCACGTGCACCCAGGCGATGTCACTGCCATGCATCGCATCGGTCACATGGTTGAGCGTATCGCCCACGATGCCATAACAGCGGCGGACGCCTGCCTGCTGCAGGGTGTCCACCACGATTTCGGCCACGCGCTTGCTCATCGGATACATCCTCGAACGGGGGAACGTCCGAGGCTAGACCCGGGGAAGTGATGCCTCCGTGGGCAAATCGCGCATCACCTCGATGTGCAAACTGCGGACGGATGTCCGGTCAATCGTTGACGTTGATCCAGCCCAGCACCGCGCCGTGTTTGGGATTCTGGTAGCGCAGCTTCATCCAGCAGTCCTGTTCATCCAGCATTTCCACACGGTCGCCCTGCACCAGGTAACGCGGGGTGCTGGATGCGCCGGGCTTGTCGAACAGGAACAGGCGCGCGGGCACCACCGTCGCCTGCTGACCACGCAGCGGCCCGCCGGGCGGTGCGCCCAGGCCATCGGCGATGGCGGTCTCCAGCACCTTTCCAGCGGGGTCATAGGTCCGCCAGACCGCCAGCGGGCCCTGCTCGTCGCTCTGCTCCCAACGCAGCGCGGCGTTCAGCGTGTCGCCCAGCATCAGTACGCTCTCGGCGCGGTACAGATAGAGCTTCGAACCTGCAAACCGATACTGGTCGGCGTACCACATCGGGCCGCTGCGGCAGCTGCTGGTGAGGGTGCGGCTCGCACGATCGACCGTCAGCCCCATCAGGTCACCGCAGCTGTCCTTGCCGTGGGTTTCAGCCTGCAACGCACGGAACCCGCCACTGGCAGGATCAAAGCGGTACACCGCCACCGCTTCATTGACCATGCCCACCGATGCGCGTGCGACCAGTTCCGGGTAACCATCGAAGTCGACATCCTCCAGACCCCACCGCGAATTGCCGTCCGCATCCGCTGCGCCGGCCAGCGTCTGGCGCTTGCCCGACGGCGAAAGCTGCACCGCGATGCTGCCATCCTGCTGCGGATCGGCGTGCGCCTGCACGTGGGCGGCCACCTGGAACCGCAGCGTTTCGCTGCCGTCCCCGCCCGCCTGCGCGGCCGGGGCCAGCACGCCTGCCAGCACCACGCCCAGCACCCACTCCCTGCAATCCATCATCGCTCCCTGCGGCACCGCGGCGGCACCTTCAACTCAGAACGATACCTCGACCGGCTGCCGCGACCACAGCACCGACTGATGCTTGGTCTGCTGCTTCCAGGCCAGGCGGATCGCCTCGATGTCGGCCCGGCGCTGCGGGGTGTCCTCGTGCAGCACCACCAGCACCTTGGTGCGCAGGCGGTTGGGCGAGGCATCGCCGCGGAACAGCCACTGGCCGTAGGCATCGAACACGGTCAGGCCATCGGGGAAGCGTGGAGTGACTTCCTTGTCCAGGAAAGTGCGCCACTGCGCCTCGCTGATGGTGTCGGCCTGCGGACGGCTGCCTGCGCCCTGCTCTTCGCCAACGCCGAAATACAGCTCGCTGCGCACCCAGCCGTGGCCGTCGGACGGGCGCGCCGCATCGCCCTTCAGTTCGGCGGTGGTGGCCGTGGCATACGCACTGGGCGCCTGCGAGGACAGGCTGGCGCAGCCGCTGGTGGCCAGCAGCACGGCAAAGACGAGGCCAAGGTGTTTCATCGGTACAGCTCCGGACAAGAGGGGGGACAAGGCGAGCCGGCAGCGTACAGCGCCACCGGCCCGGCGTGCTGATGCCAACCGGGCATCAGCTCATGCCGGACCGGCAGGGGCTTGCATCGGCTACGGTCATCACGCGAAGATAATATATCGCTTCATCCGGATGGATGTAAGTGAAACTATCTCCCCTTCCCCGTCGTCGTTGTTGCTGGAGCCCCCATGTCCGCCCGCCTGCCCGCGTCGCCGCTCGGCCTCGCCATTGCCCTCGCGCTTTCCTCCGCCGCTGTCCCGGCCCTGGCCCAGGACGCCACCAACCTCGACACGGTGATCGTCACTGGCACGCGTGCCGCCGACCGCACCGTGCTCGAATCCACCTCCCCGGTGGATGTGCTCACCGCCGAGGACATCCGCAAGGCCGGCGTGGTCAACGGTGAACTGGGCAGCGCGCTGCAGGCGCTGCTGCCGTCGTTCAACTTCCCGCGCCAGTCCAACTCCGGTGGCGCCGACCACGTGCGCGCCGCGCAGCTGCGCGGCCTGTCGCCGGACCAGGTGCTGGTGCTGGTCAACGGCAAGCGCCGCCACCACACCGCGCTGGTCAACACCGACAGCAAGATCGGCAAGGGCACCACGCCGGTCGACTTCAATTCGATCCCGGTCAGCGCGATCAAGCGCATCGAAGTGCTGCGTGACGGCGCCGGTGCGCTGTACGGCTCGGACGCCGTGGCCGGCGTAATCAACGTGATCCTCGACAACGGCGGCGACGGTGGCGAGATCGAAGCCAGCTACGGCGCCAACCACACCGACCTCAAGCCGATCGGACGCACCCTCACCGATGGCCAGACCGGCAACATCAGCGCCAAGGTCGGTACCGCGCTGGGCGAGGACGGCGGCTTCCTGCGCGTCGGCCTGGAGTACAAGCACCGCGACGGCACCAACCGCGCCGGCTTCGACCAGATTCCGCCGTGGGACCAGACCCCGGACAACCTGGCGTTGCAGGGCAAGCGCAACTACGTGCTGGGCGATGGCAAGAGCAAGGACATCAACCTGTGGCTGAACACCGAGATTCCGGTCGGCCAGACCTCGACCTTCTACGCGTTCGGCACCTTCAACCAGCGTGACACCGAAGGCGCGAACTACTTCCGCTATCCCGATGGCGATGCCAACTGGAAGCAGGTCTATCCGAACGGCTACCGGCCGATCTCCGAAGGCGAGAACCGCGATGTGCAGGCGGTGGCCGGCGTGCGCGGCCAGTGGGGCGAGTGGAGCTATGACGGCAGCCTGGATTACGGTCAGAACGACTTCACCTACCGCCTGCGTGATTCACTCAACGCGTCGCTGGGCCCGACCAGCCCGACCCGCTTCAAGACCGCTGACTACGAGTACGCGCAGACCGTGGGCAACCTCGACCTGAGCCGTGTGTTCACCCAGAGCGACAGCATCAGCCACACGCTCGGCCTGGGCGTGGAAGCGCGCCAAGAGCGCTACCAGACCCGCCCGGGTGACCCGGCCAGCTACGCTGCCGGCCCCTACACCGACCGCCCGACCGGTTCGCAGGCCGGTGGCGGCCTGACCCCGCAGGACGCGGCAAACCTGTCGCGCGACGTGGCCAGCGCCTATGCCAGCCTGTCCAGCCAGTTCGGCGAGAAGTTCTCCACCGACCTGGCTGCGCGCTACGAGCACAACGACGACTTCGGCGGCGAACTGACCGGCAAGCTCGGCCTGCGCTACGAATTCACCCCGGCGTTCGCCCTGCGCGGTGCTATTTCCAACAACTTCCGTGCGCCGTCGCTGGCGCAGATCGGCTACGAATCCACCTCCACCGGCTACAACGCCGGCGGCCAGCTGGTGCAGGGGCGCCTGCTGTCGGTCAACAATCCGATCGCGCGCGGCCTGGGTGCGCAGAACCTGAAGCCGGAAAAGTCGATCAACACCTCGCTGGGCTTCACCAGCCGCATCGGCGAGCACTTCGACCTGTCGCTGGACTTCTTCCAGATCGACATCGACGACCGCATCGCATTGTCGGAGAGCATCACCGGTGATGCACTGACCGACTACGTGGCGGCCAACTACGGTGTCAGCGGCCTGCAGAGCGCCAGCTTCTTCGTCAACGCCGCCGACACCCGCACCCGCGGCGCCGAACTGGTGAGCAACTGGCGCCAGTCGCTGGGCGATGGCCAGCTGTTGCTGACCGGCACCTACGCCTACACCAAGACCACGTTGAAGAACGTGCTTGCCACGCCGCCACAGCTGCGTGCACTGAGCCCGGACTACGTGCTGTTCGGCATCGAAGAGACCAATACGCTCACCGATGCCACGCCGCGCACGCGTGGCAGCGTCTCGGCGGCGTGGAGCAACGACCACTGGTCGCTGAGCACGCGGGTGAACCGCTACGGCAGCGCTACCCGCGTGTTCAACTTCGGTGATGGCTACATCCCGCGCCAGACCTACCAGGCCGAATGGCAGCTGGATGCGGAAGTGGAGTACCGCATCACCCCGCGCTGGAGCGTGGCCATCGGCGGCCAGAACCTGACCGACAACTACCCGGATCGATCCAACAGCGATATCCACTACTTCGGCAACCTGCCGTATGACGTGCTGTCGCCGATCGGCAGCAACGGCGCGTACTACTACGGCCGCGTCCGCTATACCTTCTGATTCACCAGCCCGGTAGTGCCGGCCGCTGGCCGGCAACCGCGAGGTGCATCCATGGGCCATGAAGTAGCCGGCCAGCGGCCGGCACTACCCCGATTCGTAGCCTGACCTCGACCCTACGTACACGCCCACGCTGGCAAGCTGGGCGTCATGGCTGAACCGCTCCCCCTGCGTCCGCCACCGCCCTTGCTGGACGACGCCTGTGCGTTGTTCCTCGATGTCGATGGCACCCTGATCGAATTCGCTGCACGCCCGGATGCCGTGCAGTTGCTGCCGGATGTGCGTGAAGCCATCGGCCGCATCAGCGACCGCCTGGAAGGTGCCGTGGCACTGGTCAGTGGTCGTCCGCTCGAACAGCTGGACCAGCTGTTTGCACCGTTGCAACTGCCTGCCGCCGGCCTGCATGGCCACGAGCTGCGCGGCGAGGATGGTCGTGTGCTGCGCGACGCACATGACGATGACACCGCCGAGTGGCTGCACGCCCTGCACCAGCAGGCAATGCGTTTCGCCCATGGCCATCCCGGCGTACTGGTGGAAGACAAGGGCGTCGGCCTGGCCCTGCATTGGCGCGGCGCTCCACACGCGGCCAGCGAGGTGCGTGCCTTTGCCGACCGCCACGTGCGCGGCCGTACCAGCTATCGCCTGCAGCCGGGCGACCATGTGGTCGAGTTCGTTCCGGTGGGTACCGACAAGGGCCGCGCGGTGCGCCGGATGATGCAGTACCTGCCGTTCCGCGGTCGCCTGCCGGTGTTTCTCGGCGACGACCTCACCGACGAATTCGGCTTCGACGCCGCCAACGGTCAGCATGGCTGGAGCGTGCTGGTGGGCGAACGTGAACCCAGCGCGGCGGTGTTCGCGCTGCCCGACATACGCAGCGTGCACGCCTGGCTGCGTGAGAATGCCTATTGACCCGGCCACCCCCACGGCCGCAACCGACGAGATGTACCGCGTGATGACCCAACCCGATCTTGATCTGGGCGTGGTCGGCAACGGCAGCTTCGGCGCCCTGGTCGACAAACATGCCCGCGTTGTGTGGAGCTGCCTGCCCACCTTCGATGGCGACCCCACCTTCTGCGCGCTGCTCGGCCCCAACCAGCAGACCGGTGGCGATTTCGCCATCGAACTGGAGGATTTCGCCAGCAGCGAGCAGGAGTACCTGACCAACACCGCGATCCTGCGCACCGTGCTGCGCGACGCGCACGGTGGTGAACTGGAAATCCTCGATTTCGCCCCACGCTGGCGCCAGAACGACCGCTTCTACCGCCCGGTCAGCCTGATCCGCCAGGTGCGCCCCTTGGCCGGCAGCCCACGCATCACCGTGCATGCGCGCCCTCTGGCGGACTGGGGTGCACGCGTGCCCGAGTCTACCTGGGGCAGCAACCACGTGCGATGGATCCTGCCCGAGCACGTGCTGCGGCTGACCACCGATGTGCCGGTTCGCTTCGTTCGCGAGGGCCTGCCATTCGTACTCAACCATCCCATCCACCTGATCCTGGGTGTCGATGAATCACTCAACCGCTCGATCAGCGGCTATGTGCAGGAAGCCTTCCAGCGCACCCGCGATTACTGGCGCGAGTGGGTGCGCTACCTGTCCATTCCGCTGGAATGGCAGGACGCGGTGATCCGCAGCGCGATCACCCTGAAGCTCTGCCAGTACGAGGACAGCGGCGCGATCATCGCGGCGATGACCACCTCCATTCCAGAGGCACCGGGCAGCGTGCGCAACTGGGACTACCGCTACTGCTGGCTGCGCGATGCCGCGTTCGTGGTGCGTGCGCTGAACCGCCTGGGCGCGACGCGCACGATGGAGCAGTTCCTCGGCTACATCTTCAACCTGGCCACCACCGACGGCACGCTGCAGCCACTGTACGGCATCGGCTTCGAGGCCAAGCTGGATGAGGACGAAGTGCCCAGCCTGTCCGGCTATCGCGGCATGGGCCCGGTGCGCCGTGGCAACCTGGCCTGGGTGCAGCGCCAGCACGATGTCTACGGCAGCGTGGTGCTGGCGTCCACGCAGCTGTTCTTCGATCGCCGCCTGCAGGACCCGGGCGACGCGCACACCTTCGCCCGCCTGGAACCCCTGGGCGAACAGGCCTTTGCCCTGCATGACGTACCCGATGCCGGCCTGTGGGAATTCCGCGGCCGCACCGAGGTGCACACCTACACCAGCGCGATGTGCTGGGCCGCCTGCGACCGCCTGTGCAAGATCGCCGTGCGCCTGAAGCGCGACGACCGTGCGCGTTACTGGCGCGAACGTGCCGACACCATCCATGCGCGCATCATGGCCGAATCCTGGAGCGAGGAACTGGGCCACTTCACCGATACCTTCGGTGGCCATCGCCTGGATGCCTCGCTGCTGCTGCTGGCCGACATCGGTTTCATCGATGCGCTGGACGCCCGCTTCATCGCCACCGTCGACGCCATCGGCCGCGACCTCAAACATGGCAATTCGCTGTACCGCTACGTTGCCCCGGATGACTTCGGCGAGCCGGAAACCAGCTTCACCATCTGTACGTTCTGGTACATCGACGCGCTGGCCGCGATCGGGCGCCTGGACGAGGCGCGCGCGATGTTCGAAACGCTGCTGAAACAGCGCAATCATCTGGGCCTGCTGTCGGAGGATCTTGCATTCGACAGTGGCGAGGCCTGGGGCAATTTCCCGCAGACCTATTCGCACGTCGGCCTGATCACCGCCGCGATGCGCCTGTCGCGGTCCTGGCAGGAGGCATCGTGAGTCGTCTTGTAGTGGTTTCAAACCGCGTGGCGGTGCCCGGCGAGAACCGTGCCGGCGGCCTGGCGGTCGGCCTGCTGGCCGCGTTGAAGGAACGCGGCGGCATGTGGTTCGGATGGAGCGGCAAGAGCGTGCGCGAGGGCAGTGGCACGCTGCACACGCAGAAGGACGGCGACATCGAGTTCGTCACCCTGGACCTGAGCAAGCGCGAGGTTGACGGTTACTACAACGGCTTCGCCAACCGCACGTTGTGGCCGCTGCTGCACTTCCGCCTGGACCTGGTCGACTACGACCGTGGCACCCGCGAGACCTACCACAAGGTCAACGCGCTGTTCGCCGACAAGCTCGCCCCGCTGCTGCGCGAAGACGACATCGTGTGGATCCACGACTACCACCTGATTCCACTCGGTGCGTTGCTGCGCGAACGCGGCATCGGCTGCCGCATCGGCTTCTTCCTGCACATCCCGATGCCCTCGGCCGACCTGCTGCAGGCCATGCCCGATCACCTGCGCCTGTTCTCTGCGCTGTATGCCTACGACCTGGTCGGCTTCCAGACCCAGCGCGACGCCGATCGCTTCCAGACTTACCTGCGCCTGTTCGGCGGTGGCCGCGTGCTCGACAACGGTGAACTGGAAGCCCCCGGCGGGCGCCGTTTCCGCGCGGCCGCCTTCCCGATCGGCATCGACACCGACCTGATCGCGCGCCAGGCCGGCACCGCCGCCACCAAAGCGGCGGTCAAGGACCTGCGCAACAGCCTGCGTGACCGCCAGCTGGCGATCGGTGTCGACCGCCTGGACTATTCCAAGGGCCTGCCCGAACGCTTCCTCGGCTTCGAGCGCTACCTGCAGCGCCATCCCGACCAGCGCGGCTCGCTGACCTACCTGCAGATCGCCCCGGTCTCACGCGGCGACGTCACCGAGTACCGGCAGCTGCGCAGCCAGCTGGAACAGATCGCCGGCCACATCAACGGGGGTCACGCCGAGCCGGACTGGACGCCGCTGCGCTACGTCAACCAGAACTTCACCCATGCCACCCTCACCGGCTTCTACCGGGCGGCGGCGGTGGGCCTGGTGACGCCGCTGCGCGACGGCATGAACCTGGTGGCCAAGGAGTACGTGGCCTCGCAGGACCCGGAGGATCCCGGCGTGCTGGTGCTGTCGCTGCTGGCCGGCGCCGCCGACGAACTCAAGCAGGCGTTGCTGGTGAACCCGCACGACCTGGACGGCGTCGCCGATGCCATCGCCACCGCGGCGACGATGTCGCTGCGCAGGCGCAAGGAACGTTGGCACGCGATGATGGACCACCTGCGCACCTACGACATCAACCACTGGCGGCGCAGTTACCTGGACGCACTGGAGAACTGATGGATTGCGCCACCAGTCCAGCCATGAAGCGACAGAAGAGCGCCATGTGCGCTCGCAGATTGTCGCTTTAAGCCCGAAAGTAGATGCACGTGAAACCATTCGCCGAACAGGAGAATGGGGCGCCTGCCCGTCCCTGCGGTCCCGGGCAGGCGTGTAAGGCTCGCGTCGCACAAGGCCTCATCGTGTCCTGCCGCACGCTCTGCGGCATCGCCCGCCGGAACGAAGGAGGCACCACCGCCAGCCTTTCACCATGCATTGACGCGCGCTCCCCAGAGTGGCGCCCCCAGAGCTATCGCAATCCGTCGCGCCTGCTGCGCGGCGCGACGCACATCACATTCCGGGGAGTCACTGCATGTCTGCGTACGACCGTTTCATCGAAGATGCCGCAACACGCCTGGAGCTGGGCCATCGCGCCCGCTGGGTGGTGGAGGTCATCAGCGTCTGGATAACCTCCCATCACCGGGGCCTGGACGGTCTGCAGCAGCGGTTTGAACAGGCAGGCCTGGCCTCCCGTTTTCATTCCTGGCGGCAACCGGCAGCGTTGCGGCTGCCCATCGTCGCCAGTGAGCTCGAACGCGCGCTGGGCGCACACACACTGGCCATGATCGCGCACCGTTGTGGCATGTCACCCGGTGCTTTCAGGGTGGTCGCCTGCCACCTTCTGCCCGGGGTGGTCACACTGATGGATGCGCCCGGCGGCCTGGTGCCTTCCCCCCATGTCCATCGCAGCATCGTGGGCCCATCGCCCCGGCGCATGACCGGCACGGTGCCATCGCGCGCGATGTATGGGATGGCCGTGCGCAGCCTGTTGTGGCTGCTGGCCATCGTCGTTGTCCTCGGCCTCACCACCTGGCTGCAGCTGAAGGCCCGCACGCCCCTGTGGACGGTGCCGGACATTCCGCTCGAACACGACGCCTACCTGTCCCTGCAGCAACACGGCACACAGATGCAGGTGCACGGCAACCTGCCCACCGAGGGGGAACGTCGCCGTATCTGGAGCGCGCTGTTGGCGGTACACGGCCGGCAGAACGTGCAGGGCGGGATAACGCTGGACCCACGCGCACGCGCGCCGCGGTGGCTGGATCGCCTGATTGCCGATCTTCCGCAGCTGCAGGGCGATGGGCTGCGGCTGGAGTTCGCCGGATCGCAGCTGCGCATCGACACCTCGCAGATGGAGGACGCGCAGCGGCTGGCCATCTCGCACAGGTTGCGCCAGGACTTCCCGGCGCTGGACATGGCGGGCTTGTGGGGGCCGGGACTGGCTGCGCTGGCGCAGCTGCCAGCGCACGCCGATCCCACACAGCGGATTGAAGCACTGAACCGGACCACCCTGAAGTTCCACGCCGGCACCGCTACGCTCACCGGCGACTCGCGGCAGACGATCGGCACCGTTGCCTCCGCACTGCGCGCAATCCCGGCCGGTGCACGCGTGGAGGTCGCCGCGCACACCGACAGCGCCGGTTCGGCCACAAGCAACCAGCAGCTCAGCCAGTTGCGTGCTGAGGCCGTGGCCCAGGCACTGCAGGAACAAGGGGTGGGCTCGGCCGCACTGGTTCCCACCGGCTACGGGCAGGAGCAGCCGATCGCCGACAACCGCAGCGATCACGGTCGTGCGCTGAATCGACGCATCAGCTACCGGCTGCTCGACTGAAAAAAGGGGACGGAGGGAATCAAGTCGTTCATGCATGAACGACTTGACTCCCTCCGTCCCCTTTTTGTTCAGTCCAGGAAGCGCGCGGCCTGTTCCGGCGCCGGCAGAAGGCAGGCGTCGTGGCGCCCGAACCAGCGGTAGCGGTTGCGCGCCAGCACGAGATAGGCCGCGTCGCGCCAGCGTCGCGGCACCCACTGCAGCACACCGCTCAGGCGCCAGGCGCCGCCCAACCCGGCCAGCACGCGCAGGATCGCGTCGGTGTCGGTCCATGCGCCCTGCGCATCCAGCAGCAGGAATGACCTGGGGTCCTGCGGATCCAGTCCATGCGCGCGCAGCAGCGCACTGCCCCGGGTACCCTGCATCGCCGCGAAGCGATAGCGCCCCTTGCGGTCGAAACGCAGCAGGAAGCGCACCCACCGGTTGCACAGCGCGCAGACACCGTCGAACACGATCACCGCGCCGTCGGCAGCGGTCTCACTGCGGTTCGAGCCAGCCTTCATAGCGGATCAGGGCTCCTGCCCAGGGCAAGGTCACATCAACCCGGAAAGTGTAACGCTGCCCCTGCCCCGCTTCGCGGCAGCGCACGCCGCCAAACCAGCGCGTGGGCAGCGGCAGCACCCCGAACGCCCACACCCGGCGCACCGACCAATCGATGCCGCCCTCGCGGGCCTGCAGGTCGAACTCGAAACGCACCGCGCCCAGCTGCTCACGCAGATGGCCCTCGTGCGCCCACAACCGCGACACCATCGGCCAGCGGCCGAACCGGCGTGCCCAGCGCTCGCCCTGCCCGTGTGCACTGAACGCCACTTCGGTCGGCAGCGCTTCGCCCTCCCTCGGCAACTGCGCCAGGGCGGCCAGCAGCGGCACCAGCCAGTGCCGTCCGCGCTCGATCCGCGCCTGCCCCACGTAGCGGCACGGCAACGCAGCGGCGTGCAGCGCCTGTACCGGCGGCGCCAGGGTGGCAAAAGCCGGCCCCAGCACGCGCGCGAACAGGGGCATGCTCAGCGCGCGATCCAGGCCAGCGTCGCCATGCGCCCGGTGCGACGGTCGCGCCTGTGCGAGTACAGGTCCGGGTCGGCCATGGTCGACACCGTGCCGCCATACACCTGCGCCGGGTCCATGCCGGCGGCCTGCAGCCGCTGGCGGGCCAGCGCGAACAGGTCAACCTTCCAGTGCCCGGGCCGGGTCGCCACGAAAGCCGCCTCCGCAGCCGGGTCATGCCCGACGAAAGCGTGGAAGACCTCCTCGCCGATCTCGTAGTCGGCCGGTCCCGCAGCCGGGCCCAGCCAGGCCCGCAGCTGCGCTGGCGGTGTCTGCAGGGCGGCCACGGTGGCTTCCAGCATGCCGTCGGCCAGCCCGCGCCAACCGGCATGGGCCGCGCCCACCTCGCTGCCATCGGCAGCGGCGAACACCACCGGCAGGCAATCCGCGGTCAGGATCGCCAGCACCACGCCCGGCACCGAAGTCACCGCGGCGTCGGCCACCGGCTCACTGGCGCCCGGCACCGGCGGCGCATCGAAGCGCAGCACGGTACTGCTGTGCACCTGGCGCAGCCAATGCGGCGCGGACGGCAGCGCCAATCCCTGCTGCAACAGCTGGCGGTTGTGCTCGACATTGGCCGGGGTATCGCCATCGGCCGCGTGCCGGTTGCCCAGGTTGAACTGCGCGAATGGCGCCGGCGAGATGCCCGCGCCATGCCGGCGCGTGGTCAGCGCATGGACGCCTGCTGGCGCTGGCCAGTCGGCCTGCAGCAACGGCAGCGCGGCCGCCATCACCAGCGGTCCCGCTCGCGTGCGGCGAAGGCTTCGCTGTCTTCGCGCAGCACCTTCATCAGGTGCAGCATGTCCTCCGGCACCGGCGCGGTGTTGCGCACCGGCTCGCCGGTGATCGGGTGGGTGAACTCCAGCGTTTCGGCATGCAGGGCCTGGCGCTTGAAGCCGCGCAGCGCGGCCACCAGCTCGTCGCTGGCGCCCTTGGGCAGCTTCAGCGCGCCGCCGTACAGCGGGTCGCCGATGATCGGGTGGCGCACATGCGCCATGTGCACGCGGATCTGGTGGGTACGCCCGGTTTCCAGGCGGCACTCCAACGCGGTGTGCGCACGGAAGCGCTCGCGCAGGCGGTAATGGGTGATCGCTTCCTTGCCGTCCTCGCGCACGGCCATCTTCAGGCGGTCGCGCGGGTGGCGGTCGATCGGCGCATCGGCCGTGCCGCCGGCCACCAGTGCGCCCATCACGATGGCCAGGTACTGGCGGTGCACGTCGCGCGCGGCCAGCTGCTCGACCAGCGCGGTCTGCGCTTCCAGGGTCTTGGCCACCACCATCACGCCGCTGGTGTCCTTGTCCAGGCGGTGCACGATGCCGGCGCGCGGCAGCACCGCCACCGACGGGTCGCGGAACAGCAGGGCATTGACCAGGGTGCCGCTATGGTTGCCCGCGCCGGGGTGGACCACCAGCCCGACCGGCTTGTTGATCACCAGCAGGTGCTCGTCCTCGAACAGCACGTCCAGCGGGATGTCCTCCGGCTGGGCGTCGGTCTGGGTCTCGAGCACCACGGTGAGGGTGACCACCTCGCCGCCGCGCAGCGGGTCGCGCGGGCGCACCTGGGCGCCATCCAGCAGGACGTCGCCCGCCTTGATCCACTCGGTCAGGCGCGAACGCGAGTATTCGGGGAACAGTTCGGCCACGACGGCGTCGAAACGACGGCCGGCCGCAGTGTCGGGGACGATGGCCTGGCGGGCCGATTCAGAGGGTTGTTCAGACATGGCAGGGGGCATTCTTTGAAATTTTGGGGTCCCGGCGGCCGGTTTCAGTCGCTGGACAGGACACTAGGCTATCATCGACCCTTCGTATTCCAGCCGCGTCCCGCCTCGACCCCATGATCCGACGCTCCGCCATGCTCTCTGCGCCCGTCCGCCTCACCGCCCTGCTGCTGGTGCTGGTCATCGCCGCCACCGGCTGCCACCGTGGCGCCAAGAAGGGCGATCGCCCCGATGAAGGGACGCCGGTCGAACAGTTGTACGAGAAGAGCCACAAGCTGATGCAGGGTGGCAACTGGAGCGGTGCTGAGACCAGCTTCCGCCGCCTGGTGGCCCAGTATCCGTACGGTCCCTATACCGAGCAGGCGATGATCGAAACCGCCTACGCCCAGTACAAGGCCGGCAAGCACGACGATGCGGTGTCCAGCATCGACCGCTTCATCCGCACCTACCCGACCCACCGCAACATCGCGTACCTGTACTACCTGCGCGGTCTTGCCAACTCCAACCGCAGTACGGTTTTCCTGCGCCGCGTATGGTCGCTGGACGCCAGCCGCCGCGACCTGTCCACGCCGCACCAGGCGTATTCGGACTTCAACATCGTGGTCGACCGCTACCCGAACAGCCGCTACGCCGCCGATGCGCGCAGCCGCATGCTGGAGCTGCGTGACGTGTTTGCCCAGCACGAGCTGGACAACGCCCTGTACTACATGCGCCGCGGCGCCTGGGTCTCGGCGGCCGGCCGCGCCAACTACCTGCTGGAAACCTACCCGCAGAGCGCGTTCCAGTACGATGCCGTCGCCGTCCTGGCCGATTCCTACACCCACCTGGGCAACAAGACCCTGGCCGACGACGCCCGCCGCGTCCTGCAGCTGAACCAGCCGGACCACCCGTGGCTGGAGGGCAAGTGGCCGAAGTACCCGTGGATGATCCGCAAGCTGAACCCGTTCGCCGGCGAGAAGTCCGCCAGCACCGGCCAGCGCAACGCGCGACTGGAAAAGAAATAAGAGAAAGGGCCCCGCAAGGGGCCCTCTTCTTTTCTAGCGGTAGTGCCGGCCGCTGGGCCGGCAACCGATGGCCTGTCTGAGGGTCATGCAACAGCCGGCCAGCGGCCGGCTCCACCCATCGGCCGGGCCACGCCCGGTGCCCCTGCCTCAGCCCTTGTAGCCGTTGCTGATCGGGTAGCGACGCTCACGGCCGAAGGCGCGGCGCGAGACCTTCGGGCCCGGCGCGGCCTGGTGCCGCTTCCACTCGCTGATGCGCACCAGGCGCAGCACGCGGTCGACCACGGCCGCATCGTAGCCGGCGGCCACGATCTCCCCGCGCGACTGCTCCTGGTCGATGTAGCGGTACAGGATGCCGTCCAGCACGTCATAGGCCGGCAGCGAATCCTGGTCCAGCTGGTTCTCGCGCAGCTCGGCCGACGGCGGGCGGCTGATCACCGCCGGCGGGATCACCGGCGCGCCACCCACGGTATTGCGCCACTTGGACAGGCCGAACACTTCGGTCTTGTACAGGTCCTTCAGCGGCGCATAGCCCCCGCACATGTCGCCGTAGATGGTGGCGTAGCCCACCGCGTACTCGCTCTTGTTGCCGGTGGTCAGCAGCAGTCCGCCGAACTTGTTGGCCAGCGCCATCAGGATCACGCCGCGGCTGCGCGACTGCAGGTTCTCCTCGGTCACGTCCGGCGTGGTGCCCTTGAACATCGGCGCCAGCGATTCCATCAGGCCCTTGAACGCCGGCTCGATCGACACCGCTTCCAGCTTTACCCCCAGCGCCTGGCACTGCTCGGCGGCCAGGTCGTTGGACAGGCCAGCGGTATAGCGCGACGGCAGGCGCACGGCGGTCACGTTCTCCGCGCCCATCGCATCCACCGCCAACGCCAGCACCAGGGCCGAATCGATGCCGCCGGACAGGCCCAGCCACACCTTCTTGAAGCCGTTCTTGCGGCAGTAGTCCTGGATGCCGCGGGTCACTGCGCGCCAGGCCAGCGCGTCCATGCTTTCGTCGCCGTCGTCCATCCACACGTGCGGCAGGAACCGGCGGCTCTGGCCGTCGTAGTCCACCACCAGCCATTGGTCGACGAAGGCAGCGGCCGCCGGGTGCACGGTGCCGTCGCCATCGGCCACCACCGAGGCGCCATCGAACACCAGCGCATCCTGCCCCCCCACCACATTGAGGTAGGCGATCGCCGCCCCGCTCTCGCGGGTACGCGCGGCCAGTACGGCGTCGCGCTGGGCGTGCTTGCCCCGCTCGTACGGCGATGCGTTGGGTACCACCACCAGCTGCGCACCGGCGCGCACGGTGTCGGCCAGCGGTTCGGCGAACCACAGGTCCTCGCAGATCAGCAGCCCCACCGGAACCCCATTGACCTCGAACACGCAGCTGCCGCCGTCCGGGTCCACATCGAAGTAGCGACGCTCGTCGAATACCGCGTAGTTGGGCAGCTCGCGCTTGCGGTAGGTCTGCTCGACCAGGCCGTCGCGCAGCACGCTGGCGGCGTTGTAGACCACCGCGCCGGCGGCCTGCGGCCAACCGACCACTGCGGTCACGCCACGGCAGGCGGCGGCAATGCGGCCCATCGCCTGCTCGCACTCGTACAGGAAGCCCGGGCGCAGCAGCAGGTCCTCCGGCGGGTAACCGCTCACGGCCAGCTCGGGGAACATCACCAGCTCGGCGCCGTACTCGTCGCGCGCCTGGCCGATCATCTCGATGATGCGCTCGGTATTGCCGGCGACATCGCCGACCGGGAAGTCGAACTGCGCCATCGCGATGCGGATCGAAGCCATGGGAATCCAGCCTGTGGTTGCAATGCGCCCATTGTAGCGCCGCACCATGCGCGCGCCGGGCGCGCTCACTGCGTGGACAGCCCCGGCTCAGTAGATCCACGCCATGCGTGGATGGGCTTGCCGGGATGGCTGGGGCCAGACGCAGAAAGGCCGCCCGGAGGCGGCCTTTCTGTTTCAAGCAGCCGGCCAGCGGCCGGCTCTACAGAATCGTCTGCCGGAGGCAGTCGATCTTACTTCACCAGCTTGGCGATGGCAGCGCCCAGGTCGCCCGGCGAACGCACGGTGACGACGCCAGCGGCTTCCATGGCGGCGAACTTGCCTTCCGCCGTGCCCTTGCCACCCGAGGCGATCGCACCGGCGTGGCCCATGCGCTTGCCGGCCGGAGCCGACGCACCGGCGATGAAACCGACGACCGGCTTCTTCACGTGGTTCTTGATGTACTCGGCGCCGGCTTCTTCAGCGTCACCGCCGATTTCGCCAACCATGATGATGCCTTCGGTCTGCGGGTCTTCGTTGAACAGCTTCAGGCAGTCGACGAAGTTCAGGCCGTTGATCGGGTCACCACCGATGCCGATGCAGGTGGACTGGCCCAGGCCGACTTCGGTGGTCTGCTTGACCGCTTCATAGGTCAGGGTGCCCGAACGCGACACGATGCCGATCTTGCCCGGCTGGTGGATGTGGCCCGGCATGATGCCGATCTTGCACTCACCCGGGGTGATGACGCCCGGGCAGTTCGGCCCGATCAGCACGGTGTCCGGATGCGAACGGGTCAGCACGTTCTTGACGCGCAGCATGTCCAGCACCGGGATGCCTTCGGTGATGCAGACGATGACCTTGATGCCGGCAGCAGCGGCTTCCAGGATCGCGTCAGCGGCGTACGGCGGCGGCACGTAGATGACCGAAGCGTTGGCGCCGGTGCTCTGCACGGCGTCGGCAACGGTGTTGAAGACCGGCAGGTCGATATGGGTGGTGCCACCCTTGCCCGGGGTCACGCCGCCCACAACCTGGGTGCCGTACTCGATCATCTGAGTGGCGTGGAAGGTGCCCTGCTGGCCGGTGAAGCCCTGCACGATCACCTTGGTGTTCTTGTTGATCAAAACAGACATTGGAATTCCTTGGTGTCGGTATCAGGCGGCGTTCTTGACAGCTTCAACGATCTTCTTGGCGCCATCGTTGATGTTGTCAGCCGGGATGATGGCCATGCCGCTGTCGCGCAGCAGCTGCTTGCCTTCTTCCACGTTGGTGCCTTCCAGGCGCACCACGACCGGAACCTTGACGCCCACTTCCTTCACGGCGGCAATGATGCCTTCGGCAATCATGTCGCAGCGGACGATGCCGCCGAAGATGTTGACGAAGATGCCTTCGACCTTGTCCGAGGACAGGATCAGCTTGAAGGCTTCGATGACGCGCTGCTTGTTGGCACCGCCGCCCACGTCCAGGAAGTTCGCCGGCTCGCCGCCGTTGAGCTTGATGACGTCCATGGTGGCCATGGCCAGGCCGGCGCCGTTCACCATGCAGCCGATGTTGCCGTCCATGGTGACGTAGTTGATGTCCAGCTCCGAAGCGATCACTTCGGTCGGGTCTTCCTGGGTCTTGTCGCGCATGGCGACCAGCGCCTTCTGGCGGAACGCGGCGTTGTCGTCGCTGTCGAACTTGCCGTCCAGCGCGTACAGGTTGCCGTCGTCCAGGATGGCCAGCGGGTTGATTTCAACCAGCGCCAGGTCCTTTTCGTTGAACAGGCGGTACAGGTTCACCATGATGCTGGCGAACTGGCCGGCCTGCTTGGCGGTCAGGCCCAGCTTGAAGCCGAAATCGCGGCCGTGGTAACCCTGCACGCCTTCGACGAAGTCGACGTTCAGCGAGTGGATCAGCTCCGGAGTTTCAGCCGCGACCTGCTCGATCTCCACGCCGCCTTCCGAAGAGGCGATGTAGGTGATGGTCTTGGTGCCACGGTCGACCAGCACCGACAGGTACAGTTCCTTGACGATCTCGCCGGCGGTGGTCACCAGCACCAGGTTGACCGGCAGTTCGACGCCAGCAGTCTGGTAGGTGGCCATCTTGGTGCCGAGCATCTTGGCCGCAGCGGCCTTCACGTCGTCGGTGGTCTTGCAGAACTTGACGCCGCCAGCCTTGCCGCGGCCGCCAGCGTGGATCTGCGCCTTGACCATCCAGGGGCCCTGGCCCAGGGAGTTGGCAGCGGCAACCGCTTCGTCCGGGGTCGCAGCGACCTTGCCGGCCGGGACCGGGATGCCGTACTCGGCAAGCAGTTGTTTTGACTGGTATTCGTGGAAATTCATGCGTCACCGTGGGAATAGGAACGACCGCACGCAATTCCTCAGGGCCCCGGCGGGGCGCCGGCATGGACCGCGGCGGGCCCACTATTGTGGCCGAGCCAGCGCCGGGGCGCAAAGAAGTCTGTACAAAACGCCAGGCCCGGCCAGATTTCCACCGTCATTCAGGCAGTTGCGCCGGGCCCGACGCTGGCCACCGGTGTCCGCGGGGGGCCAAATGCGCGATCCGGGCCACGCCCACGGCACGCTTTGCAGGGCCCTATACTGGTCAGCCAGGGTGCGCAGCGTCGAGCCTGCTCGACCGCTTCCACCACGGGCCACATAGACGCGACGCGCCGGCCCGGCTTCAGGGGACGCCGGACCGGTGCATCGCAGATTCCAGACCCAGGCAGCCAGAAGGGGAGTTCCGGCGTGTCACCCAGTGCTTCATTGATCGACCGCATCGAATCGATCCCGCGGCGTGAGCTGTATTTCTTCGCGCTGTACCGGGTGCTGATCGCAACCGTCATCGCCGCCCTGCTCTACAGCCCGTTGTCCGGCCTGGTCGGCGAGGCCCATCACCCGCGGCTGGCCGATGTGGTTGCGGTCATCTATCTGGCGTTGTCGTTGCTGGCCCTGGTGATCGGCCGCAACGAACGCTGGCTGCGGCCGATCGTGGTCAGCGGCGTGCTGGTGGACATCGTTGCCGCCACCCTGCTGTCACATGCCCTGCCCGGTGCCAGCGCCGGCATCTCGATGTCGCTGCTGTTCAACATCGCCGCCGCCGCCACCCTGCTGCCACTCAGCCTGGGCCTGGGCCTGGCGCTGGCCGCCAGCCTGGCCACCGGCGTCGAATACACCTGGAAGCTGCTGGAAGGCGGCGACCCCACCCGCACCCTGGCCGAGCTGGCGATGTTCACCACCAGCTATCTGGCGCTGGCCTTCATCAGCTACCAGGTCGGCAACCGCGCCCGCCGCAACCAGCAGCTGGCCAACCAGCGCGGCGACGAAGTGGCCAACCTGTTCCAGATCAACGAACTGATCATCCGCCGCATGCGCACCGGCGTGCTGGTGGTGGACGCCGACAACCGCATCACCCTGGCCAACGAGGCCGCCTCGATGCTGCTGGGCGACAGTGACGGCAATGGCGAGAGCGGGCGCCTGGACCTGGCCAGCGCCGCGCCGGAACTGACCCGCCGCCTGCAGCGCTGGCGCAATGGCTGGGCCCAGGACGAACTGCCGCTGCAGCTCAACCCCGACCAGCCCGAAGTACAGCCGCGCTTCGCCCGCCTGCTGGCCGGCAGCGACCTGGCGCTGGTGTTCCTGGACGATTCCAGCGTGGTGTCCCGCCGTGCCGAATCGCTCACCCTGTCAGCGATGGGCCGCTTCTCGGCCAGCCTCGCCCACGAGATCCGCAACCCGCTGGCGGCCATCAACTATGCCGTGCAGCTGCTCGAGGAAGGCACCGGCTTCAACGAAAGCGACCGCCGCCTGCTGCAGATCATCCGCCAGCAATGCCAACGCACCAACGGCATCGTCGAAAGCGTGCTGGGGCTGGCCCGACGCGAACGCGCCACGCCCGAGAACGTGGACCTGGCTGCCTTCGTGCGCCGCTTCGTGCTGGAGTACAAGCAGGGGCAGACGCTGGAAACGGACAGCATCGAACCGATCATCAACGACAGCACGGTGATGGCCCAGGTCGATACCCGCCACCTGTACCAGGTGCTGACCGTACTGGTGCACAACGCGCTCAAGTACGGGCGCATCGGCCAGCAGCCGGCGCGGGTGCGCCTGCGCGTGGCCCAGCACGAGCGCAGCGCGGTGATCGACGTGATGGACCGCGGCCCGGGCATTCCCGAGAGCGTGGCCGCGCAGTTGTTCCGCCCGTTCTTCACCACGTCCGAGCACGGCACCGGCCTGGGCCTGTATATCGCCCGCGAGCTGTGCCGGGCCAACCAGGCGCGGCTCGACTACATTCCGGTGCCGGCCGGTGGCTCCTGCTTCCGCCTGGTGCTGCCCGGTCCGCACACGCTGTTGCCCACCTGATTCCGATTCCGTGCGTCAAACATTTGTCGCATCCAGCCCCCTCGTTTATCTTTCACGCCCATGAACGAAACCCGCAGCGCCCTCGTCGTCGACGACGAACGCGACATCCGCGAACTGCTGGTGCTGACCCTCGGCCGCATGGGGCTGCGCATCAGTACCGCCGCCAACCTGGCCGAAGCACGTGAACTGCTGGCCAGCAATCCGTATGACCTGTGCATCACCGACATGCGCTTGCCGGATGGCAACGGCATCGAACTGGTCAGCGAGATCGCCCAGCACTATCCGCGCACGCCGGTGGCGATGATCACCGCCTTCGGCAGCATGGACCTGGCGGTGGAAGCGCTGAAGGCCGGCGCCTTCGACTTCGTCAGCAAGCCGGTGGACATCTCGGTGCTGCGCGGCCTGGTCAAGCACGCACTGGAACTCAACAGCACCGAACGCCCCGCGCCCGGCCCCAGTGCCGAACAGGGTGCGCGCCTGCTTGGCGATTCGCCGGCCATGGACGTGCTGCGCACCACCATCGGCAAGGTCGCGCGCAGCCAGGCGCCGGTCTACATCCTGGGCGAGTCCGGGGTGGGCAAGGAGCTGGTCGCGCGCACCATCCACGCACAGGGTGCGCGTGCGGCCGGCCCGTTCGTGCCGGTCAACTGCGGCGCCATTCCCGGCGAGCTGATGGAGAGTGAATTCTTCGGCCATCGCAAGGGCAGTTTCAGCGGCGCGCATGCCGACAAGCCGGGCCTGTTCCAGGCTGCCCATGGCGGCACCCTGTTCCTGGACGAAGTGGCCGAACTGCCGCTGCAGATGCAGGTGAAGCTGCTGCGCGCGATCCAGGAAAAATCGGTGCGCGCGGTTGGTGCACCCAACGAGGAACCGGTGGACGTGCGGATTCTCTCGGCCACCCACCGCGACCTGGCGGAACTGGTCGAGGACGGGCGCTTCCGCCACGACCTGTACTACCGCATCAACGTGATCGAACTGAAGGTGCCGCCGCTGCGTGAGCGCCGCCAGGACCTGCCGGAACTGGCTGCCGCGGTGCTGGCGCGGCTGGCCCGCAGCCATGGCCGCGCCACCCCGCTGCTGGCGCCGTCGGCACTGGAGGCGCTGGCCCAGTACGCCTTCCCCGGCAATGTGCGCGAACTGGAGAACATCCTGGAACGTGCGCTGGCATTGGCCGAGGAAGACTGCATCAGTGCCGATGACCTGCGCCTGCCGCAGCACGCGCCGCGCGCGCCGGGCAGTGCCGCCCCCGCTGAGGCGGTGGCCGACCTGCAGCCGGGCAGCGCCGCCCTGCCCTCCTACATCGAGCAGCTCGAGCGCAGCGCCATCCAGCGCGCGCTGGAAGAGAACCGCTGGAACAAGACCCGCACCGCCGCGCAGCTGGGCATCACCTTCCGCGCGCTGCGCTACAAGCTGAAGAAGCTGGGAATGGAGTAGAGCCGGGACCACGCAATCCCGATCACGAACGCAGACCCAAGCGGTAGTGCCGGCCGCTGGCCGGCAACCTCATGCATCGCGGCATCCACGCATGGCGTGGATCTACCTCAATCCTTGGTGACGCGATTGATCTCGGCGAGGCTGGTGATGCCCGCAGCGGCCTTCTTCAGCGCCGACTGCCGCAGATCATTCACGCCGATCTGCTGCGCCGCTTCGGCAATCTGCAGCGCGTTTCCGCCGGCCAGCACGATCGTGGCGATCTCATCGGTCATCGGCATCACCTGGTAGATACCAGTGCGGCCCTTGTAGCCTTCGGTGCATTCATCGCAGCCGACCGCCTCGTACAACTGGATGCCCGCATCCAGCTGCGCCTGGGTGAAGCCCTCGGCCAGCAGCGCATGTTCGGGCAGCGTGGCCAGGCGCTTGCAGTTGCCACACAGGCGGCGCGCCAGGCGCTGGGCGATCACCAGCGTCACCGAACTGGTGATGTTGTACGGCGCGATGCCCATGTTCATCAGGCGCGCGATGGTCTGCGGCGCATCGTTGGTATGCAGCGTGGACAGCACCATGTGGCCGGTCTGCGCCGCCTTGATCGCGATCTCCGCCGTTTCCAGGTCGCGGATTTCGCCGACCATGATGATGTCCGGGTCCTGGCGCAGGAACGAGCGCAGCGCCGCCGCGAAGGTCATGCCGCGCTTGTTGTTCTGCTGCACCTGGTTGACGCCGGGCAGGCGGATTTCCACCGGGTCTTCGGCGGTGGAGATGTTGCGCGTCTCGTCGTTGAGGATGCCCAGCGCCGTATACAGCGACACGGTCTTGCCCGAACCGGTCGGGCCGGTCACCAGCACCATGCCGTAGGGCTTGTGGATGGCATCCTGGAACAGCTTCTGCTGGTCCGGCTCGTAGCCCAGCTTGTCGATGCCCAGCTTGGCCGCGCTGCCATCCAGGATACGCAGCACCACCTTCTCGCCGAACAGGGTCGGCAGCGTGCTCACGCGGAAGTCGATCTGCTTGGTCTTGGACAGGTTGAGCTTGATGCGGCCGTCCTGCGGCACGCGCTTCTCGGCGATGTCCAGCTGCGCCATCACCTTCAGGCGCGCGGCGATGCGCTGATTGAGCTTCACCGGCGCGCGCGCCACCATCTTCAGCAACCCGTCGATGCGCAGGCGCACCCGGTAGTCGTCTTCATAGGGCTCGAAGTGGATGTCCGAGGCGCCCTTGCGGATGGCATCCACCAGCACCTTGTTGACGAACTTCACCACCGGGGTGTCGTCGCCCTTGGCATCGATGCCGGAATCACCGCCGGTTCCCAGGTCCTCGTCACCCGCCGCTACATCCAGGTTTCCCATGCCCTCGTCGTCGCCACCCAGCGCGTCACCGAGCGCTTCGTGGCTGGCATGCCATTGCTCCAGCGTGCGACGGATCTGGTCTTCATCCACCAGAATCGGTTCCACCACCAGATTGGTGTGGAACTTGATCTCATCCAGCGAGTGGGTCGGGTTGCTGGTACCGACGAACAGCTTGCCGCCGCGTTTGAACAGCGGCAGCACGTTGTGCTTGCGCAGCAGTTCCTCGCTGACCAGGCTCATCGCGTTCTGGCTGGCGTCGAAGGTGGAGACATCGAACAGCGGCATGCCGAACTCGACCGCATTGGCGGCGGCCAGCTGCGCTGCGCCGACCACCCTGTTCTGGGCGAACCAGGTTGGCAGGGGCTGGCGTGCGGCGGCAGCCTTGGCCATGGCATCGCGCGCGCCCGCTTCATCCAGGGCGCCGTCCTGAACCAGGCGGCGGGCCAGGCCGGTGATGCCGACGAGGTTGGCGGTGGTTACAGCATTCATATGAATCCTTGGCTCATGGGTCTGGCGGTACCACGCACCTTCCAGAGGCGCAGCACCGGGCAGCAGAACCTGCCACGGCCCCGTGACCGTCGGCATTGCCCATCCATAAGCAACACTGCCATGCCTGAACCTTCCGGCCCGGCAGGCATGATCCTGACTCCCCCGGGCATGATAGCCCCGTCAACGACCCGCCAACATCCCATTGGCGGGCCGGATTTCACTCAACAGCCTGCCGGACGATACCGCGCTTCGAAGGCACTGCCATCGCAGCTCCAGATGCCATCCGCCGCACGGCGGAGGATCAGATCCTTGCCCTGCACCGCGCTACCACCTTGCAGCGTGCAGGTGATGCTGCCGATACCCGCACTGTCCAGCTTCGCTTCAATCGTCGGGCAACGCTGTGTCGGCACCAGGCCGATATAGGCTGCCGTTACAACGCTGGCATCCCTGCTGTCTTGGGCCACGTGTTCCATGGTGGTTTTCCCGGGACGCACATCTGCCAACGCTGCGCCAACCTGTGCCTTGGCCATGTAGTCCTGATAGAGAGGAAGAGCGATTGCGGCAAGAATCGCAATGATCGCGACGACGATCATCAATTCAATGAGGGTGAATCCCTCTTGATCTGGATGTTTCATGACGAGTCTGTCCCCAAAACAGATTGTCAAAGCTTCAACTTCAGGCACGAAAGCCGCACGCTGCAGCCCCCATAAACAAGAGCCCCGCATCGCGGGGCCCCTGTACGTGTGACTGATGGCGAGCCGATTACGGCGCCTTAGCCTCATTGCAGCCACCCGGAATGTACTTGGCATCCAGAGTGTTGGCAGTGCAGGACCAAGTGCCATCCGCAGCACGAGCCAGGACCAGCGAGCCCTTGGCAACCTTTGCATTACCAGCAAGCGCGCAGGTGATCGAAGCCGTGCCAGCGCCAGAATCACCATCAACGGTAATGGTGCAACGATCCGAGTTCTTCAGGCCAAGCTGAGCTGCAGTCTTGTCGAAAGCCTTGCCTTCATTCAGCAGAACTTCGGCCTGGGTCTTGCCCGGGGTGATTTCAGCGAGGCCGGCAGTGGCCTGCGACTTGGCCACGTAGTCCTGGTACATCGGCAGAGCGATGGCGGCCAGGATGGCGATGATCGCGACGACGATCATCAGTTCGATAAGGGTGAAGCCCTTCTGGTTCTTCATTGTGGTACATCCCCAAGATAGTGGTGGTTGATATCAGCGGACAGGTTCGGTCCGGCCAGCGGCCAGTTGAGCGGGTCCTGCCCCCTGCGGGTGGATCAACGCAGGTTGCGTGCCAACCCCGGCACGCCTCCCCCTGGATTTCCCCGCGCCCATGATGGCAGCAATTCCGCGGATGGGAACCCCCCATATCCGAATCTGCGATGGACGCGGCAATGTGACGCAGTGCGTCACCTTTGGCCGGCCCCCGGCACGAAATCGCACGCAGGGCCGCCTTCCAACTGCCCAGACGGCCATGAACCGGCTACCATCGACGGCTAGACGCCCGCTGGGGATGGCGGGTCTTGGGGAGCCTATATGTCTGTCAGTGGCAGTGCGATCAAAAAGGAGCCCGTGGCGCGCAGCACCACGGAGCTGCAGCCGTTTGTCTGGGAGGGGACCGACAAACGCGGAGTCAAGATGAAGGGTGAGCAGATGGCAAAGAACGCCAATCTGCTCAGGGCCGAACTACGCCGACAGGGCATCAACCCGGGCCAGGTCAAGGTCAAGCCCAAACCGCTTTTCGGTGCGGCAGGCAGCAAGATATCGCCGAAGGACATTGCCTTCTTCAGCCGCCAGATGGCGACCATGATGAAATCTGGCGTGCCGATCGTAACGGCGCTGGACATCATCGGCAGCGGGCACAAGAACCCGCGCATGAAGAAGATGGTGGACTCGCTCCGCACCGATATCGAGGGCGGTTCTTCGCTCTACGAGGCGGTCAGCAAGCACCCGGTGCAGTTCGATGAGCTGTACCGGAATCTGGTCAAGGCTGGTGAAGGCGCCGGTGTACTGGAGACGGTGCTGGATACCGTCGCTACCTACAAAGAGAACATCGAAGCCCTGAAGGGGAAGATCCGCAAGGCGATGTTCTACCCGGCCATGGTGCTGGCAGTCGCACTGATCGTCAGCGGCATCCTGCTCGTATGGGTTGTGCCGCAGTTCGAAGACGTGTTCAAGGGCTTCGGCGCGGACCTGCCGGCCTTCACGCAGATGATCGTCAACCTGTCCCGGTTCATGGTGTCGTGGTGGTGGCTGATACTCATCGTCATCATCGGCTCCATCTTCGGCTTCATCGCCGCCTACAAGCGCTCGCCCAAACTGCAGCACAACATGGACCGACTGGTCCTGAAGGTACCGGTGATCGGGCAGCTGATGCACAACAGTGCCATCGCGCGCTTTGCCCGCACCACCGCCGTCACCTTCAAGGCAGGCGTCCCGCTGGTGGAGGCGCTGGGCATCGTGGCCGGCGCCACCGGCAATACGGTGTACGAGGAGGCCGTCCTTCGCATGCGAGACGATGTCTCGGTGGGCTACCCCGTGAATGTGGCGATGAAGCAGCGCAACCTGTTCCCGCACATGGTCATCCAGATGACCGGTATCGGCGAAGAGGCCGGCGCCCTGGATGCGATGCTGTTCAAGGTGGCCGAGTACTATGAGCAGGAGGTCAACAATGCCGTTGACGCCCTGAGCAGCCTGCTGGAACCGATCATCATGGTGATCATTGGTACCATCGTCGGCGGCATGGTCATCGGCATGTACCTGCCGATCTTCAAGCTCGCTTCCGTCGTCGGATAACACATACATGGCTTTTCTCGACCAGCATCCCGGCCTCGGCTACCCCGCCGCGGCCGCCCTGGGACTGCTGCTGGGCAGTTTCCTGAACGTCGTCATCCTGCGCCTGCCCAAGCGGCTGGAGTGGCAGTGGAAGCGCGATGCGCGCGAGGTCCTGGAGGAACCGGACTACTACGAGCCGCCCCCACCGGGCATCGTGGTCGAGCCTTCGCACTGCCCGCACTGCAAGCACAAGCTGAGCTGGTACGAGAACATCCCCCTGTTCAGCTGGATCATCCAGGGCGGCAAGTGCCGCCACTGCAAGGCGCCGATCTCGTTGCAGTACCCGCTGGTGGAGGCCATGACCTCGCTGCTGGTGCTGGCCTGTGTCTGGCAGTTCGGCTTCGGCTGGCAGGGCTTCGGTGCCATCGTACTGACCTGCTTCCTGATCGCCCTGTCCGGCATCGACCTGCGCACCCAGTTGTTGCCGGACCAGTTGACCCTGCCCCTGATGTGGCTGGGATTGATAGGCAGCATCGACAACCTGTACATGCCGGCCAAGCCCGCCCTGATCGGCGCAGCGTTGGGCTACCTGTCGCTTTGGGCAGTCTGGTGGCTGTTCAAGCAGCTGACCGGCAAGGAAGGCATGGGCCACGGCGATTTCAAGCTGCTGGCGGCACTCGGTGCCTGGTGCGGGCTGAAGGGCATCCTCCCGATCATCCTGCTGTCCTCGGTGCTGGGCGCCATCATCGGCTCGATCTGGCTGTACAGCCGGGGCCGTGATCGCGCCACCCCCATCCCGTTCGGGCCCTACTTGGCCATCGCCGGCTGGCTGTACTTCATGTGGGGCGGGCCGTTGGTGGAGCAGTATCTGGTCCTGAGCGGCCTGCGCTGAGGGGATTCCCCATGAGCCGGTATGTGGTTGGCCTGACCGGCGGCATCGCCGCCGGCAAGAGCGAGGTGACCCGGCGCTTCGAGGCGCTGGGCATCGTGGTGGCCGACGCCGACCTGGCCGCGCGCGCGGTAGTGGCCGCTGGCAGCCCGGCGCTGGGCCGTATCGCCGAACGCTTCGGCGCTGACATGCTGCTGGCCGACGGCAGCCTGGACCGGGCGCGCCTGCGCGCCCACGTCTTCGCCGACCCGGCCGAACGGGCGGCGCTGGAAGCCATCACCCACCCGGCCATCCGCCTGCTGATGCAACAGCAGTGCGAGCAGGCCGCCAGCCCCTATGCGATTGCCGCCATTCCACTGCTGACCGAGGTGGGCGGGCGCCAGGCCTACCCATGGCTGGACCGGGTACTGCTGGTGGATGCCCCCGAGGCCGTGCAGCATGCGCGGTTGATGCAACGCGATGGCATCGACGCCGCACTGGCCGACCGGATGATTGCTGCGCAGGCCAGCCGTGCGCAGCGGTTGGCGCTGGCCGATGACGTGGTGGTCAATGATGGGCGGCCGGAGGATCTACAGGCGCAGGTGGAACAGCTGCATGCGCGGTACCTGGGCTTGGCCGCGGGCTGAGACCTGGCTGCCGGCCAGCGGCCGGCACTACCGAAGCACGTCCACGCACCGCGCGGATCTATTCCAATTGCAGGCGCGCGTGGCGGACCAGCTCTCGGGCACCCAACAGCAAGCCATCCACCACATCCGGGCTGAGCTGCTGGTGGGCACCGCCCTGCTCGCGTGCGGCTGCAGCGGCGTGCAGCACCTGGACCAGCACATCCAAGCCCGCCAACGTACGGCCAAGCCCAGCCCTGGTTGCGGCCTGCGCGGGACTGAGACCCTGCGCATCACACCGCCGACCATCCGGGCCGTCATGGCCATCCATGCGGGCCAACAGCGTCGGCAACAGGTCTTCAGGGTCATCGAGCAGGACTTCGAGCCGCTCGGCCGCATTGGCAGGCAGCCGGTTGACGGCATCGCCAATCAGGGCGGAAAGATGGGGAAATTCGGGGCGTGCGGACATGGAGAGTTCCTCGCAGACGGCAAGCCACCTGCAGAAGCAAGGTGGCGGACGGTGCGGGTTGGCGTACCGGACAACTCCCGACAGGTAGAAACTCCGGCGGATTTCAAGAATCCCCTCGCACCGTCCGCCGCAGGCGAAGCACGGTGCATTGTCTTCGATGCAAAACAGAACATCGGAGACTTCCTGTCGAACAGTTGATTTCAGGACGCCAATCCCGGCCAAGGCACCCGCCCCGGCCCAGCCATCACGCCACCTCACGAAGCGCATTTCTGTAGGGAAAATCGCCACTGCAAGGATTCGTGCAACGACACACGCCAGAGGCGCGCAACGCATCACACAGGTGTCGCGATGCACCTCGGCACTGAGCCGCACCAGTAGCGCCAAGCACGCCGGTTACGACACTCCGCGCGCTCCTTAGGCGGCCGCCTCCTCCGCACGCTGCCACCTGCGCGCCAATGCCTCGGCCACCGTCACGCCGGGCGGATTGAGATAGCAGGTGCGCCAGCGCAGGTAGCCCCACTGCCAGTGGTACTCGCGCCCGGTCAGCTGCAACGCTTCATCGAAGTCGTCAGGGCGCTGCCGCCAGTCGGTCAGCGCTTCCAGCTCCTGCACCGACATTCCCAACGGCACCCGTGGCTGGAACATCCGCCTGGAGCGTTGGATGCGCTCACGCTCCTGCCGATGGGACCGCTCAATCGCATCCAGCTCGCGCATCCGCTGCTGATACGCCTCACGCTCGCGCCGCTGCACGTGAACCCACTCGTCATCGTCCAGCCCGAACGGCTTGAACCATGCCCGCGAGTCGTGCACGTATCCATCCAGAAACGCTGCCACGGGCACCGGCGGGGCCTGCCGCGAGTCCCAGATCGCTTGGATCTGGCCATCCAGCCACTGCTGTTCCTTCTTGCCCCGCAACCTCGCCTGCACGAAATCCTGCACGGGAATGCCCTGGAACCGAGGCGGCGTGGCCATGCCGTGGTGGGCCGCGAAAGGTTCCTCGGTGCGCAGGCGGGCGGTGGCGTTGTTGTAGCGCATCGCCCGCGCCTCCTGCACCAGCTCGGCATTGCCGCCGCCCAGGTCCGCGCGGTCCTGCGCAGGCGCCTGCAGGTAGCCCGGCAGGCGATCGAAATCATCCAGATGCTGCCGACGCCACAGCAGGTACTGGCGATAATGGGCATACATCAGCACCGCGGTGCGGTTGGCCCTGGAGGCGGGGGTGCTGGCCGGCAGGAACGGCGCCATCGCCTGCAGGTACGCGTTGTAGTGCTGGCGCAGTTTCGGGGAGACCTCGAACTGAGCGGCGGTTTCCTTATCCGCTTCGTCCATCGGCAGCAACGGCACCCCTGCTGCCAGCGCATGCCGGTACATGTCGCATAGCGGAATCTGCGAAAGCTTGTCGGCATCCTTCGGCGAACGCCCCTGCTCACCGGGCGTGTAGCCGCCGCCCACATCCGAATGTACCCCGGGGTAAATGATCTGCTCGCAGTTCGCGCCGTCCACCAGGTCCACCGGGAACGAACCGCGTACTTCATGCGCGGCCACCATGTGCACGCAGCGGCGCACATCGGCGGGAATGCGCAGGTCTTCGGCTGTTGCCCAGCCGCCATGGCCATCGAATACCGATTCAAAGAAGCTCTGCGCAGCGCCTACCGAAGCGACCGTATCGAACAAGCCGACGAAATCGATCTGCACCGGAATTCCACACAAGCGCAGGGGCCCGGGGCCTGGGTCGCACGCATCGCCGAGCCAGTTGCAGAACACGCGCGCCTCGGTAGCGCCGCGTGAGAAGCCGAACACCGATACACGGATGCGATCCACCCGGGGATTCTGCGCTTGGAACGGCGCTACCTTCTTCGCCAGAAAGGCACGGCGCTCCTGCAACACCGCGCGACGCGAGGTGTGATCGGCACGCGCCAGATGGGTACCACGCACCCGTTGCAGCGCACCGACCATGTTCCAGAAGCCGCCGCTAAGTGAGTTGCGAAGATCGATTTCCTCCTGCCCCTGGTTGACGGCAAGGTAGTTGGACAACGACATCCGCGCCGCCTGCGCCAGGCGCTCAACGTCCTGCAGGTGCAAGCGGAGATCGGAACTCATCTTGCGCACGATGGGGACGGTGGAATCGAAGCCCATCGCAGCGGTGACGGTTGTCTCTGCGAAATGGGTCAAGAGGTGATCCTGGACCTTCATCAGCATCCAATTCACCCGCCCCTCGCCGCCCCAGCCCGCCGCCGCGCCGGCACGGGCATGCCAGCCGGTGCCGGTGTCGCCAATTTCTCTCAGCGCCTCGGTGCCGACGCCTTGGATGTAGCTCGCAAAATTGGTTGGCCGACGACCAATTCCTTTGGCTCGCCCTAGATCATAGACGTCGAAGAGTCGAGACACATTGCTCTCACTCATGTCCTTACGCTTCTTCGATGCCAGCCTGTGATTACGAGTCCCATCGAAGAAGCAGCCCATTGACACGTCTACTCCGCAATCCGTTTCAGTCCCCATACGGGAAGAGGAGTATCTCCCTAGTTCAGTCAAACTGAGTTGCGCCGAAGGATCTGACACCGGAGGCGCCACATTTACTCTCATTCTGTCACCCCGCCCCTTGCCGTCACCTCAAGAAATCCATTGATCTTTTCTGGATCACGCTCGCTGTCGGCAAAATCAAGATCGTAAGCAAATTTAGGGAATCCCGGAAAATATGGCGTAGCTATGACCCTCACCTCATCACCAGGGAAATACATAAAGAAGATGAAACCATCCAAGAAGGGCTTGTAGCGCGGCACAAAAATCTCCTTCTCAATATAGCTATGCGGATCCTTAAGGAACATGCTACTCGTACGGTAAGCAACCGTTACTTTCAGGCCCGGATGCCAAAGCCGAGGAAGCGTCACGCAGCAGGTTCGGCCATTGCTACTGGCTCGGGCACGCATCGCACCACCCCACGCATCATTGATGAAGACTTTTCCTAATCCCTCATCAGAGTAGTTCGCAATTCCAATCATCAGATGCATTTCTGACGGCGCGTCGGTGATATCGTGGCCAGACGCAGCGTCAATGATGCGTGGCTTCGGAGGACTGGGCGGTGGTGGACCCATCCTGAAATCCATGAACTTCAGCACCAGACCCGCCAAGGCAAACAGCGCAAGCCCGATCAGTGCAATCCTGACAAACACCTTTTTCACCACGGCCATTCGCTCGACGCCCTTCATTCAAACGCACCCTCGTCTACGACGCAGGTTGGGGTAGATGATCTGCTCGCAGTTCGCGCCGTCCACCAGATCCACCGGGAACGAGCCGCGTACTTCATGCGCGGCCACCATGTGCACACAGCGGCGCACATCGGCGGGAATGCGGAGGTCTTCGGCTGTTGCCCAGCCACCGTGGCCGTCGAACACCGATTCAAAGAAGCTCTGCGCGGCGCCTACCGAAGCGACCGTATCGAACAAGCCCACGAAATCGATCTGCACGGGAATGCCACACAGCCGCAACGGCCCGGGGCCGGGATCACAGGCATCGCCGAGCCAGCTGCAGAACACGCGCGCCTCAGTGGCGCCGCGCGAGAAACCGAAAACCGATATGCGGATGCGGTCCACCTTGGGATTCTGCTTCTGGAACGGCGCAACCTTCTTCGCCAGAAAAGCGCGTCGCTCCTGCAAGACTCCCCGGCGCGCCAGGTGATCAGCGCGCGCCAGATGGGTACCACGCACCCGTTGCAGCGCACCGACCATGTTCCAGAAGCCGCCGCTCAGTGAGTTGCGAAGATCGATCTCCTCCTGTCCTTGGTTGACCGCAAGGTAGTTGGACAGCGACATCCGCGCCGCCTGTGCCAGGCGCTCTACGTCCTGTAAGTGCAGGCGGAGATCGGCGCTCATCTTGCGCGCGATGGGGACGGTGGAATCGAAGCCCATCGCTTTGGTGACAGTGGTACCTGCGAAGTGATCGAGGAGATGATCCTGAACCTGCATCAGCATCCAATTCACCCGACCCTCGCCGCCCCAGCCGGCTGCCGCGCCAGCACGAGCATGCCAACCGGTGCCAGTGTCGCCAATTTCTTTAAGCGCCTCAGTGCCTACACCCTGGATATAGCTGGAAAATCGAACGGCACGCCGACCCAGACTATCACTTTGATCGCGATCAAAAATTTCAAAAAGGCGCGAGATGTTTGATTCAGTTTTATTGCCCAGGCGATGAGAATTCAGCCTGTGATTTCGCGTTCCATCGAAGAAGCAACCAATGAAGAGCTCCGCACCACAATCGGAAGATGATTCGACATTCGCACCTGCGTTGCGAGCTAGTGCACGATGACTCAAGCCGGTACTACTGTCAGAAGCCGGAGGTGATACAGCCGCTCTCATTGCACTACCTCCTCAGCAGCGGTCTCCATAAGAAACCGTGCAATCTTTGCTTCGTCACGTTCACGCCCTGCAAACTGAATGTCGTATGCGAACCCAGGATAACCGGGCGTGTAAGGTGTAGCCACCACCCTCACCTGATCACCTGGAAAGTAGAAAAAATAGATGAATCCATCTAGAAACGGCTTGTATGGCGCGACAAGGATGTCCCTCTCAACATAGCTCTTGGGATCCTTGATAAACATGCTACTGGTGCGATAGATCACCGTCACCTTCAACCCCGGATGCCAGAGACGAGGCAACGTTACGCAGCAAGTTGCAGCGTTCCCACTGGCTCGTGGCTGCATCCCGCCTGCCCAAGCGTCATTAATAAAGACCGTCCCCAACCCGTCATCCGAGTAGTTGGCTACGCCAATTTTCAGATTCATCTCCGGTGGCGCATCGGTAATATCATGACCAGTATCAGGCTCAATAATGCGTGGCTTCGGCGGAGCAGGCGGTAGCGGGCCCATTCTGAAGTCCATGAACTTCAGCACCAGACCTGCCACAGCAAGCAGCGCCAGTCCAATCAGAATCACCCTCGTCAGAAACTTCTTCATGGCGTCTCATCTTCGCCATGGCGCCCATTCCTCACGGCAACCGCCTTGATCGTCATCCGATGCGCCAGCGCGGGATGGTCGATGCCTCGGCGTGCCAGACGTCCCAGCACGTGTTCCGCGCAGCGATGCACCTGCGAGGGCAGCATGCCGTCCGGGCGCAGCACGGGCCGCTGCAGAATGAAGCGCGTGATGGCATCGGCATGGCTTCCGCTCCGTAGTGTGGCCTCCTGAGCCGCGGTGAACGTGAGCGGCCTGGCGTCGGCATCGAGCGGCACTCCCCCCTTGCCGGTTACGCACATCCAATCTCCGATGCGGGTGGGCAGGTGCCAGTCGTGTAGACCGCCCAGTACGCGCGTCCGCTGTGCATCGTCCAGCGCATCCAGCAGACGGGCGGCGGCACGCCCATCGGCCCAGCGCAGCAACCACGGCTGGCCGGTGCTGGAACAGCCCTCCCAGATCCGCCGTAGATGCTCGGCCAATGCATGCGGGTCGGCGGTGCTGCGCAGCACCGACAGCATCGGTGCGCCGTTGCTCAGGTCCAGCAGCGCCTGCCAGCAGCGTTCGCGTGCTCTGGCGTCGTCCGGCAGGACAACCAGGCATGGCGACAACCGGTCTAACCCTTTGCCGATATAGCGATGCGTAAACAGCGGCACCACGTCAGCGGCCAGCGCGCGCAGCTGCGTCCAGGCGTCCGGCGCGAATGCCATGTCCAGCAGCGCACAGGCGGGCCGCGCGTCCACACGCTGGTCGCCGGGGGTCTGCCACGGCAACCGGGAATGCCGCCACGGATCGATCCACGGGGCGTCAGCCATTCTTCGTAGACCATGGCAGGCCGGCCTGCATCGCCTTCAGCAGGCACTCCACGCAGACCGTCTGTGCGAACTGCGGCAGCGGAAACAGCTCCTGCACCGGACCGGTGAAGTGCCGGTTGCCGGCTTTGATGGTCAATGTGCCTGGACAGCTCACCCGCAGGTGCCCGTCCGCCAGGGTGATCGAAGCGCCGCCGGCAGTTGCGATGTGCAGCGTGTTGCCTGCCGCCAGTTGCACCTCCCCCTGCTGGCTGGCTGCCAGCAGCCCGGCGCGCGCCTGCAGGTGGACGGCGTCTGCCTGCGCCTGCATATCAAGCACCTGTTGGCCAGCCACCACGCTCAACCCGGCACTTCCCGGATTGCGTGTGGCACCCGCCAACACACCTATGGCCTGGCGGCACTGCCAACGCCCATGGCCGACAACGGTCACCGACGAACTGCCGCCACTGGCCAGCAACGTACTGTGCCCCACGCCCAGCTGGATCGCCTTCCCGGCCACCTGGCAGATGCCTGCCGGTGCGGACAGGCCAAGCACCGCAGACCCGGTTGCAGGGATGTCTTCGTCAGCGCCCTGCAGCCGCTGCGATGCCGCCACGCTGTCGGCCAGGGTCTGCAGCACGCTGGCACCGTTACCCTCGATGGCAGGGCCGCGCAGCCGCACTGTGCGCTGCTGCCGTGCCGCTTCATCAAAGGAGTGCGCCAGCACGAGCGTCTGCCGCAACAGCGCGACCGGCGCAGCGCGCAGACCGGCCGGGGTGGCCGCGGAGCGCTGCATGCTGTCCAGCCACAGGCCTGCCGTGGCACGCACGGCGCCCCACGCGTCGCTGCGCAGTTCGAATCCACTTCCGCGCAGGCTGCCGCGGAAATTGTGCTGCAGGTGACGCAGATGACCCATGCTGATCGCGCTGTGGCATTGCGTTGTGCCAAGCCGTACCTGCAGCTGGTCATCGCTGTCGTCGAACTCGAGACTGTTGCCGCCATGGCCGTCCCAGCTCTGCGAGCTGATGCCCCATACGGCGCCGGCATTACGCTGGGCCGATTCACCCGCGCCTGCAGCATGCCAGCGCGGGGCGTTGCCACCGGCCAGGTTGTTCTGGGCACTGCTGCCAGCATCGCTGGACAGCCCCAGCGCTTCAGCGCGTGACTCGCCCTGGCCGTTGTAGAGCGCACCCATCACGATGGGGCGGCAGAGGTCGCCGTTGATGAAGTCCACCACCACCTCCTGGCCCACGCGGGGCAGGAACTGACTGCCCCCGCCGGGGCCGGCAAAGGTCTGGGCGACGCGCAGCCAACCGCTGTCAGCCCTGCTGTCGGTGGCAAAGCCGAACCGCACACGGATGCGCCCGTTGCTGTCCATGTGCAGCGGTGCACCGTCATCGCCGCCGAGCACAGTGGCCAGTTGTGGGCCGGGGGCCGCCGACCGCCCTGGCCTGCCATCCGGAGATCGTCGCCATCGACGGTCGAACGGCATGGCCTCGAAGCGATTGGCATAGCCCAGCCTCTGCGCGCGGTCGGCAGGCACGGTGTCGGGCAGTGCGTGCAGCGGCAGGTGATCCTGCAGTTCGAGAACCTCAGGCAGCGTGTTGACCGCTGCGTGCTGCACCGCTGTAAGCAGCAACGCGGGCGCTACTCGCTGGCCGGGCTCTGGCAACACCTCGAATGCGTAGCCGGGCTGGAAGTCCGGCTCGGTGCCTTCGCCGGTCCAGCGCCGCTGCTCACACAACGCTGCCTCGGTGTCGCGCATCACCTCGGCCAAGGCCTCGCGCGAGGTCTCCCACGCCGCGTGGCGTGCCGGCGAACAGTCCTCCAATGGGCCACTGGCCACAGTGCGCACAGGCAGGCTGGCCGAAACCACATGCAACGGATCGTCCAGATCCGCCACCCGGGTCATGTGGGTCGGCACGACGCGACAGGTCTCATGCAACAGCGCGATGCCCGCGTCATCGGGCACGCGCTGGGTCTGGTGCAGGCGTCGGGGCCGTGACAGCAGCGAGCATCGGGTACTGTCGCCGAAGATCATCAGCGTATGCCCGCCCGGTACATCGGGCAGCGTGCGGATGCACCAGCCCAGGCCTTCATCGGCCATCAACTGCTGCAGGAACGCCATGTCCGATTGGCGGTACTGCACACGATAGCCACGGCACCGGCGGTCGATGGCAGCAGTACTTCCAACGTGCCAGGACCAATGCGCCAGCGGCGCATGCACCGAGAGCACCGTGCTGATGATGCTGGCCACGTCCTGATCCTGGAACACGCGACTGTGGCGGCTGTCATGCAGCCAGGCGGTCCAGTCGGCCAGGTGCACGCGGTACCGGACGAGACGGCCTGCGCAGGCCAGGCGCTCGACACTGCGGATCAGCCCGACCCGGACAACGTCTGCACCGTCCGGCAGTCGTGTGGTGATGCTTGCCGGCCGGGCCACCCAATCGTCCAGGCTGTGCTCGCACGCCTCGCCCAGCAGATCGATCTGGCAGCGCAGGCCTTCGGACAACGATTCGCTGCCGTGCCAGCGCTCCACGATCAACCGCAATGCGGTGGGACCGCAGAATCGATGGACGCGCGACGACGCCTCGTGGGCAGCAACGAACGACGATCGGTGATCCATGGCAGTTCCTTGACAAACACAGCGCGCGAAGAAACGCGCTTTCCATGCTTCAAGCCTTGGCGGATCAATGCCGAGGACGCAATCCGAAAAGTGTCTGAAAAGCGTCGAAGATCAATTTCTGCCCGGTATTACAGCCTTCGCCCGATGCATCGCGGGGGCGTGCAGCCGTTGCCGAGCCACCAGTAAGGCGGAATACGACAACGGCTGTGGGGCGGTGGCTCGCGCGCGGCTGCTATTGCAGCGTCGCTGAACCCCGATTCCTTTCGGCCTGCAACTGCCGCTGTGCGTGGCAGGTCAGCTCCCGCGCAGCCAGCAGAAGGCCATTCATCGCATCCGGGGGCACGACCTGCGACGGGCCTCCCCGGGTGCGCGCGACATGCACGGCATACATCATCCGGGTCAAGCTCGTGATTCCTGCGACGGTGTGCCGGATGCCCGCCGGCGTGCCAGCCTCCGGGGCACTCAGCCCGGTGCGCTGCGTGGAACCGTCGATGTCCATCTGTCCCTTCAGCATCGGCATCAGGCCATCGGGTCCGGACAGTACGTCCTCGACGCGCTGGGCGATTTCGACGGACAGCTGCCTGATCGATTCGCCGACCAGTTGGTACAGGTTCGGGTAATGGGTGCGGTATGACATGGCGCAGCTCCTGGCGGTCGGCGGGTGATCCCGGCAGAAGCATCTGACTCTATGCTCGTCAGTCCGTCAGGAGGCAAATGCGCCAACAGCGCAATCGGATCGCCGAACCATGAGCCCTGACACGCACCAGCAGCGCAACGCCCGCGGGGATCGCGAACCGGACGGCCCCGGACGGGCGTAGTCGTGCTGCGTACGACAGTGGATTCACGCCCTGCGTGGAGCTCACGTGCCGACCAAGGTCGGCACCTACCAAAGCAGCGGCCCTTACAACGGCTTCGGCGAGAACGTCAGGGTGGCGATTACGCCGCGCTCGCCGCCCGGGCGCACGCTTACCTGCCAGCCGTACAGATCGCACAGGCGGCTGACGATCGACAGGCCGATGCCGCCGCCCTGCGAATGGCCGGCATGAGTACCGCGATAGCCACGCTGGAACAGCTTGGCCGCGTCTTCTTCGCTCAGGCCCGGGCCGCTGTCGGTCACCGAGACCGCGTTGGCGCTCACGTGCACGCGCACTTCGCCATCCTGCGAGTACTTCACGGCATTGCCGATCAGATTGCCCAGGGCCACCGACAGGGCCGCTTCCGGCGCGTCGATCACCAGATCGCGTTCGCCTTCCAGCGCCAGTTCCAGCGGCTTGCCACCCAGCTGTGCACGGTGCGCATCCAGCAACTGCTCGGCCACCCGCGCGACGTTGCTGGTGCCCTGCCCGCGCTCGTTGCGCGACAGCAGCAGCAGCGCGCCGATCAGGTCGCTGCACTGCTGTTCGGCGCGCTGGATGCGCTGCAGACGCTGCAGCACCTTCTCATCCAGACCGGGGCGGGTCAGCAGCAGCTCGGTGGCGCCGCGGATCACCGCCAGCGGCGTGCGCAGTTCATGGCTGACGTCGGCATTGAACTCGCGATCGCGCTGCACCACCTCGGTCAACCGCGACGAGTAATCATCCAGCGCCTGTGCCAACTGCCCCACCTCATCGTCGGGGAAGCGCGGCGCCAGCGGTTCGGGATCACTGGTGCCGCCACGGTACGCGCGCAGCCGCGCCGCCAGGTCCGAGACCGGTTTCATCACCTTCGACGCCGACCACCAGCCCAGCACCAGCGACAGCACGCTGAACACCAGCACCGACAGCACCAGCGCGCGGTTGAGCTGTTTGCCACCGCGCACGCTGTCGGTCATGTCGTAAGCCAGGAACGCCCAGGCGTCGGGCGTCTTGCGCACGGCCAGCTTGTAGGCGTAAGGCTGACCGCGTTCGTCAGTACCGGAAATGTTGTGGTTGCCATCGGGCAACGCTGCCCAATCCGGCTCTTCCTCGCGCAATGCCTCGAACTTGTCGGGCTTGACGAGGCGCGCGCGCATCTGCTGCACGGGCAGGTCGGGGTTGCGATCCGGGCTTTCGTAGAACCGACGCACATACTCGTTGATATTGCGGTTCATGACGTCTTCCACCAACTGGTTTTCCACCCGCATGCGGGCCCAGTTGGTGGCGAACGCGAACAGTGTTGTCAGGCAGAAGCCCAACAACACGAACGAGACGATGATGCGGCTGCGCAGGCGCCGCCGGTAAGGCGTGCGCCGACGCTCCCCTTTCGCTGCCACCGAATCAGGCTTCCGGGGTGGCGATGCGGTATCCGATGCCATGGCGGGTCTGGATCAGCGGCACTTCAAACGGCTTGTCGACCACCGCACGCAGGCCATGGATGTGCACGCGCAGCGAATCGGAGTCGGGCAGTTCCTCGCCCCACACGCGGGTTTCCAGCTCCTGGCGGGTCACCACGGCCGGGGCCGCTTCCATCAGCGCCTGCAGGATCTTCAGTGCGGTCGGGTTGAGCTGCAGCAACTTGCCCTGGCGACGCACTTCCAGCGTATCCAGGTTGTACTCCAGGTCGCCGGTTTCCAGCACGCGGGTCTGCACGCCCTTGCCCCGGCGCGACAGGGCATTCAGACGCACTTCCACTTCCTGCAGCGCGAACGGCTTGATCAGGTAGTCGTCGGCGCCGGAATCGAAGCCGGCCAGCTTGTTGTCCAGCGAATCGCGCGCGGTCAGCATCAGCACCGGGGTCTGCTTGCGCGCTTCATTGCGCAGCTTGCGGCAGACTTCGATACCGTCCATGCCGGGCAGGTTGAGATCCAGCACGATCGCGTCGAACTCGTGCACCACGGCCAGATGCAGGCCGGTGACCCCGTCAGCCGCGAAGTCCACCGTGTGCCCGCGGTCCTCCAGGTAGTCACCCAGATTGGCCGCAATGTCGCTGTTGTCTTCGATTACCAGAATTCTCACTGTCACCTCTAATTGACGAATTTGCCGGTGCGCTGGGCCTGGTTCATATCACGCTGTGCCCTGTCCTTCTGCCGGGCGCGCTCGGCGACGGTGGTGCACTGCGTCGTAGACCGGTTCGATCCCGTCGCCTTTTCACGTTGGCATATTAGACGACTATCCTCACGCGCCTGTGTCAAAACCGTGTTCACGATCTGCTGGTCGTTGAAGACGTCGGTTCGCACCTGTTCAGGCATCGAATCGCGGTTCGGATGCTGCTCGACGGCCGTACGCATGCGCACCAGCGCCTCGCGCACGCGGCTGCGGTCGGTCTGCTTCAATTCGCTGTAGGTCTCGCCATCGTTGAGTTCGATTTCGATGCGCTCGATCTGCTGCTGCAGCGGCTTGCCGGGGATGAAGACTTCACCGGCCTCTTTGGACGCGGAGGCGGCGGTGGCCAGGGTCAGCCCCGAGAACAGCATCGCCGACATCAGGAGGGACTTCATGACAAACGAATCCTTGTTTGAATGGATCGCTGACTGTATTCGCACCGCCTTCACGCCAGCAAGTGCCAAGCGCAGGGGCGGCGGACGGCCTAGCGGTTGCCGGGAGGCGAGAGGTCGGTGAAGGTGCGCTGGTCATGGAGCAGGGCCTTGCCCTTCTCCTCGATGCGCCGCCGTTCGGCCACGGTCATGCAGCGGCTTTTGGGCATGTTGCTGCCGGTGGTGCGGGTGTATTGGCAGACCTGCCGGCTGTCGTCATGGGCCCGGGCCAGCACGGTATTGACCCGTTCCTGGTCGTTGAAGACGTCGTTCTGGACCTGCGGCGGCAGTTCCTGCAGCGTCTGGTGGTCCCCCATCCGCTGGGTGATGCGCGCCAGTGCCTGTCGCACCTGGGCGCGGTCATCCGCGGAGATCTCACTGTAGTCGCCGTCGTCCAGGGCCTTTTCGACCTTCCGGATCTGTTCGGCCACCGGCATCTGCCGGTCCATCTGTACAACGGCTTTTTCCGGCTTGGCGACAGCCGTGCCTGCCAGCCCCAGCAACAACGCGATCATGGTGACGCGATACATCGCTTGCCTCCGATCCATCCAGGAACGATGGCGGCCACTCTACGGCCGTCACGGCGCCTCCACAAGCGGCGCGCCCGGCCCATAAAAAAGACCCAGGCGGTGCCCCCGCCTGGGTCTGAAGTTGTATCCCGATACCGATCCTGCTGAGAGGCAGAGCTGCGGTTCGCTGAAGGCTACGCCGGGGCCGATTAAAGGCATGTTAAACCCCGCCTCATCAAACCATGAGATTTATAAGCAGCTGAATAATCAGGGCTTTTTAAGCTTCTCCACGTGCTCGATGATGCGCGTGGCCACGTCCACCCCGCACGCTGCTTCGATGCCCTCCAGCCCCGGCGTGGAGTTGACCTCCAGCACCAGCGGGCCGCGCGCGGAACGGATCAGGTCCACCCCGCATACCGACAGGCCCAGCGCCTTGGCCGAGCGCACCGCGACCTGTTGTTCGGCCCGGCTGGCCTTGGCCGCCACCGCCGTACCGCCGGCATGCAGGTTGGAGCGGAAGTCGCCCTCCGGCGCCTGCCGCTGCATCGAGGCCACCACCTGGTCGCCGACCACGAAGCAGCGCAGGTCCGCGCCCTTGGCCTCGCCGATGAACTCCTGCATCAGGAAGTTGGCGTACAGCCCGCGCAGCGCCTCGACGATGCCACGCGAGGCGCTGGCCTTCTCGGTGAGGATCACACCGCGACCCTGGGTGCCTTCGTTGAGCTTCACCACATGCGGCGGCGGGCCGAGCATGGACAGCAGGTCGACGGTGTCGTCGGGGTTGTCGCCGAACACGGTGACCGGCATGTCGATGCCCTTGGCGGCCAGCAGCTGGTGCGCGCGCAGCTTGTCACGCGAGCGCAGGATCGCATCGGACGGATTGGGCGTGCGCGCCCCCATCAGTTCGAACTGGCGCAGCACCGCCGTGCCATAGCGGGTGATCGAGGCACCGATGCGCGGGATGACCATGTCCACGCCGGTCATCGGCCGGCCCTTGTAGTGCATCGAGAAGCCATCGGCGGCGATGCGCATGTAGCAGCGCAGCGGGTCGAGGATACGCACGGTGTGGCCGCGCGCGCGCGCCGCCTCGACCAGCCGGCGGGTGGAATACAGGGAGCTGTTGCGGGACAGGATGGCGAGCTTCATCGCGGTGGGATCGGGCGGCAGGCGCGCAGCATAACGCGCGCGTGTGGCGGGCGGATGATGTCGCACCGGCCGGCGCCAGCACCGCTGCAGAGGCTGTGCCAAGATGGCGACGCCGGCCACAGGACAGGAACACGGCCGGCTTACACAATCCAAGGAGAACCACAGATGCGAATGGGAATTCCGCTGTTGTTGCTGTTTGGCCTGGTGGGTGGCGCCACCGAAGTGCATGCCGCGCCCACCCATGCAGTCTCCCGGCTCTATTTCGACGCCAACAACACACTGATTGGCCAGAGCCTGCGCTACTGCACCGGCAGAACCCAGCACCAGGGGGCTGCCTCACATACCAACACCCGCTGGATCGATGTCACCTATGCCTGCAACGGCGACTCGACCGAGGTGAGCTACGGAGGCTGGGTACCGGCCGACCTGCGGCAGGATTTCTGCGGCCTGTATGACGCCTGCACCTTGTTGATGCCGTGGCCGGAACACACGTTGCCCGGCCCGCTGGCGCCCGGCTTCAATTCCGACTGACCGGCCGCCCCGCAGCAACGTCTCCGGCGATGAAGCCATCGTCGCCGGAGACACCTTTCGACAGTGCGATGATTTCCTCCATGCGTGCGCGCGCCTGTTGCATCTGCTCGGGCGCAAGCATCCCATGGCTGTACAGCTCCTCAAGCGAGTTGTAACCACACACACCGGCGCGGCACATGCGTTGGAGGATGGGGGAATCGGCGCCGCACGGTACGCCCTTTCGGCAGCCCGCCAGCATCCATGCGGCCTCCTCGACGGGACTGCCCACCTTGTAGGGCTTCATTTCCTGGATGCGGTGCGAGGCGGCTCCCCCCATGGTTGCCGCAAGCGCCATGTAGGCTTCGCCGTCGTCCTGCATGAGCACGGCTTCCACAAACGTTTTGTGGTCCTCCACCGAAAGATCCTGATCCGCGAGGTGGAGGCCTGGCGCCGCCTGCTCGATCTGTGCAGCGAGGCTCCCCTGCTTCACGGCCAGCGCCTGGTAGCGTCTCGCATTGCGAATGCCACTCACAACGTCCCTGGACATACCCTCGCATCGCGCCTTGAACCACGCCGTGCTGCGCCCGAATGCGATCTTCTTCTCCTGCGCGATGTCCAACCCGGCGAGCGAGCCCCAATCAGGAATGACGGCGCAGTCGTCATGGATGCGCCCGAGTACAAAACTCGCGTTTGCGTCACCGCCGCTGGACAGGAACTCAAGGTCCCCCATCAGCGGTTGAACGTTCCGTGCGGTGTAGTACTTCTGATAAGCGGCGGGCGCATTTCCCCTGGCCGCCATGCCGGAGTTCGCGACTCCTGTGGCGGGGATGACCGTGGCGCTTGCGGCGCGCGCTGCATCTCCGGCTTCAGAAGGGGCTGTGCTGTCCGTGCACGCTGTGGTTGCAAGTGCCAGTGCCAGCACTGGAGCCAGCAGAACCGTGTTCCATCGTGAGATGGCCCGCATCCTCATTCCTTGTCCCAACGTCATCATCCGGCGTGAAGGCGCATTCACTCTAGTGATGCCGCACGCCGCTCACAAGGCTGGATCGACAGGCACACGAAAGCGGGCATCAAGCGCCCGTGTCTGCAGTGCAAAAGAAGGAGGTGCGATGGAGCGGGCGATGGGAATCGAACCCACGTCAGTAGCTTGGGAAGCTACAGCTCTACCATTGAGCTACGCCCGCGTTGCGGTGGAAAGTCTATGCGCTGGGGCCGGTGTTGCGCAATGGTCGGCCGCGCCGCATGCGCCGGACACGGTCCGGCGCTGTTGTCAGGCATCCCGGGCACCGTGCGGTGCCCGGGATGACGCGTGGGTCAGAAGCTGCCGCTGAAGTTGGCGAACAGCGTCGCGTCCTGGGCACGCTTCTGCCCGGCCGAAGCACTCACGCCGAAGTTGCTCTGCAGGCCGAACAGTTCGGTACGGGCACCCAGCACCACGGTGGCGTAGTTCTTGTCGAAGTTCAGGCCCGGCACGCGGTAGCTGCCCAGTTCCGGCAGGGTCTGCAGCCAGGCGCTGGCCTGCTTGTTGTCTTCGAACTCGTGGTCGTAGGTCAGCTGCGCGTACGGCTTGACCGCACCGCCGTCGAAGCGGGCCTGCCAGCCGATGCGGCCAACGGTCGAATCGACGTTCTGGCGGTCATAGCCCAGCGCGGTGGCCAGGGTGCCGGCCTCGGCGCTTTCGGTGTAACCGTCGATCTTCACCTTCTGCCAGATCACCGAGGCGATCGGGCCGTGGCGGAAGCCGCCCTCGGTGCCGAACTCGTAACCGGCGTTCAGCGCTGCGGTCAGGTTGCTGCCGTCCGGCGAACCGCCGTGCTCGCGGGTGGCCGGGCCGAGCTGGACCTTGCGGTTCACGTCATAGGACAGCCAGGTGTAGCTGACCTGGCCGTTGACCCAGATGCGGTCGTGGTACCAGCCGGCGAACAGACCGGCGGTGGTGTCCTTCTGGGTGAAGTCACCGCGGCTGTTGCCGAAGTCGGCATTGAGGCGGCCGAAGCCGGCGAAGCCGCCGAACACCATGCCGTCACGCGCCCAGTCGACACCGAACAGGCCGGCCGGCGCCAGGCCGTCGTACAGGTCGGCGTGGTCGTAGCGCTGCAGATCGCCGCGTACGCCGCCCCACCAGGACAGGCCGTCGGCCGGACGCCCACCCAGGTGCATGCTGACCTGGTCGGCGCGCGAACGGCCGATGGTCTGTGCCGAGTGGCTCAGTACCTGCTGCAGACGCGGGGCTTCCAGCACCGAGACCGCGTACTGGCCCAGCAGCTGGTGGCCGGCCGTGGTCGGATGCACGCCATCGGCGAACAGATAGGTATTGGCCGCATCCGGGCTGACATAGCTGGTCGGGTTGCAGGTCAGGATGCTCTGCGTCGGATTGGTCGGATCGATCCTGCAGGCGGTGCTGGTGACGTTGGTGAAGCCGTACATGGCCGGGTTGGCGGCCACTTCGCCCAGCACGGTGAAGGTGTCGAGCGGAATGAACTCGATGCCGGCCTGCTTCAGGCCGCCGTACAGGGCCTTGTTGTAACCGGCCGACAGCGCGGTGGCGGCGCCGGCATTCGGGCCACGGAACGACGGGGTCAGGCCGACGTTGGGCAGGTTCGGCACCAGCACGTACTGCGCGCCGGCCTGCTTGAGCGCGCCGACCAGGGCGATCTGGTCGGTGACCGCTGCGCCGATGATGGCCTGCGCCTGCGCCTGTGCCGGCGCTGCCGCCGCCGCGAACAGGTCATTGGCGCCGCCCCACACGGTATACAGGGCATTTGCGTCAGCCTTGCCGCCATTTGCGGCGAGGTAACGAGCAGCCTGCGACTTCAGCGAGGGAATCGGACCCAGGCCGCCGCTCCCTTCCACCGACACGCGGGCGCCGCCCACGGCGTAGTTGTCACCGTTCTGGCCGTTGCCATTGGGCGCGCCGTTGACACCGTAGTAGTTGGCCACCTGCTGCGACCACACCCAGCCCGGGTTGGTGGTGAACTGGCCGGTGACGGGCTGCACGCCCGGCGGCAGCAGCGGGCGGAAGTAGCCGGCGTCGGTCAGGCTGTCGCCGAAGAACACCGCGTGGGTATACGGGGATTCGCCTGCCATGGCCGGAACCGCGGCCAGCGCGATCGCGGCCGCCATCAGGGAGCGGATCGGGCGTTTGCTGAGCAGCATGTAAAGAACTCCTGTGGGGAAATCGTTGAGGACCCGGCGGACGTACGCCGGCGCACGGTGAATGGTTTCACCGCGCCGCCTTTTGCTCACGCTGCGCCGCCGCATGGATTGTCGCCCGGCCCTGCGCCAGCGTGCTGTGCAGGACGTGGCATCTGGCGCAGATTGCAACGGTTCCGATCCCGGCGGGCTATCAGCGACAATGCGCTGATGAACATCCAGCTCAATGGCGAACCCCGTACCCTGCCCGCTTCGGCGACCCTTCACGATCTGCTTGAGGCCGAGCAGCTGCTGCAGCGCCGGGTGGCGGTGGAGGTCAACGGCGAGATCGTCAGCCGCAGCCGCCATGGCGAGCATGTCCTGGCCGAGGGCGACGTGGTGGAAATCGTGCACGCGCTGGGCGGTGGTTGAAACCATTCCGGGTAGTGCCGGTCGCTGGCCGGCAATCCGACGCTGCCTGACGCCTCACATCTGCCGGCCAGCGGCCGGCACTACCTTTGGTTGCGTGACCCCATCTTCAGGCGGATAAGCGATAATCGCGCCATGAACGTTCATGTCTCCCCCGATTCGCTGGTGATCGCCGGCAAGACCTATGGCTCGCGGCTGCTGACCGGCACCGGCAAGTTCAAGGACCTGGAAGAAACCCGCCTGGCCACCGAGGCTGCAGGCGCCCAGATCGTCACCGTGGCCATCCGCCGGACCAACATCGGCCAGAACCCGGGCGAGCCGAACCTGCTGGACGTGCTGCCGCCGGACCGTTACACCATCCTGCCCAACACCGCCGGCTGCTACACCGCCGAGGACGCCGTGCGCACCTGCCGCCTGGCCCGTGAGCTGCTGGACGGCCACAACCTGACCAAGCTGGAAGTGCTGGGCGACCAGAAGTCGCTGTACCCGGACGTGGTGCAGACCCTCAAGGCCGCCGAACAGCTGGTCAAGGATGGCTTCGAGGTGATGGTCTACACCTCCGACGACCCGATCCTGGCCAAGCGCCTGGAAGAGATCGGCTGCGCTGCGGTGATGCCGCTGGCCGCGCCGATCGGCTCGGGCCTGGGCATCCAGAACAAATACAACCTGCTGCAGATCATCGAAGACGCCAAGGTGCCGATCATCGTCGACGCCGGCGTGGGCACCGCCTCGGACGCGGCGATCGCGATGGAGCTGGGCTGTGACGGCGTGCTGATGAACACCGCCATCGCCGGCGCACGCAACCCGGTGCTGATGGCCAGCGCGATGCGCAAGGCGGTCGAAGCCGGCCGCGAGGCGTTCCTGGCCGGGCGCATCCCGCGCAAGCGCTACGCCAGCGCCTCCTCTCCGCTGGATGGGCTGATCGGCTGATGACCAATCCTTTCGACAGCGCCGGCTCCAAGGCCCCGCCCAAGCCCTTCACCGTCAGCGAAGGCCGCCGTGAAGTGCGCAGCTTCGTGCTGCGCCAGGGCCGATTCACTCCCGCCCAGCAGCGTGCGTTCGACGAACGCTGGCCGCGTTTCGGCATCGACTACAACGGCCAGCCGCGCGATCTGGACGCCACCTTCGGCCGCCCGGCGCACAAGGTGCTGGAAATCGGCTTCGGCAACGGCGCCGCGCTGCGCTTCGCGGCCCAGCACGACCCGTCGCGTGACTACATCGGCATCGAGGTGCATGCGCCCGGCGTGGGCCGCCTGCTGAACGCGCTGGCCGACGACAACGCCGACCACGTGCGGCTGTACCACCACGACGCGGTGGAAGTGCTGCAGAACGAGATCGCCGACGGCGCGCTGGATGAAGTGCGCATCTACTTCCCGGACCCGTGGCACAAGAAGCGCCACAACAAGCGCCGCCTGCTGCAGCCGGCGTTCGCCGATCTGCTGGTGCGCAAGCTGCGCCCGGGTGGCCGCCTGCACTGCGCGACCGACTGGGAAGACTACGCCGAGCAGATGTGGGACGTGCTCGACGCCACCGCCGGCCTGGTCAACCGTGCCGGCCCGCGCGGCAGCGTGCCGCGCCCGGACTGGCGCCCGCAGACCCACTTCGAGACCCGTGGCCAGAAGCTCGGCCACGGCGTCTGGGACCTGTTGTACGACCGCACCTGACGATCGCCTGAGGACGCCGCGCCCCACATGGATACCGCGCTGACGCTGACCAACGACATGAAGCTCGTGCTTGGGCTGGTCGGCTTCACGATGGCGATGTTCCTGTTCGAGCGCATCCGTGCCGACGTGGTCGCACTGGTGGTGCTGGTGGTGCTCGGCGTCACCGGGCTGATCGCGCCGGAGGAGATCTTCGGCGGTTTCTCCGGTAACGCGGTGATGAGCATCATCGCCACCACCATCCTCGGTGCGGGCCTGGACCGCACCGGTGCACTGAACCGGCTGGCCGCCTGGCTGCTGCGGCGCGGCCACGGCGTCGAGCAGCGGCTGCTGATGATGACCACGGCCATTGCCGGCCTGAACTCGTCCTTCATGCAGAACCCGTCGGTGATGGCGCTGTACCTGCCGGTCGCCTCGCGGCTGGCCGCGCGCACCGGGCTGACCCTGCAGCGCCTGCTGCTGCCGATCTCGGCGGCGATCGTGATGGGCGGCGCGCTGACCATGGTCGGCAACTCGCCGCTGATCCTGCTGAACGACCTGCTGGCCTCGGCCAACAACAACCTGCCTTCGGGCCTGGCCACCATCGAGCCGCTGCGCATGTTCGCGCCGCTGCCGATCGGCCTGGCACTTCTGGTCGCCTCGCTGCTGTACTTCCGCTATTACGGCGACCGCAAGCTGATCGAGGAAGAGAACCTGGTCAACGACGGGGTCACCCCGGCACGTACCGAAAGCTACTTCGCCAAGACCTACGGCATTGAAGGCGATGTGTTCGAGCTGGTGGTCAGCGCCGAGAGCCCGCTGGTGGGCATGACCCTGGGCGAGGCGGAGAACCTGCACGATGCGCCGCTGCTGCTGGCCCTGAAGACCGGCAACGACACCCGCCTGGCGCCGCCGGCGGAGATGCGCATCTGGGTCGGCAGCGTGCTCGGTGCGATGGGCCCGCGCCAGCAGATCAGCGACTTCGCGCAGAATCAGTTCCTGCGCATGTCCTCGCGCCTGAAGCATCTGGGCGACCTGTTCAATCCCAGCCGCGCCGGTATTTCCGAGGCCGTGGTGCCGCCGACCTCGAACGTGATCGGCAAGAGCGCGGCCGACCTGCGCCTGCGCAAGGAACGCGGCATCAGCCTGCTGGCGATCAACCGCGACAAGCAGGTGATCCGCGAAGACGTGCGCGACGTGCAGCTGCGTGCGGGCGACATGCTGGTCTTCCACAGCATCTGGACCGACCTGGCACAGGCCGCCAGGAGCCGGGACTTCGTGGTGGTGACCGATTACCCGACCGGCGAGCAGCGCCCGCACAAGTTCAAGATCGCGATGGCGATCTTCGCGTTGACCATCCTGATCGCGCTGACCAGCAAGCTGCCGGTGGCGCTGACCCTGATGACCGGCGTGGCGGGCATGCTGCTGACCGGCGTGCTGCGCATGGACGAGGCCTATGCCTCGATCAACTGGAAGACGGTGTTCATGATGGCCGGGCTGATTCCGCTGGGCTGGGCAATGGACTCCAGTGGCGCGGCGGCGTGGGTGGCCGGCCACACCATCGACAAGCTGCCTACCGGCATTCCGCTGTGGGTGCTGGAAGTGGCACTGGCGTTGCTGACCACGGCCTTCTCACTGGTGATCAGCCATGTGGGCGCGACCATCGTGATGGTCCCCATCGCGGTGAACCTGGCGCTGGCTGCCGGCGGCAGCCCGACCGCATTCGCGCTGATCGTGGCGCTGTCGGCGTCCAACAACCTGATGACGGCCTCCAATCCGGTGATCTCGATGATCACCGGTCCGGCCAACTACACCCCGCGCGAGATGTGGCGGGTCGGCGGCCCGCTGTCGCTGATCTACACCTGCGTGGTGGTGTTGATGATCAACCTGATGTTCTGAGGGTTGGGTTTATTGGCAGGGCTGCGCCCTGCACCCGCCGAAGCAACGTCCACATCAAACGCTGGCTTCCTGTGGGATGACGGGGTGGGTCCGGCTACGGGGGACGCTGCAAGTACGTCCATGTAAGCTCGGTCGCCGCATCCATGCGGCTCACGCCCCCGCAACCGGACCCACCCCGCCTTCGATAGATCTCTACGATCTGCCAGAACGGCGTCGTGCACCGCTCTGGTAGGTGTCGACCTTGGTCGACACGGTAGATCCACGCCATGCGTGGATGAATCTCTGGATACCCATTGATCCTGTGGGTGCGAACCTTGGTTCGCTCGCCGGTTGCCTCAGGCCAGATAGACCTGCCCGTCGCGCACATCCACTGGCACGGCCCGCAGGCGGTCGCCCTTGCACGGGCCGGCGATGCAGTCGCCGCTGTCCAGCGCGAACGAAGCACCGTGCGCGGCGCACACCAGATGGCCTTCGCGGCTCTTCAGGAACTGGCCCGGCGCCCAGTCCAGGCGGCGGCCGGCATGCGGGCAGATGTTCAGGAAAGCACGCACCTGCGCGCCGTCGCGATACAGCAGCACCGACTCTGCATCGCCATCGACCACCGCCTCGACCTCGGCAAACGCGCCATCGGCAATGGCATCAAGGGCGATCAGGGCAGCAGCGGCAGTCATGGCGAAGGCTCGGACAGTAAAGCGGCATTGTCGCACGCCTGCTCAGGTGACTGGCTGCAAGATGAACACAAGTCATTGATTCGTAATAAGCACAGGCTATATTTAACGAGTTTTTCACTCAATGACAGTGGCGCGTCCCGATACTCTGTTTTCGCTGATCCCAGCCTATCGAGCCGCCATGTTCAATCGCGCATCCGCCTTCACCCAGTTCCGCACCCTGTTCGCGCCGCGCAAGCCGCGTCATCCGTTGGTGCGCGTTGCCGTGGGCCTGCTCGGCCTGGCGATCCTGGCCGCGATGGTGTTCATCGGCGTGTTCGTCGGTGCGGCGATGATCCTGGTCGGCCTGGCGTGGAAGCTGTTGGCCTCGCGCAAGCCGGGCACCAGCCGTCCGATCGATCCGACCGTGGTCGAGGGCGAGTACCGCGTGGTGCGCAAGCCGGTGTTGCCGGCCTCGCGTTGATCCATGCCTGACGCGCCCGCTGACGGCGGGCGCCATGCGTTCTAGACTGCGGGCACGCCCTTCCTGGATGCCCGCATGTCCGATGTCTCCGATGTGATCCCTGCCGTTGCCCTGCCGCGTGTGCCGGTCGTAGGCGGCGGCAGTTTCCCCGTGCACCGCATCTACTGCGTGGGCCGCAACTTCGCCGACCATGCCCGTGAAATGGGCGCGGCGGTGCCGGCCGCTGATGACCGTGGCCGCCCGATGTTCTTCAGCAAGCCGGCCGATGCGATCGTGGTCGGCCATGACGATGCCATTCCCTATCCGCCGGCGACCGCCAACCTGCACCACGAAGTGGAACTGGTGGTGGCCATCGGCCGTGACGCGCCGGCCGGCGAGCTGGCCGTGGCCGATGCCGATGCACTGGTCTACGGCTATGCCGTCGGCCTGGACCTGACCCGCCGCGATCTGCAGGCGGCCGCCAAGGACAAGGGCCATCCGTGGGATGCGGCCAAGGGCTTCGATGCCTCCGCGCCGATCAGCGAGATCGTGCACGCCGGCGAGGTTGGCGACCTGGCCGCGCTGAACCTGTCGCTGGAGGTCAACGGCGAAGTGCGCCAGCAGGCATTGCTCGACCAGATGATCTGGAACGTGCCGGAGATCCTGCATGAGCTGTCCAAGCTGTGGCACCTGCGCGCCGGCGATCTGGTGTTCATGGGCACCCCGTCCGGGGTGGCTGCGCTGAAGCCCGGCGACCGCTTCAGTGCCCGCCTGGAAAACGTGGCCGAGCGCCACGGCGTGATCGCCGGCTGACATCACCTGCGCTACCCTGCGCGCTGTCCACTTCCCCCACCGGAGAAAAACAACAATGGGAATGCTCACCGAGTTCAAGGAATTCGCGATGCGCGGCAACGTCATCGACCTCGCCGTCGGCGTGGTGATCGGCGCGGCCTTCGGCAAGATCGTGACCGCGCTGGTCGAGAAGATCATCATGCCGCCGCTGGGCCTGCTGATCGGCAAGGTGGACTTCTCGCAGCTGGCCTGGACGCTGTCACCGGCCAGCATCGGTGCCGACGGCAAGGAGATCCCGGCGGTGGTGATCGGCTATGGCGACTTCATCAATACGCTGATCCAGTTCGTGATCGTGGCGTTCGCCATCTTCCTGGTGGTAAAGACGATCAACCGCCTGTCGCGCAAGCAGGAAGCCGCCCCGGCCGCACCGGCCGAGGAAGTGGTGCTGCTGCGCGAGATCCGCGACAGCCTGAAGAAGTAAGGTCGCAGAACGGTAGTGCCGGCCGCTGGCCGGCAACATCGGAACATGTGGGTGCCGGCCAGCGGCCGGCACTACCGCGACTACCGAAAGCCCCGCTCCGGCGGGGCTTTCGCTTTGCCGGACGTGGCGGAAAACAGCGTTCGCGCCAGCCATGACCTCCCGCCCATGCGCACGCCTGAACGACTGTTAAGCTCCAAGGCTTAGGTCCCTTCCCGGAGTTGTCCATGCGTCGCCGTGTGCTTGCCATCGCATCCTCCCTCGCCCTGCTGGCCGCCCCGGCCTTCGCGGCGCCGCGCACCACCACCCTGCCCCCGGCCTCGCTGGCCACCGCCGCACAGCTGCGCGACCAGGCACTGGCTGACGACACCGGCTGGAAGGTGGTCGAATCGCTCACCACCGAGATCGGTCCGCGCATCGCCGGCAGCGAAGCCGATGCCCGCGCCGTGGCCTGGGCCGAAGCCAAGTTCAAGGCACTCGGTTTCGACAAGGTATGGAAGGAACCGGTGACGTTCCCGAAGTGGGAACGCCGCAGCGAACATGCCGCCGTGACCGGCAGGAATCCGCAGCCGCTGCAGATCACCGCGCTGGGCGGCAGCCCGGGCGGCACCGTTGAAGCCGAGGTGGTGCGCTTTGCCGATCTGGCCGCATTGCAGGCGGCGCCGGCCGGCTCGCTGAAGGGCAAGATCGCTTTTGTCGATTACCAGATGCTGCCGTTCCGCGATGGCCGCGACTACGGCCGTGGCGGCGCGATCCGCAGCAAGGGCCCGTCGGAGGCGATCCGCAAGGGTGCGGTCGGCTTCCTGATGCGCTCGGCGGGTACCGACTCGCATCGCGTGCCGCACACCGGCATCACCCGCTTCGATGAAGGCCTGACGCCGGTGCCGTCGGCAGCACTGTCGGTGCCCGACGCCGATCAGCTGGCGCGCCTGCTGGCCCGTGGCAGCACCACGGTGAAGGTGGCGCTGGATTGCGGCTGGGATGGCACGGCCACCTCGTACAACGTGATCGGCGAGATCACCGGCCGCAGCCTGCCGAAGGAAGTGGTGGTGATCGGTGGCCATCTGGATTCCTGGGACCTGGGCACCGGCGCGGTCGATGACGGCGCAGGCGTGGGCATCACCATGGCGGCCGGGCACCTGATCGGCCAGCTCAAGCAGGCGCCGAAGCGCACCATTCGCGTGATCGCCTTCGCCAACGAGGAACAGGGCCTGTACGGCGGCAAGGCCTACGCCGAAGCACACGCCAAGGACGTGGCCCTGCATCAGCTGGCAGCCGAGAGCGACTTCGGTGCCGGCCGCATCTATGCCTTCAATACCGGTTCGCCGAACCCGGAAGGCTCGCGCGAAGCGACCCGGCAGATCGCCGAAGTGATGAAGCCGCTGGGCATCGAGTACCAGGCCGACAAGGGCGGCCCGGGCCCGGATGTCGGCCCGCTGGCGGCCAAGGGCGGTGCGTGGGCGTGGCTGGCGCAGGATGGCTCGGACTACTTCCACCTGCACCACACCGCCGACGACACGCTGGACAAGATCGACCCGAAGGCGTTGGCGCAGAACGTGGCCGCGTACACGGTATTCGCGTACCTGGCCGCGGAAGCTGACGGTGGTTTCGGCAGCGAGGCCAAGGCGACCACGCCGCCGAACGAATGACGCTGGCGCCGGGCCATGCCCGGCGAGCGCAGCGGGAAGAGCGGTGCGAACCGAGGTTCGCACCCACCGGGCAATGGCGCACCCACTGGGCGTGGCGTGGGTCAGCGCCCTCGCCCTGGCGAGGGATCTGACCCCGATCCTGTCAGCCCTCCCACACACGGGTGTTGCGTACGCCCAACCGCTGTGGATTGAACAGCGGATCCGTACCGGCATGGCGATGCTGTTCGTAGTCGCGCAATGCCGCCAACGCCGGCTTCTGCAGCAGCAGGATGGCGATGATGTTGAGCCAGCTCATCAGGCCGACCCCGATGTCGCCCAGCGACCATGCCACCGTTGCGCTGTTCACGGCCGAGTAGCCGGCAACCGCCAGGAACAGCAGCTGGAATGCCCCCATCGCCCACCGCGAAGGACGATCCCGGCACAGGTAACTGACGTTGGTCTCGGCCATGTAGTACAGCGCCAGGATGGTGGTGAACGCGAATGGCAGGATCGCCAGCGCCACGAACGAACGGCCGAAGCCCGGCAGCGCCGATTCCACGGCGTGCTGCACGAAACGCGGCCCGGCCTCGACACCCGGAAGATTGGCCAGCAGCAGGCGGGCCTCATCGGGAACGCCGTTCACCGCCGGGTCGTAGATGTTGTACAGGCCGGTGGACAGGATCAGGAATGCGGTTGCGCTGCACACCACCATGGTGTCGATGTAGACCGAGAACGACTGCACCAGTCCCTGCTTGACCGGATGCGAGACTTCGGCGGCAGCGGCCGCATGCGCTCCACTGCCCATGCCGGCCTCGTTGGACAGCACGCCGCGGCGAACGCCCCACTGGATGGCGGTGCCGATCATCGCGCCGAAGGCCGCGTCCACGCCGAATGCGCTGTTCAGCACCAGCATGATCACGCCGGGCACTTTTTCCGCGTTGAGCACCATTACCACTGCGGCCACCATCAGGTAGGCCACCGCCATCAGCGGCACTACCCATTCGGCTACCCGTGCAATACGCCGCACGCCACCGATCAGGATGATGCCCAGCACCACCAGCAGCACCACGGTGGTGGTCATCACCGGCACATCCCAGGCTTCGTTCACTGCACTGGTGATGGCATTGGACTGGGTCCCTGCCAGCATGGCGCCGGCGAGCACGGTCACCAGCGCGAACAGCACTGCATACCAGCGCTGGCCCAGGCCCTTCTCGATGTAGTACGCCGGCCCGCCGCGATACTGGCCCTTGGCATCACGGTCCTTGTAGATCTGCGCCAGGGTGGATTCGATGAAGGCGCTGGAGGCACCGAGAAAGGCCACGACCCACATCCAGAAGATCGCACCGGGGCCACCGAAGGCGATGGCCATGGCCACGCCGGCGATGTTGCCCACACCGACCCGGCTGGACAACGAGATCGACAGTGCCTGGAACGGTGACACCCCGGACTCGGAGCGTTCATGGCGGAACATCAGGCGCAGCATGTCCGGCAGCGCGCGCAGCTGGATGAAACGGGTACGCACGCTGAAGTACAGGCCAGTGAGCAGGCACAGCACCACCAGGTAGGGGCTCCAGACCACGCCCAGGATCGCATTGACGATGGATTCGATGTTCATCGGCGGCCCCTCAGAAGAACATGCCGAGGGCAACCTGGGGGCTGACGATGCGGCCGGTGTTGCGCCCGGCCACGGTGAACTCGACACCGGCAATCAATCCCAGCGAGGGACTGAAGTGATACTCCACGGCAGGCGCCAGGCTGACGCTGCGGCTGGCGGGGCGGTGTTGATCGATGCGTTCGATCACACCGGCGCCGTTGCGTGCGAAACCACTCAGCCGCTGGCCGGTCTCGCGGCTGGCGGACATTTCCATCACCCCCACCCAACGCGAATTGAAGCTGTACTCGGCGCCCACCGACAGCCCCAGCACCGAGCCACGCGCGACGTGTCCCTGGAAGCTGTCGTCGGTGCCGTAGACGCTGGTGCCGGAAATGGCGGTACGCGAGGGAGCGGGGCCGGCGCTGAACTGGGCCCGCCACCGCAGCGGGCGGTCGTTGCCCAGCCACACCACCTGCTGCACGCCCAGGGCAGCAGTGGTGCGCTGCACACCGTCGCCCTGCGCATCGAGCGGATTGCCGGTGATGCGGTCATGGCTGCCGGTGCTGAAGCGCTGTACCAGCGCGACCGAGATGGCGGGGCGGGTGCCATCGGCGTTCGGCGCCTGCAGCAGGTACTGCAGCCGTGCAGTGGTGTCTCCGGCGCGGAAACCACTGCTGCGTGCACTGCCGGATTCGGAACGTGTCGCACTGAGGTTGACCTGGCCCATCACCCGGTCGCTGAAGCCATAGATGATCGGCACCACGGTTGCCCACGCGCCACTGCGCTCGGCGCTGCGGCGACGGTCACCGTTGTCGTCATAGTGGTCGCGGCTGTCGACCCGCACCAGATAGGGCTCGATGTACCAGTTGCCCTGCGGCAGGCCGGCCGGATTCGGGGTGATCAGCGGTCCGGTGAAGTTGATGCCGTCCAGGCTTCGCTCATCGGCGTGCACCGCCGGTGCGGCGAGCGCACACAGGGCCAGCAGCAGGGATGCGCGCATCGTGGGGTGTTTGACTAGATGCATGGGAACCACTCCTGTTCGACGTTGGATGGAGATCCACCGTGCGATGCGGGACATGGCTCGACAATGAGACAATTACTAAAAACATCTGATCATCGATCAAGCGTGCTTGATGCAACGCGTAGTGACGTAATCGGCTTGGCAGGCAACGGGGCACGCCCGCTTCTGCAGGGCGCAAAAGAAAACCCGGCCACAGGGGCCGGGTCCAGGTCGTCAATGGGACGGTGTCGCGGCGGTATCAGCCGTCGCGACGGCTCGCCCACTGCGCCAGCAGCACTGCGGTAGCCGAGGCCACGTTGAGGCTCTCCACCGCACCACTGCCGGGGATCGAGACCTGCAGGTCGCATTCGCCCGCCAGGCTGCGGTCCATGCCTTCGCTTTCGGCGCCCATTACATACACCAGCCGCGCCGGAAGCGACGCACGGAACACATCGTCACCGCCCTCGACCAGGGTAGCGGCCAGGCCGAAACCGGCGTCCCGCAGCTGCGCCATCGCCTGCGCGTTGGCCGGCAGCTGCACCAGCGGCACCGCTTCGGCACCGCCCTCCGCCACGCGTGCGGCGGCACCGGACAGCGCCAGCGTGCTGCCTTCGGGCAGCAGCAGCGCCTTGGCACCGAAGTGCGCCGCCGAGCGCAGGATCGCGCCCAGGTTGTGCGGGTTGCCCACGCCGTCCAGCCACAGCGCCAGCGCCGGGCCGTCACCGACCTGCTGCAGCCACTGTTCCAACGGCAGTGCTGGTGCGCGCAGCACATCGGCCACCACGCCTTCGTGATGGGTGGTACCGGCGAGCTTGTTCAGATCGCCGTCCTCGACCACGCGATAGCCCACGCGGTTGGCCACGCACCACTTCAGCAGTGGCTGCAGGCGCGGAATGCGCGCCTCCAGCAGGTACAGCTTGCGCAGCGCCTGCGGCCGCGCGTCGAACGCGGCCAGCACGGCGTTCAGGCCGTACAGGCGCAGCTCGTCGCTGCCGCCGCGCCCACCACCACCCGTGGCCGGTACCTCCGGGCGCGGCAACGGTGTTGCGCGCGGCGGACGGGCGGACGGGCGGCGGTTGTTCCAGGGGTTGTTCACTTACACACTCTCCTGCTTGCGCTGGCGCCAGAAATCGGCGTTCTTGATGCCCAGGGCATCAGGGTCGAACACCGGATCCAGGCCCAGCTTCTTCTGTCGTTCGTAGTCACGCAGGGCCAGCATCGCCGGCTTCTGGATGATGAGGATGGCGATGATGTTCAGCCAGGCCATCAGGCCAACGCCGATGTCACCCAGCGCCCAGGCCAGGGTCGCATTGTGGAACGCACCGAACACCACCATGCCGATGATGCCCAGGCGCAGCACCAGCACGGTCAGCGGGCGCTTCTTGTTGTGGTTCACATAGCTGAGGTTGGTCTCGGCCATGTAGTAGTACGCCATGATGGTGGTGAAGGCGAAGAAGAAGATGGCGATCGACACGAACGCCGAACCCCAGCCCGGCAGCACCGCTTCCACGCCGGCCTGCGCATAGCCCGCGCCTTCCGGAATGCCGGCCAGGCCCTGGAAGATCGGCGGGGCGCTGGCACCTGCCGGCGAGTACACGTTGTAGGTGCCGCTGGCCAGGATCAGGAACGCGGTGGCGGTGCACACCATCATGGTGTCGAAGTAGATGGCGAAGGCCTGCACGTAGCCCTGCTTGGCCGGGTGCGAGACCTCCGAAGCGGCTGCCGCGTGCGGGCCGGAACCCTGCCCGGCTTCATTGGCATAGATGCCGCGCTTGATGCCCCACTCCACCGCCAGGCCCATCATCGCGCCGAATGCGGCGTGGGTGCCGAAGGCACTCTTGAAGATGATGCCGAACATCTCCGGCACGCGGTCGTAGTTGATGACCATGATGACGATGGCGGTCAGGATGAAGGCCGCCGCCATGAACGGCACCACCACCTCGGCGAAGTTGGCGATGCGCTTGACGCCGCCGAAGATCACCACGCCCAGCAGCAGGCCCACCACGATGCCGATGCCCAGCTTCAGCGCCTGCACCGATTCCATGCCCAGCGTCTGGCCGTCCAGCGGACCGCACAGCGCGGTGCCGCGGCAGGCGTTGATGATGCTGTCGGCGATGGCGTTGGCCTGCACGCCCGGCATCAGGAAGCCGGCCGCGATGATCGTGGCGATGGCGAAGGCCAGCGCGTACCACTTCAGGCCCATGGCCTTTTCGATGTAGTAGGCCGGGCCACCGCGGTAGCGGCCTTCGGCATCCTTGGTCTTGTAGATCTGCGCCAGGGTGCATTCCACGTACGAGGTGGACGCGCCGAGGAAGCCCATCACCCACATCCAGAAGATGGCACCGGGGCCGCCGAAGGCGATGGCGGTGGCCACGCCGGCAATATTGCCGATGCCCATGCGGCCGGCCATCGACATGGCCAGCGCCTGGAACGAGGACACGCCGGCGTCGGATTTCTCGCCCTTGACGGTGAGGCGGCACATCTCGAGGAAACCACGGATCTGCATGAAGCGGGTGCGCAGGCTGAAGAACAGGCCGGCGGCCAGGCACATGAAGATCAGTGCCTTGCTCCAGATGATGCTGTTGATGAAATGTACGGTAGCTTCCACGCGCGCTCTCTCCAGTCGGCGGGTTGTAAGGACGTCCCGTCGGCTGGAGGGGACCGGTCGATTCTCCCTGATCGAAGGCCGCTGCGGTAGCGCCAGAAGGAATTCGCCGCTCAGGGCAGCTGCATGCGAACCCGGGCAAAGCGGCGCAGGTCGTGCAGGACGCCACGCTTGTAGACCGCACAGCGCTCCACGCCCTCCTCCTGGAAGCCGTTCTTCTCCAGCACCCGGGCCGAGCCAAGGTTGAAGTCGACCACCGTGGCCTGCAGCCTGAACAGGCGCAGTTCGTCCATCACCCAAGGGGCGAACAGACCGACCACGCGGGTCATCAGGCCCTGCCCCCACAGCGCCCGGCCCAGCCAGTAGCCCAATTCAGCGGTGTGCGCGCGCTCGGCGCTGCCCTGCTGGGCGCCGATGCTGCCGCAGGCATGGCCGTCGATCTCGATGGCCAGGTTGAGCGTTGCGGGCGCCAGTACGCGGCCGGCGAGGAACGCCTCGCCATCCTCGCGGGTGTACGGGAACGGGAAGCGGTCGCGCAGGCCACGCGAGACCTCGGCGTCATTGGCGTGGCGCAGCAACGAGTCCAGGTCGTCGCTGCACCACGGCCTCAGCACGAAGCCGTCGCCGTACAGGCGCTGCGCCAGGTCAGGCATGGCCGCCCACCGACGGCGACGCGGCTTCCTGCTTCTCCAGCTCGCGCTTCACCGCTTCCGGCGAACGCGTATAGGGCGCCAACCGCGCGTAGAACGCCGGCACCACGAACAGCGACAGGAAGGTCGAGAGGGTCACGCCGAAGATGATCACGATGCCGATCGTGCCACGGCTGGCCGAACCCGGGCCACCGGCCACCACCAGCGGGACCGCGCCGACCACGGTGGCGATCGAGGTCATCAGGATCGGGCGCAGGCGCACCATCGCCGATTCGATGATCGCCTCGCGCACGGTTCTTCCGTCGTCACGCAGCTGGTTGGCGAATTCGACGATGAGGATGCCGTTCTTCGCGGCCAGGCCGACCAGCATGACGATGCCGATCTGGCTGAACAGGTTCACCGTACCCCCGCTCACCCACAACCCGACCAGCGCGCCGAGCACGCCCAGCGGCACCGTCAGCATGATCGTCAGCGGGTGGATGAAGCTCTCGAACTGCGCGGCCAGCACCAGATACACCACCAGCAGCGCCATGGCGAAGGTCAGCAGCACCGCGCCACCGGCGCTCTGGTACTCGCGCGACTCGCCCTTCCAGTTCACCTGCGCATACTGCGGCAGTTCCTCGCGGGCCACGTTCTGCGCCCAGGCGATGGCCTCGCCCAGCGGATAGCCCGGCGCCAGGCCGGCGGTGATGGTGATCGAGCGCAGGCGGTTGAAGCGGTTCAGGGTGCCGGCCTCGGCCACTTCACTCAGCGTGACCAGGTTGGACAACGGCACCAGTTCGCCGGAGGTGGCGCGCACGCGGATGGCGGCCAGGTCGGCCGGGCTGGTGCGTCCATCGCGGCCGGCCTGCACCAGCACGTCGTACTCCTCGCCGTTGTCGACGAAAGTGGTGACGCGGCGCGAGCCCATCATGGTTTCCAGCGCCGAACCGATCGCGGTGACCGGCACGCCGAGGTCGGCCGCACGCTGGCGGTCGATGTTCACCCGCATCTGCGGCCGGGTTTCCTTGTAGTCCGAGTCCGGGCCGACCAGGCCGGGATTGTCGGCCATGCGCAGCAGAATGCGATCGCGCCACTGGGCGATTTCGGCGTATTCCGGCCCGCCCAGCACGATCTGGAACGGCTGCCCGCCACTGCGCACCAGGCCCCCGCCCACCTGCGTGCGCACGCGCACGCCGCGGATGGTGTCCAGTTCTTTCTGCAGCTCGTTGGCCACCTCCGGCGTGCCTTCACTGCGCTGCCGCCACGGCTGCAGGAAGATGCTGACCCGGCCGGTGTGCATTTCCTCGCTGGCGCCCCAGCCACCGGGCACGCGCGGGTTGGCGCGCACGATCGGCTTGTCCGCGCCCACGTGCGGGGCCAGCATCGCTTCCACCTGCTGCACCTGCTGCACGGTGTAGTCGTAGCCGGCGCCTTCCGGACCATCGATCATGATCTGGAACGAGCCACGGTCTTCGGCCGGGGCCAGCTCCGAGGGCAGCAGCTTGAGCAGGCCCCAGCTGGCGGCCAGCGCGGCCACCATCACCAGCAGGTAGATCCAGGTGCGGTCGACATGGTGGTCCAGCACGCGGCCATAGGCGCCGGCCAGGCGCTCCAGGTTGCGGTTGACGAAGCCATGCAGGCCGCGCGGCGCCTGCCCGGTGTGCGGCTTGAGCAGCTTGGAGGCCATCATCGGCGTCAGCGTCAGCGCGACGAAGGCGGACAACGCCACCGCCGCCGCCAGCGCCACCGCCAGTTCACGGAACAGGCGCCCGGTGTTGCCTTCCAGGAAGCCCACCGGCAGGAACACCGCCACCAGCACGGCGGTGGTGGCGATCACCGCGAAGGCGACCTGCGCGGTACCGCGCTTGGAGGCGACCAGCGGCGGTTCGCCCAGGTCGATGCGGCGCTGCACGTTCTCCACCACCACGATCGCATCGTCCACCACCAGGCCGATGCACAGCACCAGCGCAAGCAGGGTCAGCAGGTTGATCGAAAAATCGAACGCGTACAGCGCGATGAAGGCGGCCACCAGGCAGACCGGCACCGTCACCGCAGGAATCAGTGCGGCGCGGAAACTGCCGAGGAACAGCCAGATCACCGCCAGCACCAGGATCATCGCCTCGACCAGCGTGGCGTAGACGCGATCCACTGCTGCCTCGATGAAGGTGGTGTTGTCGAAGGCGACGAAGATCTGCGTGCCCTTGGGCAGCGTCAACGCAACCCGCTCGGCTTCCGCGCGCGCCACGCGGGCCACGTCCAGCGAGTTGGCGGTGGAGGTCTTGACGATGCCCAGGCCGATGCCCGGCTCGCCGTTGCTGCGGTAGTAGGCGCGGCGCTCGGCCGAGGCCAGCTCGATCTTCGCCACGTCGCCCATGCGCACCACGTAGCCGTCGCGGCCCTTGCCCAGCGGGATGGTCGCGAAGTCTTCCGGCTTGATGTAGTTGCGCTCCACGCGCAGGGTGAAATCACGGTCGGTCGATTCGATGCGGCCGGCCGGCAGTTCCACGTTCTCGTTGCGCAGCGCGGTTTCCACGTCGCCGGTGGTCAGGCCGCGCGCGGCCAGCTGGTCACGGTCCAGCCAGATGCGCATCGCGTAGCGCTGGCGGCCACCGATGCGGACCTGGGCCACGCCATCGAGGCTGGAGAAGCGATCGACCACGTAGCGGTCGGCGTAGTCACTCAGTTCCAGCGTGTCCATGGTCGAGGAGACCATGTTGAACCAGATGATCGGGTCGGCATCGCTCTCGACCTTGGCGATCTCCGGCGGGCGCGCTTCCTCCGGCATGCGGTCGGCGACGCGGCTGACTGCATCGCGCACGTCGTTGGCCGCCGCTTCGATATCGCGGTTGGAGGTGAATTCGATGCTGACCTGCGAGCGGCCGTTGGTGCTGCGCGCGTTGATCGTATCGATGCCTTCGATGCCGGCCAGCGCATCTTCCAGCACCTGGGTGATGCGGCTTTCGATGACCGCCGCCGAAGCGCCGGTGTAGTCCACCGACACCGACACGATCGGCGGATCGATGGCTGGCAGCTCGCGCAGGGTCAGGCGGGTGAAGGACATCACGCCCAGCACCAGCAGCAACAGGCTCATCACCACGGCAAACACCGGCCGCTGGATGGAGATGTCGGACAGCTTCATCCGCCGTGGCCCTCGGCGGCGACCGGCGCCGGCGCGTCAGCCGGCTTGGCACCACTGGCCGGTGCGGCGTCCTTGGCGGCGACCTTCAGGCCCGGGCGCAGCTTGCCGGTGCCATCCACCACGATGCGCTGACCGGCCTCCAGGCCCTGCTTGATCTCGACCACGCCGGCACGGCGCGCGCCGGTGACCACGTCCACCCGCTCGACGCTGTCGTCGGCCTTGATGCGGTAGACGAAGGTATCGCGGCCGACCTGCACCACGGCGATTTCCGGCACCACCAGCGCTGCGCGCTCGGGGTGGAACAGGCGCACGTCCAGCAGCATGCCCGGGCGCAGTGCGTGGTCGCCGTTGGCGAAATCAGCGCGTACGGTCACCGCGCGGGTGGCCGGGTCGATGCGCGCATCGATGGTGCTGACCACGCCCTCGAAGGTACGGCCCGGCCAGGCCACGCTGGTGGCGCTGACCTTGTCACCCACGCCCAGCGCGGCCAGTTCCACTTCCGGCACCTGGAAATCGATGTGCATGTGTTCGATGTCGTCGAGCGTGGCGATCACCGTGGTCGGCGTCAGCAGCGTGCCCGGGCTGACCTGGCGGATGCCGAGCACCCCGGCGAAAGGCGCGCGCACGCGACGGTCACCGATGTCCGACTGCATCTGCGCCACGCGCGCTTCGGCGGCATCGCGGATCGACTTCTGCGTATCCAGCGTGGCGCTGGACACCAGGCGCTGCGTGGCCAGTTCGCGCTGGCGCTTGTACAGCTGGTCGGCCTCGTGGAAGGTGGCCTGCGCCTGCACCAGCGCCGCTTCCTGGGCCTGCCCACGCAGGGTCACGATCGGCGCACCGGCAGCGATGTGCTGGCCGCTTTCGAAGTGCACCTTCTCGACAATCTCGCTGACCTTGGCGGTGACGCTGATCGACTCGCGTGCCTTGGCCGTGCCCAGTGCCTGCAGGGTGTCGTTCCATTGCGTGGGCCGCACCACCTGCGCGGTCACCGGCACCGCTTCGCCCTGCCGACGCGCGGCGGCCTCCTGCTTGCCTGCGCACCCGGCCAGCACGGCCAGGCTGAGGCCAAGGGCCAGGGTCGAAGCGATACGAGCCAACATGAACGGTCCTGATTGATCCACGGCCGCCGAGTGTAGGCAAGCGCCTGCAAAAGCGGTATGTGCCAAGCGTTTACCGGCGTGGAACCAGGGCCGCGATAGCGCCTTGAACCCGTTCCGTGCAAGGCTGCCGCGGGCAGTGTCGGCATGTGTCGGGGTGTATCCAGCCGCGCCTGCAGCGCCGGGGATTGCCCGGCGCTACCGGTGACACGAAGGGATCAATACCGGTAATTCACCTTCATCCACACGCTGCGGCCCGGTTCGTTGATGCGCACCGGGTCCGCCGGGAAGCCGAAGTCGGCACTGCCGGCCAGGTTCAGGTGCTCGCTGTAGGCCCGGTCGAACAGATTGTCGACGCCCGCGCTGAGCTGCAACTGCGAACTGAAACGGTAGGCGGCATTGAGCGCGAACGTGGCGAAGCCGGCGCTCGGTCCGAGGTCCTGGGCGACGACATTGCCCTGGCCATCTGCGACACGGTGCTGGTGGGTCACCGCGCGCAGCAGCGCACCGGCACTCCAGCGCTGGCCTTCCCACTTCGCACTCAGGCGCGCTTCCAGAGGCGGCATCTGCGGCAGCGGACGTTGCTGGTCGCGGTTCTCGCCCCAGGCGTAGGCCAGCGTGCCCCCCAGTTTCCACTGTTCGGCCACGCTCACTTCCAGCCCCGCCTCGGCGCCGGCAATGCGGGCGTCGACGTTGCTGGCCTGGCTCATGCCCATCATGCCGCTGCCGTGGTAGGTGAACAGGATGTAGTCCTGGATCTGCCCGGCATAGGCAGAGACCCACGCCTGCACGCGCGGCCCCTTGTACTGCAGGCCGACGTCGAGCTGGGTGGTGCGCTCGGGCTGGAGGCCGGCAAACGCGTTCAGCGCGCCAGCCGGGCCATGGTCGGGCGAGAACAGCTCCCAGTAGTCGGGCATGCGCTCACTGCGACCGAGGCCGGCGTACCAGGTCAGGCCATCGGCCAGGTCCTGTTCGTAGCGCAGGAAGCCGCTGCCCAGCCATTCCTTGCGGCGCTGGCCCGCGGTCGGATTGGGCATGTTGCCCATCATCCCGCGGATCGACTGCCGCTGGTCGCGGACGCTGGCGCGATCGATGCGCAGGCCAGTGATCCAGCGCTGGTCGGTGCCGGCGCCGAGGGTCAGCTCGGTAAACGCGCCATAGCGACGGAAGTTGGCATCGGTCTCCCAGGCGGCCTGGCGATAGGTGCCGCGGCCCATGCCCATGCGACCGCGATGGCGGCTGTCTTCGCCATCCACACCGGCCACCAGCTGCACGTCCTGCCAGCGCCATTCGGAACTGAGCCGGCCGCCCTGGGTACGGCGGTCCACGTTGGAGGCCATCGGCATCGGCATCATGCTGTGCGGATTCGGCGTGCGCAGCGTGTAGTTGTCCATCACGTGGTCGGCCTCGTTGTAGTACACGTTGGCCTGCACCGTGTCCCACGCGCCGGGCAGGTTGCGTTTCTCGAAGCGCGCGGCGTAGCTGGTGCGTTCGAAGGCAGCGCCGTCCATGCCACGCCCGGCGTAGCGCGCGATCGCATCGCCGGCACCAGCGGAGATTTCCAGCAGCGTGTCGGCATCCGGCGTCCAGCCGATGGCCACGTCGCCGTTCCACTTGCGCCACTTCGACGGCACCACATCACCGTGGCCATCCTTGTAATCATCGGCTTCGGAACGGTTGCCACTGGCGCGCACGTAACCGGTCGGGTTGCCCAGGGTCAGGTCCAGCACCTGGTCGTTGCGGTTGCGCGAACCGACCAGTGCACTGGCGTCGGCGCGCAGGCCCGGTTCCTCGAAACGCGGCGTATCGCGTTCGAAGCGCACGGTGCCGGCCGAGGCCCCCGCGCCCCAGCGCACGCTCTGCGGCCCCTTGATGATGGTCAGCCGGTCGAAGCTCTCCGGCGCGATGTAGGACAGCGGATTGTCCATGCGTGACGGGCAGGCACCGATCAGGTTGCCGTCGTTGCTGAGAATGTTCAGGCGCGAACCGAACATGCCGCGCAGCACCGGGTCACCGTTGGTGCCACCGTTGCGGATGGCCGAGAAGCCGGGAACGGTCTTGAGGTAATCGGCACCGTCGCTGGCCGGTACCGGCTGCCGCGGCAGGCGCGGATCGGTCACCCAGTGCAGCGGTGAAGACGGTGCGGCGGCGGTCACCACCATCGTGTCGAGGGTGCGCGCCTCGTCGGCGGGCGCAGCGTGGGCCAGTGACGCGGCCACGGCCAGGCCAAGGGCAACCGGCAGGCGCGCACAGGCGCCCGCGGGGCGGGAAGTCATTTTCATCGGAACAGCTCCAGGGTACGCATGCGCGCACGGCGCCCGGTCAGGCGTCGTGCGGCAGATTCGATAGGGACATCAGCGGACGATGGAAGCGCGCGGCGGCCCGCGTGCGGCATGTGCCGGCCAGCGCGCGGCGGGCAACACGCGTTGCGACCACGGGAACACCAGCCGCGGCCGCCACAGCAGCGGCAACAGCAGCACCAGCACCGCCAGCCAGGGCAGCAGGCGCATGGCCAGCACGCAGTATTCGCAGGCCTCGCCATGCATGGCGTGCGGGTCGGCCGGGCGGCTGGGCGTTGCCGGCGCTGCGCTGTGGTGATCGTGCCCGGGCATGGCCATGTCCTGCCTGTCATGGCCCATGGCGGCGTGGTCCATGCCCGCCATTGCCGCGTGATCCATCGGCGGTGCCTGCAGCGCGCGGCTGACCAGTGGCGCAAGCACCATCAGCAGCGTCGCCAGGACGGCGAGCTGGAGCAGGAGGCGCTGCGGGCGGGACAGGCGGGTCACCCCGCTAGTGTAGAGCCGGGTCCAGGGATGCCCGTGCGACGAACCGTCGCAGGAGGGAGGGTTATCGGCAGGGCTGCGCCCTGCACCCGCCGAATCCACATCAACATCAACGTCAAAAGCGGGCAGTCCTTGGGATGGCGGGGTGGGTCCGGTTGCGGGAGACGCCGTAAACCCATCCATGGGGGCTTGGCCGCGGCATCCATGCCGCGGACACTCCCGCAACCGGACCCACCCCGCCTTCGACAGTTTCCCGCGATCTGCAGTAGATCCACGCCATGCGTGGATGAATCTCCATCGGAATCGAATATTTCGAATTGGAATCGAAAAGCATCCACGCATGGCGTGGATCTATCGTGTCGACCAAGGTCGACACCTACCAACAGCCATCGGAATCTGTCAGAGGTGGGGCGGTGTCGGAGTGCGGGGTGTCAGCCGCATGGATGCGGCTGCCAAGCCCCCATGGATGGGTTCACGGCGTCCCCGCACTCCGACACCGCCCCGCCATCCCACGGAATGCAAGCTTTTGACGTTGCCGTTGCCGTTGATTGGGCGGGTGCAGGGCTGCAAGCCCTGCTCGACCAACCTCACACCGTGATGGTCTGGGTCAGTGACTCCCAGGTCGGGGGAACCGGCCACGCCGCCGCCTGGTTGCCATCCAGCACCCGACGCAGGTCGCGCGGATCGATCTGCGGTGCCAATACGTGCACCAGCTCCAGCGCGTAATCGCGCAGCACGCGGTCGCGCGGCAGCACCGCCCACGCGATGCACTCGGTGATCGGTGCCGGGGCCGGCCACGAGCGCAGGTCCTCATCGTTGGAACTGACCGCCATCTCGGCCAGCAGGCCCACGCCCAGCCCGGTACGCACGTAGGTCTTGATCAGATCGGCATCCAGCGCGGTCAGCGCCAGGTCCGGCACCAGGCCGTGGGCAGCGAAGGCTCGCTGCAGCGAGGAATTCGGCCGCGTCGAGGATTCGTAGCTGATCAGTGGTTGCCGGGCCAGCGCCGCCAGGTCCGGCGCGCGGCCGGCGCGGTCCAGCGGGTGGCCCTTGGGCACCACCACCAGGCGCCGCCAGCGGAACAACGGCACGGCGATGCCATCGGTCGGTTCACCACCGGCCGTGCTGATGATGGCGATATCGGCGTCACCCTGGTTCAAGCGGTCCAGCGCGTCGGCTTCACCGGCCTGCTGCAGATGCACGCTGACCTGCGGATACGCCTGCTTGATCGCCGCCACCGCCGGCGGCAGCACGAAGCGCGCCTGGGTGTGGGTGGTGGTCAGGATCAGCTGGCCCTGGCTCTCGCGGCGCTGGTTGGCGGCATAGGTGCGGATGTTGTTGGCCTCGGCCAGCACCGCGCGGGCGCGGGCGATGACCTCGGTCCCGGCCGGGGTAACCGATTCCAGGCTGCGCCCCTTGCGCACGAACAACAGGAAGCCGAGCTCGTCCTCCAGCTGCTTGAGCTGCTTGGACAGGCCCGGCTGGGTGGCGTGCACGCGCGAGGCGGCCAGCGTGATGTTCAGCTCGGCGTCGGCGATGGCAACCAGATAGCGCAGCTGGGTCAGCGTCATGGGAGGCGGGGGCGCAAGGGGGCGGAGGTCCACTCTAGGGTCTATTGCCGTCACCAGCTTATAACCAAAGGTTGTTTAAGAAAGGTATCTGGTCATTTCCGGGCGTCATATGCCGGCGCTACGGTCAGCCGGCAGCCGCTGGCCTGAACAGCCAGCCCTCCCCCTTCGCCCGCCGAAGCCCGGCGCGGCCCCGTTTCCGGAGCGCTTCCATGGCCCTGTACGACTCCATCCTCGATACCGTCGGCAACACCCCCATCGTCAAGCTGCAGCGCCTGGCGCCACCGCAGGTCAGCCTCTACGTCAAGGTCGAGTCGTTCAACCCGGGCGGCTCGGTGAAGGACCGCCTGGCGCTGGCGATCATCCTCGATGCCGAAGCACGTGGCCTGCTCAAGCCGGGCGATACGATCGTCGAAGCGACTTCCGGCAACACCGGCGTGGCGCTGGCAATGGTGGCCGCCGCGCGCGGCTACAAGTTCGTGGCCACCATGGTCGAGACCTTCTCGGTGGAACGCCGCAAGCTGATGCGCGCCTATGGCGCCAAGGTGATCCTGACCCCGGCCGCCGAACGTGGCAGCGGCATGGTGCGCAGGGCACGGGAGCTAGCCGAAGAGCATGGCTGGTTCCTCGCCAGCCAGTTCGCCAATCCGGCCAACCCGGCGTATCACCGCAACACCACCGCCGCCGAGATCCTGCGCGACTTCGCCGGCAAGCGGCTGGACTATTTCGTCAGCGGCTGGGGCACAGGTGGCACGCTCACCGGTGTGGGCGAAGTGCTGAAGGTTGCGCGCCCGCAGACCCGCATCATCGCCACCGAACCGGCCGGCGCGGCATTGCTCAAGGGTGATGACTGGAAGCCGCACAAGATCCAGGGCTGGACGCCGGATTTCGTGCCCGACGTGCTCAACCGCGATGTGGTGGATGAACTGGTGTCGGTCGAAGATGACCGCGCCATCGCCACTGCGCGCCGCCTGGCCGCCGAGGAAGGCATCTTCGTCGGTATCTCCGCCGGCGCCACCGTGGCCAGCGCGCTGGATGTGGCCGCGCGTGCCGAATCGGGCTCGGTGATCCTGGCCATGCTGCCGGACACCGGTGAACGCTACTTCTCCACGCCGCTGTTCGCCGATGTGAACGAAGGGTCTGACGACGACTGGCTGGCCGGGCTGCCGTGACGCATAACGCCGGGCATGGCCCGGCGCTGCCGCCCGTCACAAACCCCACCTGCTTCAGCCTGCATGAAGGCGCCGCCCGCCATCGTGCGTGAAGGCCGTCGGATCGCAGCGCGTGAGACGGTCATGACGCAGTATCGATGCCCTGTCCCCTACCGTGGGAACAGCCGGCGCAGATGCTGCGCGGATCACCTCACAGGCAGGAGACGGACGCATGAAGATCGAAGTTTGGCAGGGCGACATCACGACCCTGGCGGTGGATGCGATCGTCAACGCGGCCAATGAAACATTGCTCGGTGGCGGCGGTGTCGACGGCGCGATCCATCGCGCCGCAGGCCCGGCACTGCTGGCCGAATGCGAACAGTTGCCGGAGCTTCGCCCAGGCGTGCGTTGCCCGACCGGCGAAGTGCGCGCCACCGGCGCCCACGCATTGCCGGCGCGGCATGTGCTGCACACGGTGGGACCGGTCTGGCACGACGGTCAGCGTGACGAACCGGCGCTGCTGGCCAACTGCTACTGGAAGTCGTTGCAGCTTGCGGAATCCCTGGGCGTGCAGTCGATCGCGTTCCCGGCGATCAGCTGCGGCGTGTACGGCTACCCGCTGTACCAGGCCGCGCAGATCGCGGTGACCGAAACGCTGGCGTGGCAGCGCAGCCATGCACAGCCGATGCGCATCGTGCTGGTTGCGTTCAACACCGCCACGGCCAAGGCCTACCAGCAGGCACTGGCAGCGGCCGGGCAGAGCATGGAGAGCGAGTCGCGCAGCCTGCTGCTGCCGCCACTGGGCGATACGGGCTTCGCCGCCGCACACTGAGCCGCACTGTTTCGCGGAAAGTAGAAGGCCGGGCATTGCCCGGCCTTTTACGTTGCATCGTCGATGTCATCCACACAGGGTGTGGATCTGCCTCAGCGGCTCACTGCTTCCACTGCAGCTTCATCGTCGGCGACGGCCGCCGCGTCGGCAGCGGCACGTGCCGCCGAGGCAGCAGCGCCCTCGGCGCTGGCCCCATCCACCTGCACGCGCACTTCCACCAGGCCGGCGCCGTTGTTCAGGCTGGTCACGTCAACGGTGTAGTGGCCGGCCGGCAGCGTTTCCTGCAGGCGCGCGTTGGTGCCATTGCCACCATCGTCGTCGGACAGCTCGACATTGGCGCCAACCACACGCAGCACGGTGTCGACCTGGCTGGAGATCGCATCCAGGCGCACATCGGCCGCACGGTCCAGGGTCAGCAGGAAGCGGCGGCGACCTTCGCTGTCGAGCATGGTGTACACGCTGCCCGAGGTCGGCAGTGGCGTGCCATCGCGCTCGACCAGGTTGCCCGGCAGTTCGATGCGGGTGGCCGACAGGGTAAACATGCCATTGACGTCGTCACCGAGGCCCCGCGCGCTCAGGGTGTACTTGCCCGGCTTCAGCGACAGGCTCAGGCGCGAGTTGGTGCTGTCACCGCCATCGTCGTTCTCGGCATCCACGCCCTGGCCGGACACCTTCAGCACCGGATCAAAGACATCCGACACCAGCCGGATCTCGTACAGGCCTTCCTTCTCCACTTGCAGGGTGTAGTCCTGCGCGTCGCCATCCAGCATGTCGACGATTTCGCCACTACCCACCAGCGGCTTGCCGTCATACGGCTTCAGCTTCTCGGCACGCAGGCGGTACGGACCGAAAGCGGACGGGCCATCAGCATTGACCGCCACCTGGTAGGTGCCGCCACCGTTGGCACGGAATGCCAGCGAGACGTCGCCTTCGCGCTCGTAGACGGTAGTGCTGGTAGATACCAGGCTGCCGTTGTTGAACACGGCGATCGAACCGCTGAGCCTGCCGGTCAGCTTCAGGCCGACCAGATCCTTGTCGTCCAGCTTGATCTGGTAAAGCTGGTGATGGCTGCCGTCGTTGAAGTTGATGCCGCTGCGCGTGGTGATCTCGCCGGACACCGGCTTGTCGAATTCGAGCGACGCGGCCTTGCCCGCATCCATGCCCGCACCGATGCGGTTGCAACCGCCGGCGACCAGAGCCGCGGCAACGGCCAGTGTGAGTGCTGCCAAACGCATGTTGTTTCTCCTTGGCCTTCCATGTAATGCCCACGTACCGGCCGGGTACGCGGGGGCGGAAAAGATACCCGCAAAAGCAAACGCCGGCGTGATGCCGGCGCTGCCTTTTCATCCAGCGATGGAACCGATCAGCCGTTCCACTTGCCCAGCGCGGCCAGGCCATTGTCCTTGGCGCGCTCGTACACGGTCTTCTGGGCAGCGGCGTAGTTGCCCTTCATGTCCTTGGCCCACAGCTTCAGTGCAGCCTGCTGCATGGCGCGGCCGTAGGAGAAGCTCAGCGGCCACGGCAGGTTGCCCAGCTGGTTCATCGCGTTCAGGTGCTCGGTGGACTGCTCGTCGCTCTGGCCACCGGACAGGAACACCACGCCCGGCAGGATCGCCGGCACGGTGCTCTTCAGGCACATCACGGTCGACTCGGCCACTTCCTCGACGTCGGCCTGCTCGTCGCAGCCCTTGCCCGAGATGACCATCGATGCCTTCAGGATGGTGCCTTCCAGCAGCACGTTCTGCTGGTACAGCGCATCGAACAGCGAACGCAGGGTGGCTTCGGTGACTTCGTAGCAGGTCTCGATGTCGTGGTCGCCGTCCATGATCACTTCCGGCTCGACCATCGGCACCAGGCCGCATTCCTGGCACAGGGCGGCATAGCGGGCCAGCGCGTGGGCGTTGGACTCGATGCAGGTGCCCGACGGGATGCTCTCGCCGATGTTGATGACCGCACGCCACTTGGCGAAGCGCGCACCCAGCTTGTAGTACTCCTGCAGGCGCTCGCGCAGGCCGTCCAGGCCTTCGGTCACCAGCTCGCCCGGGCAGCCGGCCAGCGGGTGCGCACCCTTGTCCACCTTGATGCCCGGAATCATGCCGTGGTCGGCCATGTACTTGGCGAACGGCACGCCGTCCTTGGTCGACTGGCGGATGGTTTCGTCGTACAGGATGGCGCCGGAAATGTGCTCGTTGAGCTTCGGCGTGGTCAGCAGCAGTTCGCGGTAGGCGCGACGGTTCTCCTCGGTGTTCTCGATACCGACGCCAGCGAAACGCTTGGCGATGGTAGCGGTGGATTCGTCGATCGCGATGATGCCCTTGCCCGGGGCAACCATGGCCTGGGCGGTTTCAGCCAGCTGTTCGATGCTCATGTACTTCCTGTGGCGGGTGCGGGAAAAACGTAAGTATAGCCCCGCCACTGGTTGCCCCGACGTGCAGGCCATGCTGGAAACGATTCCAATGTCCGCACAGGACAGGCGTTGACCTGCCACGACCGGGCCAGAGCCACGTTGGCGTCCGCCCCCGGGGGCCGGACCCGCGCAGGGTTCCGGCCCGACGCAGTCCGTCTCTTACAGATCACCCAGGCCGCTGGCGCGGCCGTCTTCGCCCACTTCCAGCAGGCGCAGGGTGTTGGTCGCACCCAGGGTTTCCATGTGCTCGCCACTGGTGAACACCACGCGGTCACCGGCCTGCAGCAGTTCCGATTCCACCAGCAGGCGGATGCTGCCACGTGCGGCTTCGCGCGGGGTCAGGCCGCGGCTGTCGAAATTGATCGGATAGACATCGCGCATCAGCGCCATCTGGCGACGGGCACCGTCGTGGCGAGTCACCGCGAACACCGGCGCCTTGGCGCGGAAACGCGACAGGTAGCGTGCGGTACCGCCGGATTCGGTCATCGCCACGATCGCGCGCACGCCCACGTGCTGCGACAGGAACATGGTGGCCATGGCGATGGCCTGGTCGGCACGCTCCAGGTTGCGCGGCGAGGCATTGAAGTCGGTCTCGGTCTGGAACTGGCGCTCGGCGCCCAGGCAGATGCGCGCCATCGCTTCCACGGCCTTGACCGGATAGGCACCGGCGGCGGTTTCGGCCGAGAGCATCACCGCATCGGTACCATCGATGACCGAGTTGGCCACGTCCAGCACTTCGGCGCGGGTCGGGATCGGGCTTTCCACCATCGACTGCAGCATCTGCGTGGCGGTGATCACCACCTTGTTCTGCGACAGCGAGGCCTTGATGATCTTCTTCTGCAGGCCGGGCAGTTCGGCATCGCCGATTTCCACGCCGAGGTCGCCACGGGCGACCATCACCACGTCGCTGGCCTCGACGATTTCTTCCAGGTTCTCGATCGCTTCGGTACGTTCGATCTTCGACACCAGCGCGGCATCGCAGCCGTGCGAGCGGGCGATGTCACGCGCGTCGTTCATGTCCTGCGCGTTGCGGCAGAACGACACGGCGATGAAGTCCACGCCGATCTTGGCAACGATGCCGATCAGTTCCTTGTCACGCTCGGTCAGCGCACCCAGCGACAGGCCGCCGCCCTGCTTGTTCAGGCCCTTGCGGTCGGACAGCACGCCATCGTTGAGCACGGTGTTGATGATGCGCTCGCCCTGCACTTCCACCACCTGCAGCTGCATCAGGCCGTCATCGAGCAGCAGCACGTCACCCGGACCCACGTCCTGCGGCAGGCCCAGGTAGCTGACGCCGACCTGGCTGGCACTGCCGGGGCCGGCGTTCTCGCTGGCGATCAGGTCGAAGCGGTCGCCCGCCTTCAGCTGCACCTTGCCTTCGGCGAAGCGTTCGATACGGATCTTCGGGCCCGGCAGATCGGCCAGGATGCCCACTTCCACGCCGACGCGGGCCGCAGCGGCGCGCACTTCGGCGGCACGCTTGGCCTGGCCAGAGGGATCACCGTGGCTGAAGTTGAGGCGCACCACGTTGACGCCGGCGCGGAACAGATCCTCCAGCACGCCCGGCGGATCAGTGGCCGGGCCGAGGGTGGCAAGGATCTTGGTGCGACGCTGACGCTCGAACATAGTGAAGGGGCCTCTCCCGATAAAGAACGGAAATTAGCACATCCTTCACGCCGCATGTATACGGTTACAGCCTTGTGCCGCCTGACTTCGCGGGTCATGGAACGGACATGGTCCGGACATACGCTGGCGCAGGGCGTTCTGTAGAGCCGAGCCCGTGCCCGGCTCTACAGGGAGCTAGGCCAGCAGGGTTTCCAGCTGTGCCGGCTCATGGGCCAACTGGCCGGCGCCGGCTTCGGTGAGTTCCGCTTCGCCGCCGAAGCCCCACAGTACACCGACACTGCGCAGGCCGTGATGACGCGCGCCCTCGATGTCCATGCGGCGGTCGCCGATCATCCAGCACTGTGCGGGCTGCACCTGCAGCCGGCGCAGCGCCTCGCCGACCAGTTCCGGCTTGTGGCTGCGCGAGCCGTCCAGGGTCGAACCGATGATCTCCTCGAACAGCCCGCCGAACGGCAGGTGGGCAAGGATGCGGCGCGCATGCGGTTCGTTCTTGGCGGTGACCACCGCCAGGCGGTGGCCACGACCATGCAGCGTGCGCAGGGTGTCTTCCACCTGCGGGTACACCGTATGCTCGCGCCAGCCCTCGGCGTCGAAGCGTTCACGGTAGTAGCCCATCGCCTGTTCCACCCGCGCCGGTTCAACGAACAACGGCGCGAAGGTGGTGCGCAGCGACGGACCGATCCAGCCCAGCAGGGTCTCCTGCGGCGGCACCGGGTAGTCCATCTTCTGCAGCGCGTAGGCGATGCAGGTGGTGATGCCCACCTGCGAATCGATCAGCGTGCCGTCCAGGTCGAAGAACAGGACATCCTTGCGCGGGTCGGCACTCATGCGCCGCGCGCGTCGAGTGCGGCAACCGCCGGCAGCGTCTTGCCTTCCAGGAACTCCAGGAACGCACCACCGCCGGTGGAGATGTAGCTGACGTCGCCAGCGATATCGAACTTGTCGACCGCGGCCAGGGTGTCACCACCGCCGGCGATGGAGAACGCCTTCGAGCTGGCGATGGCGCGGGCCAGCGCTTCGGTGCCCTTGCTGAAGGCCTCGAACTCGAATACGCCGACCGGGCCGTTCCAGACCACGGTGCCGGCCTTTTCGATCAGCTGCGCGTACTGCGCCGCGGTCTGCGGGCCGATATCCAGGATCAGATCGTCCTCGGCCACGGCGTCGACCGCCTTCACTTCAGCCACGGCATCGGGCAGGAACTGCTTGGCGGTGACCACGTCGACCGGCAGCGGAATGTCAGCACCACGTGCCTTGGCATCGGCCACGATCTTCTTCGCGGTGTCCAGCAGGTCCGGTTCGTACAGCGACTTGCCGACGTTGTAGCCGGCGGCGGCGATGAAGGTGTTGGCGATGCCACCACCGACGATCAGCTGATCGACCTTGCCGACCAGGTTGGCCAGCAGTTCCAGCTTGGTGCTGACCTTGCTGCCGGCGACGATGGCCAGCAGCGGCTTGGCCGGAGCATCCAGCGCCTTTGCCAGCGCATCCAGTTCGGCCATCAGCAACGGGCCACCGGCGGCGACCGGAGCGAAACGGATCACGCCATGGGTCGAGGCCTGGGCGCGGTGCGCGGTGCCGAACGCATCCATCACGAACACGTCGCACAGCGCGGCGTACTTCTTCGACAGGGCCTCATCATCCTTGCCCTCGCCCACGTTCATGCGGCAGTTTTCCAGCAGCACCAGCTGGCCCGGCTGCACGTCGACACCATCGACCCAGTCGCGCACCAGCGGCACTTCGCGGCCGAGCAGCTCGGACAGGCGTGCGGCGACCGGCGCCAGCGAATCGGCCTCGCTCCACACGCCTTCCTTCGGGCGCCCCAGGTGCGAGGTGACCATCACCGCCGCGCCCTGCTCCAGCGCGCGCTTGAGCGTCGGCAGCGAAGCGGTGATGCGCTGTTCGGAGGTGATGCGGCCATTCTCGATCGGCACGTTCAGATCCTGGCGGATCAGCACGCGCTTGCCGGAGAGGTCGAGGTCGGTCATGCGGACGATGGACATGGGCAACTCTTTGGCTCGGGGACGGGGTGCCGGTGTACGGCAGGCGGCCATTGTATCGGGTGCGGGTGGTGGAAGGGCCTCTGCCTGCGGCAGGCAGAGGCGCAACAGCAACAGCCAGAGCCAAAGCCAGAGCCAAAGCCAAAGCGCTGGCGCCTTGTGATGCTGTGGGTGGGCCGGGGCGGTGTGGGCTGGCAGGGGACGCCGTGAATCCATCCCTGGAGGCTTGGCAGCCGCATCCATGCGGCTGACACCCCTGCCAGCCCACACCGCCCCGGCCTCGACAGCTTCATGAGGTGACGCGGATGGCAAAGGCGGAAGCAAGAGCGGTTTCTGGTGTCGGGAAAGAAATGTAGAGCCGAGCATGGGCTCGGCTCTACAAGGAGCGCACAGCCAAGCTGCTTTTGCTTTTGCTTTTCTTTTTTCTCTTCCGTGGGTGGACGCACCCGGAAACTGTCAGAGGCCGGGCGGGTGGGCTGGGCAGGGGTATCCGCGCCATGGATGGCGCGGCTAAGCCTCCAGGGACGGATTCACGGCGTCCCCTGCCCAGCCCACCCGCCCGGCCAAGCGCAGCTTTGCAGTCGAGCAAGCTCGACTCTACCGACGCTACGGCCACCCACGAGGGGCTGCGCCGTTCGCCGGCAACTACGCTGAAGGCGTCGGCTTCTGCCGAAGCAGGCTGACCGCCAGCCCACCCACCACCAACACACCCAGCCCCAGCAACGCCCACAGCAACCACGACTTCCAATCGTGCTGCGGCTTCAGCGCCGCCTCGCCGGCCAGCGGCTCCGGGCTGCCCTCCAGCCGCGCCAGCGTCGGCTGCCATGACGGATCATTGCGCTGGCGCAGTTCCTCGATCAGCACACCGATCGGCGCCTCCATCCGGCGCGCGGTCGAACTGCCGACGGCCAGGGCATACGGCGCCGCGCCCTGGCTCAGGAACACCAGCACCTCCGGCTGGTAGCCCAGGCGCAGCGTAGGCGCGGTGGCCGTTTCGGCAGGATTCGCAACCAGCTTCCAGTAGCGGTCGCGATGCACGCCCCCCAGCGACTGGGCCGCCGACTGCTGGCGTTGGCCCTGCCCGCCCTGCTGCAGCTGGTAGGCGATCCACGGCGCACTGCGACGCTGCCACTCCGCGCTTTCATCATCGCGGCTGAACAACGTCCACTGCACCAGGCTGTTGTCGGCGCTGGCCACGTCCGCACGCGCGACCGGGAAGCGCCCATCCAGTTCGAAGGTGAACTCGCCCTTGCCCTTCGAAACCGGCTCCAGCGACAACCATTCCCACGGCAGGGTGGCCGGGGCAGGCGGCAGTTCGGCCAACACGCTGTGCAGGGTCGGCAGGCGTGCATCGCCCTGTGCGAGCACGCGCAGGTAGCGTGCCTCACCGTTCACCTGCAGGCGGCGCTGCAGCAGGCGCTTGCCGGCACGCTGCAGGTCCACCAGCGGAATGTCGCGCCCGACCGCACGCCAGTGCTGCAGATCATCGCTGGCATCCAGCTGCACCTGCGCCTGCAAGGGTTGGCCACTGTCGGCCCAGTCCAGTACCAGCGCCGCCACCGGCTGCTGCCCCAGCACGCTGGCGTCGATCAGCCAACCGCCCTGCCCGTTCGCCACCGCACCGCCCCCCACGCGCGCCTCGACCCGGCGTACGCGGCCATCGGTATCGCGTTCGGTCAGCAGCTGCAGATCGTTGCGCTGTGCTTCGGCCAACGGCGGCAGCGCGAACCACGGCAGCTCCCGCTGCACCGGCGGCTGTGCCAGCGGCTGATCCGGCGCCAGCAATGCCGAGGGCAACGATTGCCCCGCCGCATTGAACACCTGCAGATCGCCCAGGTCGGCAGCACCGGCCCGGCGATAGATCGCCGGTTCCAGAACCACCCTGTAGGCGCCGGACTGCGCACTGGACAGCGTCAGCGGCCACTGTTCTGCGTACTGGCTGCGGTAATCGGCAGCCTGCGCCACGACGGCGGCCAGCATGCCGAACATCACCGGCAGCAGCGCCCTGCTCCACTTCCTCATTGTTTTTCCTCCACGGGCGGCGCCGCGCTCGGCGGTGCCGGTGCCAGATAACCCACGACCGTGCACAGCAGGCCGTAGGCGATGAACGATGCGATGCCCAGCAGGTTGCCCAGGTGCTGGCGATCGACGATGACCAGCTTGGCCAGCACCACGCCCATCAGCACGGCGCCCACCATCCACAACACGCGCTGGCCGCGGCGCGAGCCCCAGACCCAGGCGATCACGCCGAGCACGCTCCACAGCACGGTCAGACTGGTCTGGGCCAGGCTGAAACGCATCATCGACGCGTTCCACGACAGGCCGCCCCACTGATGCACGCCATGCAGCACCACGCTGGTCAGCGCGACGAAGGTTGCCAGTGACAGCAGCGGCATGCGGATGTTCTGCACTGGCTGCGGTGCCTGATCGCTGTACAGCCAGCGCGCCAGCAGCAGCAGGCTCAGCCACTGCGCAAGCTCGGCCGGATTCAACACCGGCAGCCACAGCAGCGGGGCAGCGTCGCCCGGCAACAGCTGGCCCAGCAGCCAGCCGATCGAGAGCAGGCCGAACAGCACGCACTGCAACGGCGTGCGTACGCGGTCAAACGCTTCACCCAACGGCCAGCGCAGCATGTTCCAGCGCCACAGCGACAGCGCTGCCATCAGCAGCCACGGCAGCGTGAACAACAGCAGCGTCCAGCCCTGTGCCAGCCCGGCCTCGCCGCCGCCCCAAAGGGCCAGCAGCGAGAGCAGCGACGGCCACAGCAGCCACCACAGGAACTGCGCGATGCGTGCCACGGTGTTGCCGCCCTGGCGCAGGCACAGCAACGTGTGTACGCCCAGCGCCGCGAACAGCGCCCAGGCCAGCGCGCCATAGCCGGCGAACGGCTGGTGGTGGGCATCGCTCTGCAGCAGGGCCAGCGGGAAGCCCAGCGCCAGCATGGCCAGTGCCGTCACGCCCAGCGCACGGGCCGGCTGGCGGCGCTGTGCTTCGGCAGCCAACCATGCCGTGACCGCCACCAGCATCAGCAGCGCATCCCCTTCGGTGCGGTACGGGAAGAAGCGGGTGATCTCATGCACCAGGCCACCCAGCCACCACAACAGGCCCCACAGGTAGTAGACCAGCGCGATCTCGTGACCCGACCGGCGCTGGTAGCTCCAGGCCGACGCAAAGCCGGCCACGGCCAGCAGCAACGCGCCGATGGCGGTGGGATTGATCAGGAAGCGCAGGTCCTCGTGCCAATGATCGCCGCCGGCCACGAAGGCGAATGCAGCGCCGATCTGCAACAGCGCACCGGACACCTGCGGCAACCAACGCTTCTGGCGCAGCCCCAGCCATGCCAGCCCCGCACCTTCCAGCGCGAACACCGCGCCGGTGGCGCGCGCCGACAGCGCCAGCGGCACCGCCAGCGTGGCAAAGCCCACTGCCAGCACTGCATGCGACTGCGCCAGCACGGTGTACGACGCCCGCCTGATCAACCCCCACGCCAGCACCGCATAGATCGCGGCCAGGCCCAGCGCGCACAGCGCCAGCGTCATCGGCTGCCCGTGCAACATGCCCGCCTGCAGCGAGAATGCGACCAGCGGCGTGCCGAACACCAGGCTGCCATCGACCAGGTCACGCCGCCCGGCCGGCTGGCGACGCGCGTACAGCAGCGGGATCAGCAGGTAGAACGCGAAGAACAGCAGCAGGAACGGTTCGGTGCTGCTGAACTTGTCCGGCGCGTACTGCAGCACACCCCAGAACGTACCGATGCCGAACGTGAAGGCGAAGCCCAGCAGGTTCAGCGCGCGCCACGGACGGAACCAGGCAATGGCGAAGATGCCCGCGTTGAGTACCGCGTAGTAACTGAACAAGCCCACGTGGTTGCCACTGCCGGTGGACAGCCACAGCGGCGCCATGAAGCCGGCGAGAATGCCCAGCACCGCCAGCGTGCGCGAATTCTGTACCACCGCCAGCACGCACAGCCCGGCCACCAGCGCGATCGAGCTGGCGAAGGCGAAGCCCGGCGGAATCAGCTCGAAGCGCTTGAACGCCGCAAAGATGGTCAGCAGCAGCACGCCGATGGCGCCGCCCTGCAGGGCCAGCGCGAACATCCGCCGGCGCTCTCGCTGGTGCCAGCCGAACGCCAGCAGGCCCAGCGCACCGACGGTGACGCCGGCCAGGCGCAGCTCGATCGGCAACACCAGCCAACCCTGGTCGCTGACGTACTTCAGCAGTGCGGCGACACCGGCCAGCAGCACCAGCATGCCGATCTTGACCGGTACGTTGCCTTCGGTGAACCAGCGTTTGACCGCACCGATGCCGCGCTCGATGAAATTCGGCAGCGCCGGTTCTGGCGGCAACGGCGGCTGCACCGGCGCCGGCGGTACCGGCGGTGGTGCAGCAGGAGGGGGGACGGGCGCCTCGATGGGCGCTGCTTCGCGTACCGGTGGCTGCGGGGGAGGCGTAGCAGCGGCGGCGATCGGCCGCAGGAACGGTGGATCGGCACTGGCCGCGGGCGTGACCACCGGCCGTTCAGGCGCGGGCGTGGCGACGGCCGGCCTGGCAGCAGCAGGCGCGGCGGCCATCGCGCTTTCCAGCGCGGCGACACGACGGCGCAGGCCGGCAATCATCACCAGTGCCACCACCAGCAGCAGCGGGATGGCCAGCAGAACCAGTACGACCAGGGCTATCAGTGCTTCCATTGCCTGCTTCCATTGCGTTCCCGCGCCCCAGCGGCAGCGGTCGACCGCCCCATGCTACGACAGGGCTGGCCCCATAAACGACGAACCCCGGCCAGGCCGGGGTCCGTCTTTGATCTGCACCGGCCTTACTTGGCGGCGATGACCTTGGCCATTTCCAGGCACTTGTTCGAGTAGCCCCACTCGTTGTCGTACCAGGTCACCAGCTTGACGAAGGTGCCGTCCAGGGCGATGCCGGCATCGGCGTCGAACACCGAGGTGCAGGTTTCGCCGCGGAAATCGGTGGCCACCACCTTGTCTTCGGTGTAGCCCAGGATGCCCTTCAACGGGCCTTCGCTCTGTGCCTTCACTTCAGCGCAGATCTCGGCGTAGGTGGCTTCCTTTTCCAGCTCGACGGTCAGGTCGACCACCGACACGTCCGAGGTCGGCACGCGGAAGCTCATGCCGGTCAGCTTCTTGTTCAGTTCCGGAATGACCACGCCGACGGCCTTGGCCGCACCGGTGGACGACGGAATGATGTTTTCCAGGATGCCACGGCCGCCGCGCCAGTCCTTGTTGGACGGGCCATCGACGGTCTTCTGGGTGGCGGTGGCCGCATGCACGGTGGTCATCAGGCCGCGCTTGATGCCCCACTTGTCGTTGATGACCTTGGCCAGCGGGGCCAGGCAGTTGGTGGTGCACGAGGCGTTGGAGATGATCGCCTGGCCGGCGTAGGTCTTGTCGTTCACGCCGTACACGAACATCGGCGTGTCGTCCTTCGACGGGGCCGACATGATCACCTTCTTGGCGCCGGCATCGATGTGCTTCTGCGCGGTTTCCTTGGTCAGGAACAGGCCGGTGGCTTCCAGCACCACGTCGGCGCCGACTTCGTCCCACTTCAGGTTGGCCGGGTCGCGTTCCTGGGTCAGGCGGATCTTCTTGCCGTTGACCAGCAGGTCGTTGCCCTGCACCGACACCTCGGCCTTGAAGCGGCCGTGCACGGAGTCGTACTTGAGCATGTACGCCAGATAGTCCGGCTCCAGCAGATCGTTGATGGCCACGATTTCGATGTCGTCGCCGAAGTTCAGCACCGCCGAGCGCAGGACGTTGCGCCCGATGCGACCGAAACCGTTGATACCAACCTTGATTGCCATGTTCTCAAGCTCCTGCGGCCGCGACAGGTGCGGCGGGATGGATAGGGCCCACAAGTCTAGCAAACCGGGGCTGGCCACCGTGGGCCAGCGCCCCCGGCGGAGGGCCGGCGGACAGGATTTGATCCGGATCAAAGCGTTAGCGCGGCGTGAGGCCGACACTGGCCCCATCCACCCAGCAACGAGATCACCCCCATGCGCAAGACCTCCCCCCTGATCCTGGCCGGCCTGGCCGCCGCCCTGTCCCTCGCCGCCGCCCCGGCCATGGCCCAGTCCAAGGGCGACTGGACCGTTTCGGCCGGCGTGCACCAGGTGGCGCCGAAGTCGAACAACGGCTGGCTGGCCGGCGGCACGCTGAAGGTCGACGTCGACAACGACGTCAAGCCGACCATCACCGGTGAGTACTTCATCGCCGACAACCTGGGCATCGAAGTGCTGGCCGCGCTGCCGTTCAAGCACGACATCAACATCAACGGCCTCGGCCGCGTGGGCAGCACCAAGCAGCTGCCGCCGGTGGTGACCCTGCAGTACCACTTCAACAGCAAGGGCAAGGTGTCGCCGTTCATCGGTGCGGGCGTGAACTACACGACCTTCTTCAGCGAAGACACCACCGGCGCGCTGAAGGACAGCCGCCTGAAGCTGCAGGATTCGTGGGGCCTGGCCGCGCATGCGGGCGTGGACTTCGCGATCGGCGAGAAGGGTGCCCTGCGCGTGGACATGCGCTGGATCGACATCGACAGCAAGGTGAAGTTGAACGGCGAGAAGATCGGCACGGTCAACATCGACCCGCTGGTCTACGGCGCGTCCTACGTCTTCAAGTTCTAAGCGGTGTGTTGAGCGCGGGGGCTTCGCCCCCGCTCCCCCGCTACACGCAAAACCCTCGCAGCATGTTGCCCCGGTGATTGCCGGGGCTTTTTTTTGCTGGGACTGAGGCGGTTCCGGAGCTGGGGCAAGGCGGGGAGCGGAGCCGGGACACGCCGTAAACCCCTCCCGCTGTGCTCCCACTTCGGAACAGGAACGCGCCGCACTTCAATCCACCTACCCCCGGCTAGAATGTGCGCATGAAAGCTCTGCACTCCTTCTTCCTTGCCGCCGCCCTGGCGCCGGCCCTGCTGTCCGTCTCCGCCCCCGCCCATGCCTGGGGCGCCCAAGGCCACCGCCTTGTCGCCGAAGTCGCCGACGCCCGTCTCAGTCCCGCTGCCCGCGCCGAAGTGGATCGCCTGCTGGCCACCGAACCGGACGCCACCCTGGCCAGCATCGCGCCCTGGGCCGACCAGCTGCGCGCCAAGGACCCGGGCCTGGGCCGTCGCTCGGCCGGCTGGCACTACGTCAACATCGCCGAAGACAACTGCCACTACGAAGCTCCGAAGCACTGCAAGAACGGCAATTGCATCGTCGAGGCGCTGAAGGCACAGAGCGCCATCCTCGGCGACCGCAGCCTGACCGACGGCGAGCGCCTGCAGGCGCTGAAGTTCGTCGTGCACCTGGTCGGCGACATCCACCAGCCGATGCACGCCGGCTATGCCCACGACAAGGGCGGCAACGATTTCCAGCTGCAGTTCGGCAACCGTGGTACCAACCTGCACTCGCTGTGGGACAGCGGCATGCTCAACACCCGCAAGCTGGACGACGCCGGCTATCTGCCGCTGCTGCAGCACCAGCGCGCGCCGAAGCTGGCGCGCCAGTCCAACCCGCAGCGCGACCCGCAGACGTGGGCCGAAGCCAGCTGCCGCATCTCCATGCAAGCTGGCGTTTATCCGGCCTCGCGTAAGATCGGTGATGAATACACCGAGCGCTATCGGCCGCTGGCCGAAGCGCAGCTGCGACTGGCCGGTGAAAACCTGGCGCAGTTGCTGAACCGCGTGCTCGGCACGCGCTGAGGAGCATGCAAATGGCGGTCCAGGTGCAGTCGTTCTTCCACCGTGACAGCAACACCTTCAGCTACCTGGTCAGCGACCCGGCCAGCAGCGAGGCAGCGCTGATCGACCCGGTGCTGGACTACGACCCGGATACTGACGCCAGCAGCGAATCGCCGTTGCACGCCGCGTTGCAGGCCATCGAGCAACAGGGCCTGCAGCTGCGCTGGCTGCTGGAAACCCATGCCCACGCCGACCACGTGTCGGCCGGGCGCCGGCTCAAGCAGCACTTCCCGCAGGCCACGCTGGCCATCGGCGAAGGCATCCGCGCGGTGCAGGCCACTTTTGCACCGCGCTATGGCCTGCAGCTGCCGGCTGCCGATGAAATCTTCGACCACCTGTTCAGCGATGGCGAAACCTTTGCGCTTGGCGAACTGCGCGGCCAGGTGATCGCCGTGCCCGGCCACACCAGCGACAGCATCGCCTACCTGATCGGCGATGCGCTGTTCACCGGCGACTCGCTGTTCATGCCCGACGGCGGCACCGCCCGCTGCGACTTCCCGGGCGGTGATGCCGCGCAGCTGTACCGCTCGATCCAGCGCCTGCTGGCGCTGCCTGATGCCACACGGGTTTTCGTCTGCCACGACTACGGCCCGGGTGGCCGTGATTTCGCCAACGAAACCACCATCGGCGAACAGCGCGCGCACAACATCCATGTGCACGATTGCGTGGCCGAGGCGGAGTTCGTCAGCGTGCGCCAGGCCCGTGATGCCACGCTGGAAGAACCCAAGCTGATGCAGCCGGCAGTGAAGGCCAACATCCAGGGCGGGGCCTGATCGACGCTGCGGTGCTCGCCGGGCCTGGCCCGGCGCTACCGGTTTCCGTCAGGCGTCGCGCGCTTCATTTGCCCTGCGTGCGCACCACATGCTGGCCCTTCACGATCTCGAAGGTGAAGGCGTACTGCAGGGTGACCGCCACCGGCTCGACGCGCTCTGCGCCGCGGCAATCGCCGCGATCCGCCGGCACCTTGCCCGGTGCGAAATGGCAGACCGCTGCGGACGAGTACTTCCACATGGCCACCGCGTCCTGTGCCGCCTGCAACAGAGGCGCGTTCTCAGGTGCAGCACCGGCTGCGCACTCATGGCGATCGGTCAATGGAAGGCTACGCTCCACACCACCATCGGCGTCCACCACCACCTGCAGGCAGATGGTGGTGGGCGCCAGTTCCGCGCGCGGATCACGATCACCGACCTCCGGGTCCGGTGCTGCGTACAGCTGCGGCATCCGGTAGCCCTCGCTGGCGCCCAGCGAATACGCCTGCACCTGTCCGCCGTCGCCCGCCGCCTCCGGTCGCAGCCGCTGGTGGCCAACACTTTCATTGCGGGTATCAACCGTGGTCAGGTGTTGCTGGCTCGCGCATCCCACCAGCAATGCCGCCAGCAGCAGCGATGCAGACTTCACTGGGGGGCCTCGGTGTCGTCCATCGCAAAGGTGATCGGAATACGCACGGCAGCGGCCACCGGTTTGCCGTTCTTCATCGCAGGCCGGTATGTCCAGCTGCGCGCAGCCGCCACCGACACCGCATCGAACACGCCCGGATTGGTGGCGCTGAGCACGCGCACCTCGGTGGGCTGTCCCTGCGCATCCACCTCTACGCGCAGGTTCACCACGCCCACCTGGCGCTGTTCGAACGCAGACTTCGGATAGGACGGCGGCGGCATCTTGTCGACCTGGATGGGCCTGTCCAACCCGGCCCTGGTTGCGTCTTCCTGAGCGTGTTCAAACGGCTCGACCCCGATCCTCGGCGCTCCCGCCGTACCGCCCTGGCTGGCCCACGCCACCGCTCCCATCCCCAGGCACACCCCGACCACCAGCACCTGACCCGACACCCACGGCAATGCCTTCCGCTTGGACTGCTTCAACATGGCGATACGCTCCTTCAACACGGGTTGGCTGCGCCAATGGCAGACCGCGGGCGCAACCGGATGGACCAGCTGCGCCTTCAACAGCGTGCTGGCGTAGAGGCCGCGCAGCGCAGGCTGCGGGGCCATGGTGCGGGCATCGCAGGCCAGTTCCTGCTCGCGCAGGAAACGGCGTGCGGCCCAGGGCAACAGCGGGTGGAACCAGAACACCGTGCGCATCAGCAGCAGCGCACCGTTGGCCCAGTGGTCACCATTGCGACGGTGGCTGCGCTCGTGCTGCAGGATCAGGTCCTGCTCCTGTGCGCTGAACTGCCGGTCGAACGCCGGGCCGACCACGATGCGCGGCCGCCACAGGCCAACCAGCGCCGGCAGCCCGGGATCGCCGCTGGCCTGCCAGCTGCCATCGGCACGCGGCCGCAGCGGGCCCATGTGCCGCTCGAAGCGCCGCTGTGCACGCAGCTCGCGCAGCAGGCAGACGCCCATCCCCAGTGCCCAGGCCACCAGCAGCAGAGCGGCCCATGGCAGCGCATGACCGCTCGCGCCCTCGAGGGCGCCCGGCATCACCTTCAGCGGCAGCGTCGGCACCTGCTGCAGCAATGCAACCCGGGGCAGCGGCAACAGCAGCGCCACCATCAGCAGGGGCAGCAGCCACCAGCTGCGATAGGCCAACCCCGCGCCCCCCAACCGCACCAGCAAGGGCCGCAGCGTGGCCAGCACGACCACGCCCACCGCCAGCCACAGGCTGGCCTGCCACAGTCCGTCGAGCAGCTCAGTCATGGTCCAGCTCCTGGATCAGCTTCTTCAGTTCGGCGATGTCCTGCGCGCTCAGCTGGCCGCGTTCGCTGAAGTGCGCCACCAGCGGTGCCACGCGGCCTTCAAAGACGCGGCCGATGAAGTCCTGGCTCTGTGCCTCCACCCACGCCTGGCGCTGCAGCAGCGGCCGGTAAAAATAGCGCCGGCCATCGCGCTCGGCGGCGATCGCGCCCTTGGTCAGCAGGCGGTTGAGCAGGGTCTTGATGGTCGGCTCGGCCCAGTCGCGGTGGGCCAATGCGGCCACCACCTCGTCGGCACTACGCGGTGCCTGCTGCCACAGCACCTCCATCACAACAGCTTCGGCTTCGCTGATCGGGGTCATGGTTTACATCCGTAATCGACAAATTGATTACGCGCGTAATCGAACCTCATGTCAAGCCCCTCGACTCCAGGTTCATCCCGGCTGCGCCAGCATCGGTCCTTCCCGCACCAGGCCCCCGGATGAAAGCGCTGCCCAAGGAAGATTTCCCGGTCGAGCAGGCCCGCCGCTTCCTCGAACCCGGCCCGATCGTGCTGGTCAGCACCGCGTGGCGCGGCCAGCGCAACCTGATGACGATGGGCTGGCACATGGTGATGGGCTTCTCGCCTTCGCTGGTCGCCACCTACCTGTGGCACGAGAACCACAGCCACGCATTGGCGCGCGGCAGCGGCGAGTGCGTGATCAATGTTCCCGGCGTGGAGCTGCTCGATACGGTCGTGGACATCGGCAACTGCAGCGGCCGCGAGGTCGACAAGTTCGCCTGTTTCGGGCTCGATGCACAGCCCGCGCGCGAGGTCGGTGCGCCGCTGGTCGGGCAATGCCATTCGTGCTTCGAGTGCCGCCTTCATGACGACAGCCAGGTGGAATCAAGCAACCTGTTCATCTGGGAAATCGTGCGGGCCCATGTTGCACCACGCCCAAAGCTGCCGCGCACGGTGCATTACCGGGGCGATGGGCAGTTCATGGTGTCTGGCGCCGAAGTCTCGCGTCGACGGCGGTTCAAGCCCGACATGCTGTAATGCCGGCACTCCCCCCAGACGCAGGACCGCCGCGCATGACCGAACACCTCACCGACCTGGACGCCGCTGTCGACTGGTTGTTTGCGCGCGTGGACGGGCCGCTGCGGATCGGGGCGCCGCTGGCACTGGGCAAGCCGCACCGGCTGCTCAATGCCCTGTATGCACGCGTCGAGCAGGATCCGTCGCGGCCGCTGCAGCTGTATACCGCGCTGTCGCTGAACCCGCCGAAGGCGCGCGGCAACGGCCTGGAAGCGCGTTTCATGGCGCCGTTCGCGCAGCGTCACTTCGGCGATGATTTTCCGCGCCTGGCCTATGCCGATGCGATCGCCCGCGACGCGTTGCCGGCACATGTGCAGGTGGAAGAGTTCTACATGCAGTCCGGCGCCCTGCTCGGGTCGCGGCAGGCGCAATCCAGCTATACCAGCCTGAACTACACCCACGCCGCCGATGCGGTCGCCCAGCGCGCGCCGCAGGTGATCGTGCAGAAGGTGGCGATGCGCCCGGATGACCGCCGGCTCTCGCTGTCGTGCAACAACGACATCACCCAGGACACGCTGGATGCCATCGCCGCGCGCGGGCTGCCGCGCCCGCTGCTGGTCGCCGAGATCGATCCGCAGCTGCCCTACCTGGGCGGCTCGGCCACGGTCGATGTGTCGTTCTTCGATCTGGTGATCACCCCACCGCCGCCGTACCCGGCCCTGTTCGGCCTGCCGCGCCAGCCGGTTGCCGATGCCGACTACGCCATCGGCCTGTATGCCAGCACCCTGGTGCGCGATGGCGGCACGCTGCAGATCGGTATTGGTACGCTGGCCGATGCGCTCAGCCACGCACTGGTGCTGCGCCATACCGACAACGCACGCTACCGCCGCGTGCTGCACGCACTCGATCCACAGCTGGCCAGCCATCCACTGGTGCAGGAGATTGGTGGCCTGGATCCGTTCGAAGTAGGCCTGTACGGCTGCAGCGAAATGCTCAACGAAGGCTTCCGCCGGCTGGTGCAGACCGGCGTCATCAAGCGCAAGGTGCACGACGACCTCGCGCTGATGCAGCGCATCGAGAACGGCAGCACGCTGTCGATCGACCATGCCACGCTGGCTGCCGAGGGCGAGTACCTGCACGGCGCGTTCTACCTCGGCTCGCCGGAGTTCTACGAATGGCTGCGCACCCTGCCGGAAGACGAATGCCGCGCGATCGGCATGCGGCGCATCAGCGAGATCAACCAGCTGTACGGCGGCAACGAGACGCTGGAGCGCCTGCAGCGCCGCCATGCGCGCTTCTTCAACTCCTGCATGATGGCCACCGCGCTGGGCGCGGCGGTGTCGGATGCGCTGGACGATGGACGCGTGGTGTCCGGCGTGGGCGGCCAGTACAACTTCGTGGCGATGGCACATGCCCTGCCGGAAGCCCGCAGCGTGCTGATGTTCCGCGCCGCGCGCGACGACAAGGGCCAACGCGAATCCAACGTGCGCTGGAACTATGGCCACACCACCATCCCGCGCCACCTGCGCGACATCTACCTAAACGAGTACGGCATCGCCGATCTGCGCGGATTGACCGACGAGGACTGTGTGCAGGCGATGGCCGCGATCACCGAGGCACCGTTCCAGGCCGGCCTGCTGCAGCAGGCGCACGCCGCGCGCAAGCTGTTGAGGGCCACGCCGCCGGATCCCGAACGCCTGCAGCGCAACACGCCGCAGTCACTGGCCGCGGCACTGGCACCGTTCCGCGCCGATGGCAGCCTTCCGGACTATCCGCTGGGCAGCGACTTCAACGAGATCGAGCAGGTGCTGGTGAAGGCGCTGGGCTGGCTGAAGGCCAACACGCAGACCCGTGGCGACAAGCTGCGCACCGTCTGGGCAGCGCTGCGCCAACCGGCTGGTGATGGCGATGCGGTGTACCTGCAGCGCATGGGCCTGCAGGCACCGAAGGATTTCGCCGAGCGCCTGGACGCACGCCTGCTGCGCCTGGCGCTGGCACGCACCGCCTGAAAAAAGGGGACGGAGGGGATTAAGTCGTTTCTGCACAAACGACTTGATCCCCTCCGTCCCTTTTCTCATCCACGCATGGCGCGGATCTACTGTCCGATCCTCACCGAATCCTCAAGATGCAGGCGGGCAATCGGTGGATGCTCTCGATGCTCGACCTGCCACAGGTCATAGGCCGCCTGCATTGCCAGCCACATGCGCGCATTGCCCAGACCTGCAAGCTCAAGGCGGAATGCAAGCTCCGCGGAGATACCGGCGTGCCCGTTGATGATGGTCGACAGCTGTCCGCGGGAATAACCAAGATGCTGCGCCAGCGCACTGATGGACATGCTGATCGCCGGCAGTATGTCTTCGCGCAGCGATTCCCCGGGATGCGGCGGATCATGCAACGGCATCGAGCAGACTCCTAGTGGTAATCGAGGTAATCGACCAATTCGACGTCGAGCCCACGAAAGCGGAATACCAATCGCCAACTCGCGGAGACACTTACAGCCCAGTAGCCGCTATAGCGTCCGCGCAGAGGATGCAGGCGATTTCCAGGCAAGCCCATGTCTCCAGGACGCTGGGCTTGGTCCAGCTGGTGAAGCAAGCGCCGCAACCGCCCCGCATGATCGGCACGAACGCCTGAAATGTCGCCCCGTTCATAGAGCGCCTTCAGACCCCTGTGCCTGAAGCTGACGATCACGCGGCACCAGTGTAAGGCATCACCTTACACCCCGCAAATCCACCATGGTTTTCTGCGCCGATCTTCTTGTCCATGACCACTTCTGAGGGTGCCTCGGCAGGCCCTCCTTTTCGCAAGGAATGCAGGTCAGATGAAGAGGCCAACGCGACACTGGTGCCGCTGGGTGGAACATTTCGGGCAAAGGAGAAGGGGACGGAGAGGATAAGTCGCATGTGCACAAACGACTTGATCCCCTCCGTCCCCTTTTTCTCCACTCTGAAGAACGAAAAAGGCCGGCGTGTGCCGGCCTTTCCCTTGTTGCACCGCGAGGCGGCTTACAGCGACTTCGCAGCTTCCACCACGTGGGCGGTGGTGATGCCGAAGTGCTTGTACAGCTGGTCGGCCGGGGCCGAGGCACCGAAGGTGTCGATACCGATCACCGCACCGTCCAGGCCGACGAACTGGCGCCAGAAGCCGGTGACGCCGGCTTCCACGGCCACGCGCTTGCGCACGGCGTTCGGCAGCACCGATTCGCGGTAGGCCGCATCCTGGCGCAGGAACACGTCGGTGGACGGCATCGAGACCACGCGGGTCTTGAGGCCGGCCGCATCCAGCTGAGCCTTGGCTTCGGTCGCCAGCGAGACTTCCGAACCGGTAGCGATCAGGATCACGTCCGGGGTACCGGCGGCATCGGCCAGCACGTAGCCACCGCGCTCGATCTGGGCGATCTGCTCGGCGTTGCGCGGCTGGTGCGGCAGGTTCTGGCGGCTGAACACCAGGCAGCTCGGGCCGTCCTGGCGGGTGATCGCGGCCTTCCAGCTCACTGCCGACTCGACCGCATCGCACGGACGCCACACGTCGTTGTTCGGGATGTAGCGCAGCGAGGCCAGGTGCTCCACCGGCTGGTGGGTCGGGCCGTCTTCGCCCAGGCCGATCGAGTCGTGGGTGTAGACGTGGATGGCATGGGCCGGGATCAGCGCGCTCATGCGCACGCCGTTGCGCGCGTAATCGCTGAACACCAGGAAGGTGGCGTCGAACGGAATGAAGCCACCGTGCAGCGCCAGGCCGTTGGCAATCGCGGTCATGCCGAACTCGCGCACGCCGTAGTACACATAGTTGGCGTTGGCGTCGTCGCTGGCGACCGACGTGCTGCCCTTCCACAGGGTCAGGTTCGAGTGCGCCAGGTCGGCCGAGCCGCCGACGATTTCCGGCAGCAGCGGGGCGAAGGCTTCGATGGCCAGCTGCGAGGCCTTGCGCGAGGCGATCGTCGGGCCTTCAGCGGCCACCTGGGCGATGTAGGCATCGGCCTTGGCAACGAAGTCGGCCGGCAGCTCGCCGTGCGAACGACGGGTCAGCTCGGACGCTTCCGCCGGATACTGGCTGGCGTACTTGTCGAACAACTGCTCCCACTCGGCCTGGCGCAGGGTGCCGGCGCCATTGGCGCGCCAGCCGTCGTAGATCGCTTGCGGGATCTCGAACGGACCGTATTCCCAACCCAGCTGCTTGCGGGTGGCTTCCAGCTCGTCCTTGCCCAGCGGTGCGCCGTGGCTGGATTCCTTGCCCGCCTTGTTCGGCGAACCAAAACCAATGGTGGTGCGGCAGCAGATCAGGGTCGGCTTGTCGCTCTGCGACAGCGCGGCCTCGATGCCAGCCTTGATGCTGGCCGGGTCGTGGCCATCAACATCGCGGACCACGTTCCAGCCATAGGCCTCGAAACGTTCCGGGGTGTTGTCGGTGAACCAGCCCTCGACGTTGCCGTCGATGGAGATGTGGTTGTTGTCCCAGAAGCAGACCAGCTTGTGCAGGCCCCAGGTGCCGGCCAGCGACGCCGCTTCATGCGACACGCCTTCCATCAGGCAGCCATCGCCCATGAACACCCAGGTGCGGTGGTCGACCACTTCCAGCTCCGGGCGGTTGAAGCGCTGTGCCAGCAGCTTCTCGGCCAGGGCAAAGCCCACGGCGTTGGCGAAACCCTGGCCCAGCGGGCCGGTGGTGGTTTCCACGCCCGGGGTCTCGTGGCGTTCCGGATGGCCGGCGGTGTGGCTGCCCAGCTGGCGGAACAGCTTCAGCTGCTCGATCGGCAGGTCGTAACCGCTCAGGTGCAGCAGCGCGTACTGCAGCATCGAACCGTGGCCGTTGGACAGCACGAAACGGTCGCGGTTGAACCAGTGCGGGTTGCTCGGGTTATGGCGGAGGTAGTCGTTCCAGAGGACTTCGGCGATGTCGGCCATGCCCATGGGCATGCCGGGGTGGCCGGACTTTGCGGTTTCAACCGCATCGGCGGCAAGGAAGCGGATGGCGTTGGCCAACTGGCGACGGGTAGGCTGCGTCATGGTTCTGTCGGAATCGGGAGGCGGCCGCGGACGTGCGGGCGGCCTATTGTCCCATAGTCACCGGGCAGGGGTCAGTTCCAGCTTGCCCGGTCGTGCCGGCCGCTGGCCGGCAGTTGCGCACAATTCAATGAAGATCATGAAGTTGCCGGCCAGCGGCCGGCACTACCGCCCCCGGAGTCCGGGGGCGGAAATCTGGGCTCAGTCCTGCTGTGGACCGAGCGCCGGGCCGTCGTGGGACTCACCCTTGGCCACCAGGGTGGTCAGGGCCAGGTCGCCGGTCACGTTCAGTGCGGTACGGCACATGTCCAGGAAGTGGTTCACGCCCAGGATCAGGCCGATGCCCAGCGGGTTCACGCCGACCATCGCGCAGATCATCGCCACCACCGGCAGCGAGCCCGACGGCACGCCGGCGGTACCGATGCCACCGAGGATGCACACCGCCATCACCATGAACTGCTGGCCGATGCTCAGGTCCACGCCGAAGAACTGGGCCAGGAAGATCACCGTCACGCCCTCGAACAGCGCAGTGCCGTTCTGGTTGGCGGTGGCGCCCACGGTCAGCACGAAGCGCGACACGCGCTGCGGCAGGCCCATCTGGTCGGCCACGCGCAGCGCGGTCGGCAGGGTGGCGTTGCTGGAGGCGGTGGAGAACGCCATCACCGTCGCTTCCTGGGTATCGCGGAAGAACGACAGCGGCGAGCGGCCCGACAGCCACACGGCGGTGCCGTAGGTCACGATCATGTGCAGGCCCAGCGCCAGCACCACCACGCCCACGTAGGCGCCGAGGCGGATGATCAGCTCGAAGCCGAACAGCGCGGCCAGGTTGAACATGAAGCAGGCCACCGCGTACGGGGCCAGGCGGATGACCAGGTTGATCAGGGTCATCGAGATTTCGAACACGCCTTCAATGGCGCGGCGCAGCGGGGCGACCTTCTCGTTGTCGGTCAGCACCATGCCGATGCCGAACATGAGTGCGAAGAACATCAGCGACAGGATCGCGCCGTTGTCAGACGCGGCCTGCAGCACGTTGCTCGGCACGATCGACAGCAGCATGTCCATGCCCTTCGGCGTGCCATGGATGCCGGCCACGATCTCCTTGCTGCGCTCGGCGTTCTCCGACAGCATCATCGCCGCGACCTGCGGGTCGACGCCGGCACCCGGCTTGAGCACGTTGACCAGCACCAGGCCGATGCCCACCGCAATGCCGGACAGCAGCACGGTGTAGGCCAGCGTCTTCCAACCGATGCGGCCGAGGGCGCGGATGTCGCCCATCTCCGACACGCCCATGATCAGCGCCGAGAAGATCAGCGGCACGATCAGCATGAAGATCAGGTTGAGGAACAGGCCCGAAGCCGGGGTGGTGACGTAATCCATTACCCACTTGGCACCGCCCTGCAGACCCTCGACGCTGCCACCCAGGGCGTGCACGGTCAGTCCCAGGACAAGGCCGATCGCAAAGCCGATGCCCATCTTCCAGTGCAGGGGCAACTTCTTCTTGTCGGCAGCAGCTGCTGTCATACGCGGGTTTCCTCGAAAAATGAATGCACTCTAACAAAGCGCGCAAGCGGCGCCGGTTCAGGTTCGCCGCGGTGGATACAGCGGCGCCAGGCCAGTGTCAGCAGCACCCGCAGCCGCAGACCAGTGCGGTCCGTCACGGAAGGCCGTGCGCAGGCGCGTACGCAGCGCCGCCGGATCACCCTGCCCGCCCCAGCGCGCCTGCTGCAGGTCCTGCAACACCTGGCACTGCTCCGGATCGTCCAGGCGCGCGATGACCTGCTCGACACGTTCGACACCGGCCATCGCGCACAGCTGTGCTTCCACCTGGTCGAAGCCCTCGCCATCGAGCACCCGGCGCAGTTCGGCCAGGCCGGCACGCCCGCTCGCCACAGTCGGCACAGCGGACGTGCCTGCGACAGGCGCCGCTGCACGCGGGCGACGGCCACGCTGCCAGCCCCACAGCAGGGTCAGCAGCCACAGCAGCGCCAGCCCGATCGCCGCGCCCATCCAGGGCCATGGCCGCTCGGCCATGCCGCTGGCGCGCGGGTCGGTGGCCGCGATGCGGCTGTCCTGGCCATCGGTGCCGGGCAGCGCGGCATCGGTGTCGATCGGCGGCAACGGGGCCGGCGAGGTATTGCCGCCGCCATTGCCCGCCGCAACCGCCAGCGTCAGGTCCGGCAGCGTTGCTTCCTGTGCCTTGCCGCTGCGCACATCCCACCAGGGCAGGCGCGGGCCGGGCACCACCAGCGAACCCGGCTGGCGTGGCACGATCGAATAGCGGCGGGTGATCTTCAGGCGTGGCGTGCTGCCGTTGAAGGTCTCTTCGTACTGTGCTGGTTCGGCGAACACCTGCGCATTGGCGCCGACATCCGGCACCGGCAGATCGGTGAACTGCGCGCGCGTCGCGCCTTCGGCAACCGCTTCGACCACCACGTTGGCGGCCTCACCGGTGCGGGCGCTGGTCGGCGCACTGGTATAGCGCAGCTGCAGGCTCTGCAGCGGCAGCCACGGCTGCGGCGCTTGCGCCGGCTGTGCCTGCACCTGCAACGTGCGGTCGGCGCTGGTAGCATTCATGCGGCCGTCGCCCCCGCCAAAGAAGTCGTCGAAGAAGCCACCGGCACTGCGCCCACTGAAGCGCGCACCGGCCAACCGCAATGCGCCGCTGCGCTCGGGGATCAGCAGGAAGCGGCGTTCGACCACGTTGTAGCGGCGCCCGTTGACCTGGCGCACATCGGTGCGGTCATCGCCCACGCGCTGCAATGACGCGCCCGCCGGGGTATCCAGTACCAGTTCACCCGACGCCAGCTGCGAAGCAAAGTACAACCGCACCACCACGCCCACGCTCTGCTGCACGTATGGCGTTTCGTCATCGACAACCGTCTCGATGAAGGCCATCGCAGTGCTGTCTGGGCCCGCCACGGCGGCCGCGTCCACCTGCAGGGTCAGCGGCGCGGTACGCACACTGCCCACCTGCAGGCCCGGAACCACCAGCGCACCGCTGCGCCGCGGCGTCAGCGCCACGCCGTACAGGTTGCGCTGCTGCATGCTGCCGTTGCTCCACTCCACCTGGCGGCTGCTGGTCTGCGCGCTCAGGTCGAAGTCGGTACGCAGAGGCGTGAAGTCAGGCGCGCCCTGATCGCTCTCGACATTGAGGGTGACCGTATCGCCCATTGCAATGCGATCGCGGTCCAGCCAGGCGCGCGGCTGCGCCCAGGCCAGCAGCGGCAGCCACAGCAGCAGCGCTGCCAGTACCTGCCGGGGCCAGCACCCGTGCATGTTGATCACCCGCGTCATCGCCCTTCCCTCTTCCTGCGTTCGTTTTCCAGCTGGAACTTGGCTCGCAGCAGCGCGCCCGGATCATCGGGTACGCGTCGCATCCACGCCTCCACGGCCTGTTGCTCCTCGCGCTGGCGCGGGGTGGTGCCTTCGCTGCCTGGCACGGGCTTGCCATCCTGTTCGCCCTTGCCTTCACGTGCCTGCTGCATTGCCAGCTGCATGCGCTGGCGCTGCTGCTCGTCGGCCTGCGCCTGCGCCTTGGCATCTTCCACCTGCGGTGGTGCCTGCTGGCCATCGCGGCCGCGCTCGCCGGGCTGCGGGCTCGACGGGGAAGTGTCATCGCCGGGCTTGGGCTGGCCCTGCTGGCCCGATTGCGGCTGGCCCTGCCCGGGGTCTTTCTGCCCCTGCTGCGGTTGCTGGCCCGACGGATTCTGCTTGCCCTGCGAATCGTTCTGCTGCTTCTGCCGGTCGCTCTGCTGGGGCTTCTGCTGGTCCTGGCCCCGGCCTCCCGACTGCCTGCGCTTGCGCGCGGCATCGACCACAGCGCGGTTGGCCACCGCATCGGCCATGCCCGGATGCAGCGCCAACGCGCGGTCATAGGCGGCGATGGCCTCATCGTAGTTGCCCTGGCGTGCCAGCGCGTTGGCCAGGTTGTACCAGCCGGCATCGCTGTCGATGCCTTCGAACTGCTTGCGTGCATTGGCGAAGTCGCCGTTACGGTACGCCTGCACACCTTCGGCCAAGCGCTGGTGCTGCAGCTGGTCAGCGCGCTTCCACAGGGTGCCCTGCGCGGGCGGCGGTGCGGGTGCTGCTGGCGCCTGCGCCTGCACGTCACCCATCCAGGGCAGCAGGCCAACAGCCAGCACCGCGGCCAGCACTGCGCGGCGGCGGAAGGCCAACAGTGCCAGCAGCATCAACGGCGGCAGCAGCCAGAAGCCTTCATCGCGCCACTGCCTGCCTTCGCCCGGCCGCTGCGCCGCCGTGCCCTGGCGCGCATCCAGTACCGCCAGCGCACGCAGGTCACTGTCATCGGCGGCGATGCGCGCGTAGCGCCCGCCACCTGCGGTGGCCACGGCGCGCAGGCTGCCCTCGTCCAGCGCCGCCTGGCGGATCTGGCCATTGCCATCGCGATAGGCCGCACCGGCCGGCGTACCCAGCCCCAGCACCGAAACCTGCAGGCCAAGGCTGCGTGCCTGGGCCGCGGCCAGCGCGGCCTCACTGTCGGCCTGGTCGGTGACCAGCAGGATCTGTCCCTGCAGCGCAGCGACTTGCCGCATCAACTGCGCGGCCCAGTCGATGCCGCGGTCGGCACGCTGTCCATCGCGCGGCATCACCTCGGGTGACAAGGCATCCAGATACAGCGCGACATTGCTGCCGTCATCGGTCAATGGCGCAACGGTATAGGCGTCATCTGCGTACACCACCAGGCCGACCTGGCCGCCCTTGCGCGCGCGCAGCAGTTCGCCCAGCTTGGCCCGCGCCTGCAGCAGCCGCGACGGCGGCAGGTCGGTGGCGGTGATCCGGCTGGACAGATCCAGCACGACCAGCAGCGGTGCGCTGGCCTGGAACATCGGCTGCGCCTGCTGCCGCCAGCTTGGCCCGGCCATCGCCAGCGATGCCAGCGTCCAGCCCAGCAGCAGCGCCCACGGCAGGCGCGTACGACGACGCGTGCCGGCCGCCAGCAGGTGCGGCAGCAGGTGTGGATCCACCGCCTGCCGCCACGCATCGCTGCGCCGCTGCCGGTACAGCGACAGCGCGAGGATCACCGGCAGCGCCAGCAGGGCCCACAGCCATTCCGGGCGCAGGAAATGCAGCGCGTTCCAGTCGGGAAGATTCGACGCCAACGCGATCATCGGCGACGCTCCGGCCACAGCCACGCCAGCGCGCCCAGCAACAACGCCAGGCCCAGCGGCCAGGCATAGCGTTCCTCGCGCGGGCGCAGGCTCGGCCCTTTCGCAGCGATCGGCTCCAGCCGGTCCAGTTCGGCATAGATGCCGGCCAGCTGTGCCGTATCGCGTGCGCGGAAGAACTGGCCACCGGTCATGCCCGCGATCTTCTTCAATGTGGCCTCGTCGACCGGATCCTGGTCGGCGGCAATGGAGATGCCGAACACGCGCATGCTGCCGTCGCCGCCAAACGCGACGGTGTGGATGCGTACGCCCTCGGCGCGGGCAACTTCGGCCGCGCGCAGCGGCTCCAGTACGCCGGCATTGCTGACACCGTCGGTCAACAGGATCAGTACGCGCTGGCCTTCGGGCTGGCTGCGCAGGCGCTTCACCGCCAGGCCGATGGCATCACCGATGGCGGTTTCGCGGCCGGCCAGGCCGACCACGCTGTCGCGCAGCTGGTCGCGCACACTGGCCAGGTCAGCGGTAAGGGGCGTCAATGTGTAAGCACGGTCGCCGAAGATCAGCAGGCCGATGCGATCACCGGCGCGGCGGTCGAGGAAGTCGGCCAGTACCGCCTTGGCTGCGGTGAGACGGTCCACGGCCTGTCCGCCCAGCACCATGTCGCCCTCGCCCATGCTGCCGGACACGTCCATCGCCAGCATCATCTGCCGGCCCTGCTGCGGTGGGGTGATGGCCTCACCGAGTTGCTGTGGACGGGCAAGCGCAACGCACAGCGCGCACCAGCCCAACCACAACAGCAGGGTACGCAGCCAGGACACGTCGACGCGGCCACCACCGGTCAGTGCTTCCAGTTCGCTGGCGGCATACGGCACGCGCAGCGCCGCGCCGGGGTCAGCGCGACGCTTCCACGCGTACATCAGCAGCGGCAACGGCAACGCCAACAACGCCAGCGGCCATGCCAGCTGCAGGTCCGGCCACGGCCAGTAGCTCGCCAGCAGATTCATCGACGACGCTCCAGCAGCATCGCCAAGTAGCGCGCGCGGGACCAGCTGCGCACCGCGGCCACTTCGCTGGCATCCACGCGTGGCCGATAGGCGCCCTCGGCCAGCAGGCTGCGCCGTGCGTCAGACAGCGTGTTCTGCGGGTCGACGCGCTGCCACCATGCGCCGTCGCGCAACGATTCACTGCCCGGACGTGCCTGGCGCGCGGCACGACGCAGCAGGCCGGCGATCGCCGCCAGTTCCGCCGCGCTGTCGGTGCACGCCGCCAGCTCCCTGTCGAACTGCTGCAACCAGCGCTGCCGACGGCGGCGACGCTGCCACCACACGAATGCGACGACCACCAGCAGCAGTAGCACCGCCGCACCGATCATCAGATAGCCCGGTGCCGGTGGCCACCATGACGGGGCCGCCGGCAGCTGCACGTCGCGCAGCGGCAGGTTGGCGCTCATGCCGGCACCTCGGTCGGCACCGGGGCCAGCCACGCATCGCTGGGCGCATCGCTGGACAGCACCTGCACGTCAACGCGGCGTGCGCCGAGCTGGCGCCGCAGTTCCTGCAGCGGCTCGACGAAATGCGCGTGCCAATGCGCCTGCACGTCGCTGCGGCGCAGGTCGAGTCCGATGCGCTGCTGCGCGGTCTGGAACTGCAGCGCGGCCGACGGCGGCTGCAGTTCCAATGGATCGACCAGCAGAACCAGGCTGAGGTCATGGTGCTGGGCCAGCGCGCTCCAGCGTACCGGCGCAATCCGTGCCGCCTGCTGCGGATCGGCCAGCACCAGCATGCGCGCACCGGGGCGCAGCACGCGACTGGCGTGGTCCAGCGCACGCTCAAGACCAAGATCATCGGCGGGAGGCTGCGCATACCAGCGGGTGAGCGCATCGAGTACGCGCAGTACACCGCGCGGCCCGCCCGCGGGTGCGACCGGCGGCTCGCGGTCGCTGCCACGCAGGGCGCCCACGCGGTCGCCTCGCCGCTGCGCCGACCAGGCGGCAACGGCGCCCGCGCGCGCAGCCTGTACCGACTTGAAGCGCACCCGGGTGCCGAAATACAGCGCTGGCGAGGTGTCGGCCACGATCAGGCTGACCCGCTCGCGCTCGGCCTGGAACAGCTTGGTGTGGGCACGACCGGTACGCGCGGTCACCCGCCAGTCGATATGCCGCGCATCATCACCGGCCACGTACTCGCGTGATTCGGCGTACTCCATGCCACGCCCGCGCAGCGGCGACGGTGCCTGCCCGGCATTGCCGGCACGGCCGCGGCGTGGCGGCGGCGGGCGCTGTGCCAGCCGACGCAGCGCGACCAGTTCGGCCAACTGCGGGCGCAGCCCGTCGCCCTCGCTGGCCATGGATGCAGGTGCCGGGGATGGATCGGTCATGCGCAGGCTCAGGGTGCCGGCACGCGGGCCAGCAGCTCCTGCACCAGGCGCTCGCCATCCCAGCCTTCGGCTGTGGCTTCGTAGCTGGGCAGCACGCGATGGCGCAGCACATCAGCGGCGACCGCGCGCACGTCATCGGGGGTGACGAAATCGCGGCCCGCCAACCAGGCGCGCGCACGTGCGCAGCGTTCCAGCGCGATGGAGCCTCGCGGGCTTGCGCCCCACGCGATGCGGCGACCGAGGCTGGCGTCGTAGCGCGATGGATCGCGCGAAGCCAGCACCAGTTCAATCAGATAGCGTTCCAGCGCGGGCGCCATGTGCAGGTCCAGCACTTCGCGACGGGCCGCGAACACATCCTGCATCGGCAGCTTCTCCGGCGCCGGCGCAGCTTCGCCCAATGCGCCACGGGCACGCTCGCGCGCCAGCCGCAGGATTTCCGATTCGGCCGCCTGGTCCGGGTAGCCGATGCGCACGTGCATCAGGAAGCGGTCCAGCTGTGCTTCCGGCAGCGGGAAGGTGCCTTCCTGCTCGATCGGGTTCTGCGTGGCCATCACCAGGAACAACGACGGCAGCGCGTAGGTGTGGCGTCCCACGGTGACCTGGCGTTCGCCCATCGCCTCCAGCAGCGCCGACTGCACCTTGGCCGGCGCACGGTTGATTTCATCGGCCAGCAGGATCGGGTGGAAGATCGGGCCGGGCACGAACTCGAAACGGCCTTCCTGCGGGCGCCAGATCTCGGTGCCGGTGAGGTCGGCCGGCAGCAGGTCCGGGGTGAACTGCACGCGCGCGAAGTCCGTTTCCAGACGTGCTGCCAGCGCGCGGATCGCCGTGGTCTTGGCCAGTCCCGGCGCACCCTCCACCAGCAGGTGGCCGTCGGCCAGCAGCGCGATCAGCAGGCGCTCGACCAGCGCGGACTGGCCGACGATTTCGGCGGACAGCGCATCGCGCAGCTGGCTGAAGGCGGCGTGCAGGCGGGAGCTGGCCGGCGCGGGCGGCGGCGGGACGGTTTCGGGCATCGGCGGAGGCAGGTTCATGGGGGCCTTTGACCGGCGCAGGACGGCACGGGTTCCCGACATCATCGCAGGGTGCCCTGCGATTGACATCAAGAACGGCTGAACAGCCCTTCGCGCACCGCGTGACCGGCCTCAACGAAAAAGGGCCGCACAAGGCGGCCCTTCTTCCTGCAACAGGTGGTACCGGCTCAGTTCTGCTTGGCCACGCGCAGCACCTTCGGCGTGACGAACACCAGCAGCTCGGCCTTGTCCTTGCTGCGGCCGCGCTTCTTGAACAGGTTGCCCAGGAACGGCACGTCGCCCAGGAACGGAACCTTGCTCACGCTGCTGCGGTCGGTGAACTCGTACACGCCGCCGATCACGACGGTCTGGCCATCGTCCACCAGCACCGCGGTATTGACTTCACGGCGGTTGATTTCCGGCACGGTGCCATAGCCCTGCAGCTGGATCAGGCGCTCCACTTCATCCTTCTTCAACTGCATGTTGAGGAACACGCGGTTGTCGTTGGTGATGGTCGGGGTCACCTTCAGTTCCAGCACCACTTCCTTGAACTGGACATTGGGCGTGGCGACGCCGCCGGTACCGCCACCGCTGATGGTGACGTAGCCGATTTCCTTGCCCTGCTTGATCAGTGCCTCGCGCTGGTTGGTGGTCACCACGCGCGGGTTGGAGATCACTTCGCCACGGGCCTCTTCCTGCATCGCCGACAGCTCCACGTCCAGCAGGTAGCCGGCATTGAGGATCGACAGCGCCAACGAGCCCGGGGTGGCGGTCGAAGCGGCAGGCAGGTTGAAGTTCAGGCCACGGGTGATGGCCGGAAGCAGCGGCACCGGTGCCGGTCCAACGCTGCCGCCCGCTTCCCAATCGCGATAGGCCTTGGCATTGGCGGCCGAAGTATCCGCCTGCGACAGGCGGGTCTTGCGGTTGGCTTCCAGGTCACCACTGAAGTACACGTTGTCGCGGCTGCCGCTGATGCCGAACTTGGCACCCAGCTCGCGGGCGAACGTATCGGTGGCGATGACGATACGGCTTTCGATCAGCACCTGGTCAACCGGCCGGTCGATCACGCCGATCAGTTCACGCATGCGCGCGATCTTCTTCGGGATGTCGCTGATCATCAGCGTATTGGTGCGCTCGTCGGCCACGATGCGGCCACGCGAGGACAGGAAGCCACTGTCTTCCTGCGACGCCGAACCACCGCTGCTGCCGTTGCCGCCACCACCGCCGATACCCTTGGCTTCGGTCAGTGCCTTGAAGATCTGCGTGGCGCTGTGGTAGTTGATCTGCACGTAATCGGTAACCAGGTCTTCGCGGTTCTCGATCGCGATGCGCGCGTCTTCCTTCTCCTGCTCGAACTTGGCCAGCTCGGCCTGCGGCGCAACCCAGATCACGCTACCGTCGCGACGCTTGTCCAGGCCCTTGGCCCGCAGCACGATGTCCAGCGCCTGGTCCCACGGCACGTTGACCAGGCGCAGGGTCACATTGCCCTGCACCGAATCGGACGCCACCACGTTGAGGTTGGATTCCTCGGCGATCAACTGCAGCACGGTGCGCACCGGCACGTCCTGGAAGTTGAAGGTCACCGGCTTGCCGGTGAAACCGCGCTGGCCCACGGCCTTGGCGGCCTGCGCAACGCTGCCCGCAGTAACCGCACCGACTGCCGCCGGCGCCTGACGCGGGCTGATCTCGACCACGTATTCGTTGCCGCTCTGGTAGGCCAGCGAATCCACCGCACCGCCGGTGCTCAGGACCAGCTGGGTACCCGCGCCGGAGGGCTTGGCGTCGATGCGCTGCACCGGCGTTGCGAAGTCGGTGACGTTCATCGGCTTCTGCAGGTTGGCCGGCAGCCGGGCGTTGCCGACATCGACCACCACGCTGTTGCCCTGCGTGCGCAGGTCCGGCACCGCACCCTGCCCGTCGAACTGGACGATCAGGCGACCGGCACCATCATCGCCGCGCTTGAAATCAATCTTCGCCACCGACAGGCCTGTCGGTGCGACGGCCGCAGCCACGGTGGCGCCGGCCGGCTTTTCCGCCGGCGTGGCAGCCAGCGCCGGAGCGCAGGCCAGCATCAGCGCGACTCCCAACGCGCTGACACGGTTCAAGGTAGAGCGCCGGATGGGACGCAGCCCCTTGGCTTGGTGAAAGGTCATCGTGCTATCCCCAGTAAACGATCATTGATCTTCAAGCGAGAGCGTTGCCGGCCGTTCCAGCCAGCCGCCCGCACCATCCGGCACCAGTTCGATCAGCTCCACGCGGTCTTCGAAGACCGCCGTGATCCGCCCGTCGCTCTGTCCCAGGTAACCGCCCGGGCGCACCCGGTAGGTCACCTTGTCCGGCCCCATCACCAGCGCGACGACGCCTGCACCCGTGCCGATGGTGCCGACCATGTCCAGTGCGTCCAGCGGGAAGCCTTCCAGCGGCTCCTTGCGCCGGTTCGGATCCGGACGCAATCCGCCATTCCCCTGCTGCGGATTGGTCCAGGCATCGGTGAACGGGTCACGCATGCCCTGCGCCGAATACTCGAAGGTCTCGAACTGCTGCATCACTGGCAGCGGCTCCAGCGGCTGCGCCGGCCGAGCCCGCTCGCCTTCCACCCACTTTTCCAGGTTGGGGGCGTCGCCGGGCGTGCTGGTCACGCCGCGGCCGCAGGCGGCCAGCAACAGGACCGCCAACGCCATTGCACCGCGTGCGATGTACGTGCGCATCACTTCTTGCCCCCCTTGCCCTTCTTCTTCGCCTCGGCATCGGCGGCAGCCTGCTGCGCCTGCACTTCGGTCTCGTCCAGGTAGCGATAGGTCTTGACCGTGCCGGACAACTCCAGCGCACCGCTACGGACGTTGCCCTTGGACTTGTCCTTGGGCTTGAGGTTGATGTCGTGCATGGTCAGGATCACCACCCGCGGCAGCGACGCCACGCCGCTGACGAACGCGCCGAACTGGTGGTAGCTGCCCACCATCCGCAGCTTGATCGGCTTCTCGGCGTAGAACTCCTTGACCTGCTCCTGCTCGGGCTCGAACAGCTCGTTGGCCAGGCCGCTGGACAACGCGGTCTGCGAGATGTCGATGATCAGGTCGGGCATTTCCGTCTTGCTCGGCAGCTGCCGCAGCATCTGCTGCAGCACCTGCTCCATCTGCGCCAGCTGCTGCTTCAGCGGGGCCAGGTTCACCGCGCGTTCCTGCTGCTTGGTGAACTCGGAACGCAGCTCGACTTCCTTCGATTCCAGGCCAGCAAGTTCCTCGCGCTTGCCGCTGATCAGCAGCATCCACGCCAGGAACATGATCACCAGCGCCAGCACCGAGCAGAAGACGATCTTGGCCTTCTGCGGCCAGTTGCCGATGTCGTTGAAATCGAGGTTCTTCAGATCGATCTTCTGGCTCATGCGCGGTCCCCCTGCAGCGGCGCGATGAAGGCCTGCGGCGGCTGCGCCAGGCGGCTTCCCTCAGACTTCGGCGCCGGCTTGGCAGCCGGCGCTGCCGGCTGGTTCGGCTTGGCCGGTGCAGCGGCCGGTGCAGCCGCCGGCGCTGCGGCAGGTGCTGCGGCAGGTGCCGCCGGTGCCGGTGCCGGCGCATTCGCGGCCGGAGCCGCAGCCGGGGCGGCAGGCGTGGCAGCGTCCGGACCTGCGGCAAGCGGGGCCACCGCAGCCGGCGGTGCCGACACAACCGTGCCATCCGCGTTCAGGCCCGGCGTCGCCGCAACCTCTTCGCTCTGTGCCGGCAGCTTCACCTTGACCACGAACACGTACGGCAGTGCCTTGATGTCGGTAACCGGACCGGTCTTGCCGTCCTTGTCCTTCTCCGGCTCGCGTGCCTCGATGATCGACAGCTCCGGATTGGTCATCCAGCCGGAGGTGTCCAGGTTGCGCATGTAGGCCGAAACACGGGCGTTGGACTGGGTACGGCCTTCCAGGGTCAGCACGTCGCCTTCCTGCTTCAGCGCGGTCAGCACCACGCCGTCGGGAATCGTACGCACCAGCGCATCGAACAGATGGACCATCTGCGAGCGCTTGGCCTGCAGTTCCTCGATCACCTTCTTGCGTGCCAGCAGGCGTTCCTTCTGCGCATCGAGGCGGTCGATCTCCTTGTTCTGTTCCTTGACCTTCTCGATCTCGGCCGACAGATAGGCATTGCGATCCATCTGGCCGCTCACCTGGCGGTCGTAGTAGAACCAGATCAGCAGCGACAGCAGCAGGCCACCGATCGCAGCCATGCCCAGCATTGCGTAGAACTCACGCTGGCGTTGCTTGCGCCGCTCGGCGCGCCAGGGCAATAGATTGATGCGTGCCATCAGTCGAAGCTCCTCAGCGCCAGACCGGTGGCGATCATCAGCGCGGGGGCATCCTGGGCCAGCGCATGCGCGTTCACCTTCGGGCCCAGGGTCATCTGTGCCAGCGGGTTGGCGACCACGGTCGGCACGCCCAGCTGTTCTTCGACCATTTCCGGCAGGCCACCCAGCACGGCACAGCCACCGGCCAGCACGATGTGATCGACGCGGTTGAACTCACTGCCTGCATAGAAGAACTGCAGCAGGCGGCTGATCTGCTGCACCGTGGCTTCCTTGAACGGTTCCAGCACTTCCATCTCGTAGCTTTCCGGCAACCCACCCTGGCGCTTGGCCAGGCCGGCTTCCTCGTAGCTCAGGCCGTAGCGGCGCATGATCTCGTCGGTCAGCTGCTTGCCACCGAACACCTGTTCGCGGCTGTACAGGCTGCGGCCGCCGCGCAGGACATTGAGGGTGGTCATGGTTGCGCCGATGTCGACCAGCGCGACCACACCGTCGATGGACACCGGCAGCTCGCTGGCGACCAGGGCATAGGCGTTCTCGACCGCGAAGGCCTCCACGTCCATCACCTTGGCCTGCAGGCCACCGAGCTCCAGCGCCGACTGGCGCAGCTCCACGTTCTCCGAACGCGACGCCGCCAACAGCACCTGCACCATCTCGGGGTTGTTCGGGATCGCCCCGATCACCTCGAAGTCCAGGTTCACTTCCTCGATCGGATACGGGATGTAGTTGACCGCTTCCAGCTCGATCTGGGCTTCCATGTCGTTCTCGTCGAGCTCGGCCGGCATCGGGATCACCTTGGTGATCACCGCCGACCCGGCGACGGCGGCAGCGGCCAGCTTGGCCTTGCTGCCTGAACGGTTCATCGCCCGGCGGATGGCCTCACCGACCGCTTCCACCTCCACGATGTTCTTCTCCACCACCGCATTCGGCGGAAGTGGTTCCACAGCATAGTGTTCCACACGGAAACGATTGCCGCTGCGGGACAGCTGCAAAAGCTTTACCGCAGTCGAACTGATGTCGACGCCTACAAGCGGCGACTGACTTTTTGGGATGAGCCCCACGGTTTCTCCCCTGCCGACGGGCACTTGGACACAAGACCTGCGTCCGAGCATTAATAACGTATTCTTAGCAAATGGCAACGACCCTGCTGTGAAGTCCCTCACGGATTCACATTGCAGCCCCTGGCAGTTCCCCTTGCGCTCCCCAGTGCCGACCCCAGCCGCCACCTTGCGTAATCTATACTCTGCGACCACGAAATTCGCAATCGGAATCTGAACCCGATGACTCGACTCCGCCGCTGGCTGCGCTGGATCTTCCTGATTGTCCTGGTCCTGGCGCTGATCGGCGCGGCCGCCGTGGGCGGTCTGTACTACGCCGTATCCTCCAAGCTTCCCGACGTGCAGACCCTGCGCGACGTGGAGATGCAGGAGCCCATGTACGTCTATGCCGCCGACGGCAAGCTGATGGCGGTGTTCGGCGAGACCCGCCGGACCCCGGTCACCATGAAGGACGTGCCCGAGCGCCTGAAGCAGGCGTTCCTGGCCACCGAGGATGCCCGCTTCTACGAGCATGGCGGCGTGGACTACATGGGCATCGGCCGCGCGGTGTGGCTGCTGGCCACCACCAACGACAAGCGCGTGCCGGGTGGTTCGACCATCACCCAGCAGGTCGCCCGCCAGTTCTTCCTCAGCTCCGAGTACAGCTATACCCGCAAGCTGGCCGAGATCCTGCTGGCGCGGAAGATCGAGTCCGAGCTGAGCAAGGACGAGATCTTCGAGCTGTACCTGAACAAGAGTTTCTTCGGCAACCGCGCCTACGGCGTGGCCGCCGCCGCCGAGTTCTATTACGGCAAGAAGCTGGGCGAACTGAACCTGGACGAGATGGCCTCGCTGGCCGGCATCCCCAAGTTCCCCTCTTCCGGCAACCCGATCTCCAACCCGGAACGTGCCCGCCAGCGCCGCGACAACTACGTGCTGCAGCGCATGGCCGACCTGAAGTTCGTTACCCAGGCCGAGGCCGACGCCGCCAAGGCGGTGCCGATGCATGCCAGCGCGCATGAGCCGCCGGTGCAGGTCGATGCCCCCTACGTGGCCGAACTGGTGCGCCAGGAAATGATCGCCCGCTTCGGCGGCGATGTGGTCAACAAGGGTTACCACGTCACCACCACCATCGACTCGACCCTGCAGACCGCCGCCAACCTGGCCGTCCGCGATGGCCTGCTGCTGTACGACCACCGCCACGGCTGGCACGGCGTGGAGAAGCAGGTCCAGGTGGGGGCCGGCGAAGATGCCGCCGCCCTCGCCGAGCACCTGCGCGGCATGTTCGGCCAGTCCGGCCTGCTGCCGGCGATCGTTGCCAGCACCGGCGCCGACGGCAGCGCCACCGTGGTGCTGGCCAACCGCAGCGAGATCGTGCTGCCGGCCGGCGCCGCCAAGTGGACCAACAAGACCCCGGGCAAGCTGGTGCAGCGCGGCGACATCGTGCGCGTGCGCGCCGGCGCCAAGGACGGTGAGTGGCTGCTGGACCAGCTGCCGCGCGGGCAGTCCGCGCTGGTCTCGCTGGATGCCCACAACGGCGCGTTGAAGGCGCTGGTCGGCGGCTTCAGCTTCTCCGGCAACAAGTTCAACCGTGCCACCCAGGCCCGTCGCCAGCCGGGCTCGAGCTTCAAGCCGTTCGTCTACGCGGCCGCCTTCGACAAGGGCTACAACCCGGCCTCGATCGTGCTCGACGCCCCGGTCGTGTTCCGCGACCGCCGCGGCAAGACCTGGGCCCCGCAGAACGACGGCGGCGGCTTCCGCGGCCCGATGCGCCTGCGCGAAGCACTGGTGCAGTCGCGCAACCTGGTCTCGGTGCGCCTGCTTGACGGCATGGGCGTGGACTACGCGCGCAAGTACATCAGCGAATTTGGTTTCGCCGAATCGGAACTGCCGCCGAACCTGTCGATGTCGCTGGGCACCGCCTCGCTCACCCCGCTGTCGGTGGCCCGTGGCTACGCCGTGTTCGCCAATGGCGGCTCGCGCGTGGACACCTGGCTGATCGACCAGGTCAACGACCGCGACGGCAACCTGGTGTTCAAGGAAAACCCGGCGCTGGCCTGCCGCGAGTGCGCCGGCAGCAGCGACCAGCCGGTCAACCAGGTCGTGGACGGCTTCAACTTCGGTGCCCCCGCGCCGAAGGTCGACCCGGCCGCTGCGGCCAAGGCCGAAGCCAAGACCGAAACCGCTGCCGTACCGGCCAACCCGGATGCCCGCACCGCCCCGCGCGCGATCGACGCCCGCACTGCTTACCAGCTGGTGTCGATGATGCGCGACGTGGTCCAGCGCGGTACCGGCGTCCAGGCCAAGGTGCTCGGCCGTGAGGACGTGGGCGGCAAGACCGGCTCCACCAACGACCACCGCGACGCCTGGTTCTCCGGTTTCGGCGGCCCGTACGTGACCACCGTGTGGGTCGGCCGCGACGACTTCCGCTCGCTGGGCTACCGCGAGTACGGTGGCAAGGCCGCCCTGCCGATCTGGATCGACTACATGCGCACCGCGCTGAAGGACACCCCGATCGCGCAGAACGACCCGCCCAGCGGCATGGTCCAGGCCACGCTCAACGGCGCGACCGAGTGGGTGAAGGTGGAAGACATGGACCGCCTGACCGACTACGACCTGAACCTCAATACGCCGCAGGCCGACGCCGCCGCGTTCGATATCTTCTGAGGAAGGGTGTGGGTGGGTGCCAACCTTGGTTTGGCACAGATGCCGCCCCTGGTAGCTGCCAACCCTGGTTGGCGCCCCATGCCGACCAAGGTCGGCACCCACCAGAGCCTTGGTAGCTGCCAACCTTGGTTGGCACCTCCGCGAAATACCGACGCAGATGTCACATCCGTGCGCTAGTCTGTAGCCAGGTCGCAACAGGAGTCATCGCATGCATCGCGCGCGCCAGCATGCTGCCAGCCAGACCCGCGAGCGGCGTCACCGCCTCGCCCACGAAGCCGCCCGCCTGATGGCCGAAGGCGGCATCCGCGACTACCACCAGGCCAAGTTGAAGGCCGCCAGCCGCCTCGGCATCCACGACGATGCCTCCCTGCCCCGCAACACCGAGATCGAGGACGCCCTGCGCGAGTACCAGCGGCTGTTCTCCGGGCCGCAGCATGGCAACGAACTGCAGCGCCGCCGCGAAGCCGCGATGCGCGCCCTGGAGTTCCTGCACGGCTTCGCCCCGCGCCTGGCCGGCCCGGTGCTGGAGGGCACCGCCGACGCCAACAGCCCCGTGCAGCTGCACCTGCACAGCGACGACCCGGAGGCCGTGCACCGCTTCCTGGACGAGCACGGCATTCCCGCCGAATCGCGCACGCGCCGCCTGCGCATGGACCGCGAGCGCAGCCTCGATGTGCCGGTCTGGGTGTTCAGTGCCGAAGAGCTGACCTTCGACCTGGCAGTGCTGCCCTATGACGCCCTGCGCCAGGCACCACTGTCGCCCGTGGACGAGAAGCCGATGCGGCGTGCCTCCGTGGCACAGTTGCGGCAGGTGCTGGCCGAGGCCGAGATCACCGCCTACATCGGCGGATAAGGGGTACAACCTCTGGCGGGCTGTAGTGGGTGCGGACCGTCGGTCCGCACTCTACTTCGAGTATCCGGGTACCTGACCGAAAGGCAGCCGGGCACGGCTCGGCGCTACAGGGGGTACAGGTGCGGCTCTTCCGCATCCCCGGTCAGCAAGCGCGCCAGCCACGGTGCGCCCGCGCGTTGCGGGTATTCCAGCATCATCCGTGCGTGCATGGCCTGCAGATCCCCCAGCAACCAGGTGTGGTTGTAGGCATCGCCGAACGTATCGGACCAGGCGCTCTGCACGCGCGTGCGCTCACCGCCATCGAGGTTCGGCATCCTGTCCAACGGCTCGACCAGCACCGACGCCAGTGCCTCGTTGATCGCCGTATTCTCCGCCTGCGCCGTCCGCAGCAGCTCCAGGCGATGCGTCACCCGCCAGCACTCGTAGGGGAAGCAGCTTCCGGTGGCGGTGATGTAGTCGGCCATGTCGGCCAGCAGGTGGGCCTTCAGTTGCCACGCCTCCGCACTGTCCAGCAGCTGCCGCACCTGCAGCGTGCGCAGTGTGCCGGCGCGGACCTCTTCGGGCGTGCTGAACATCTCGCCAGGCACGTTGCCACCGTGCCGCACACTCACGATGCGGCGGATGGCCTCATGGGTGATGTTTTCCACGCGCAGCGCCGCCGCTTCGGGATGCACGCGTGGGGGCGGCACGCTCGCCACCCGCCAGTAGTACCACAGCACCATCGCCATGCACGCCAGGCACAGCGCGCTGGACAGCATCCAGCCGTCCGCATTGCGCGTGTAGTACCGATAGCGTGCGCGCCACAGATAGAAACTGCGATAGTTGATGAACTGGCGTACCCATCCGTACATCGCCTTCTCCTCGGCAAGCGCCCCGGCGCGGCAGGGCTCGCTACGCGCACCACGCCGGGGCTCCATGGCTTACCAGCCGATACCCACACCCACGCCCACGCTGCGCTCACCACTGTTGGTGAACGCACCATTGAGGCTGAAGGTGGCCGAACCCTTGTCGTTCAACACGCGCTGGTAACCCACCGCCATCGCCGATTCGCCCTCGGCATAGCCCACGCCCGCACCCAGGCGGTTGTAGGTGGCCAGGCCGGCGGTGTTCATCGCCATCGCGGTCTGCGCGCTGCTCATCGCCGCCATGCGGTTGAAGCGCTTGTCCATCTTGTTCAAGCGCGCATCCACTTCGCGGGCGATGCCATCGCTGTAGTCGTTGGCGCGGGCCAGCATCTTCTCCAGCTCGGCGGTATCGACCTGCGGCTTGGGTGATTCCGGCGCATCCGCCTTGGGCTGCGGCGCGGGCGAGGACTTCGGTGCGTTGCCGGTATCGGCGACGAGCTTGTCGTCCTGCGTGGCGGGCGGCGTCGGTGCCGCTGCCTCCTGCTCGGTGGATGCCAGTGCCATGGCACGCGACTGCGGCGCCGGGCCCTGGCCGTCTACGCGCTGCTCCAGTCCGTCGATGCGGCCGTTGAGCTGCTGCTGCACCGCGTGCAGCTGGCCACCGTTGACCGCCTCGCGGCTGCCTGCGCCGATCAAGCCGTTGGCCACATTGGAGATGACCATGCCCTGCGCACCGGCGAGGGTGAGCTGGTTGAAGCCATCGGCACGGGCGGTGGCGGTGTCCTGGAAGATGGAACGGAGCTGGCCTTCCATGCCGTCGACGCGGGAGGTGGTGCGGAGGACGGCGCCATCGAGGATGGCCAGTGCGCCGCCTACGGTGCGCTGGTCGGTGTTCTGGACTCTGTAGGTGGGGGCCGCCACGTTGCCGTTGGCGTCCAGCTTGGCGCCACCACCGAGGGTGGCGAGGCTATCGTTCAACTGGCCAACGGTGGTGGCGTTGTGGTCGGCGGTGCCGCGGGCGAGATTGGTAAGGCGGCGCTGCAGGACATCATCGCCGAAGGATACTGTGCTGCTTTCCTTCGCTACTGATCCAGCACCGATGGCAACAGCATTCACAGAACCCTTCGTGACAGAGCTGCCCGCCCCCAGCGCCAGGCCATCGGCCTCCTCGACCACCGAACGGGAGCCTAGCGCAAAGCCTCTGCGTGCACTTTCCTGCACCCATGCAGCGCGCCCCAGCGCGACTGAATCTTCGCCTTCCGCACGGGAGTAGCTGCCAAGCGCAACGGCGCCATCTTTTGTAGGCGCTGCGAATGCCGAATCCCCCAAAGCTATGCCAAGCCGGCCGGCCTGCGCCTTAGCGTCATCCACGGGCGTGCCCACCGCAATGTATCGGCTGGCCTGCTCAATCGCCGATAGGCGGCCTGCGGCAGCAGCGATGTCCTGCTGCGCGGCGGCCACCCGCCCGTTGGTCGCATTGAGCTGGTTGCCGGTAACGGCTTCACTGCTGCCATTGGATACCGCCCCATCCGCCACGCCGATGAGCTTCCGCTTGCCGCCACTCTTGTTCAGCACATCGAGCGTGGCTCCCATGTTCTCTGCGCCAAGGCGGAGGCTGCCAGTCGGTGACACCTGCATCACCAGTCCTTCCAGTACGGAGACCTTACCGAGTGCGGAATTGGCAGAAACCACGGCCGCCTTCGCGGACGTGTCCGCACGTTGCGCCGTCTGATCTGTCGCATAGAGTTGGGCGCCCGTCACCGCCTCGGCGCTGCTGCTGCCCAGTGCACCGGCCGCGAGTCCAGTGATCTTGCGGCTCGTGCCAGCCTTGTTCCGGATGTCCAGCACAGCCCCCGTATTCTCCCCGCCCAGGCGCACGCTTCCTCCCACCGCATCCTGGCCAATCAAGCCCTCCAATGCAGTGGCCTTGGAGTAGGCTGATGTGGCGTAGCTGGATGCGCTCTTCGCCGTGCTGTCGGTAGCAAACAGCTGCCTGCCCGTCACTGCATCAGTGCTCGTCGCACTCAACGTACCGTCAAGTACACCGATGATCTTGCGGCCAGCATTCGACTGATTGCGCACATCCAGCACGCTGCCACTGTTCTGCAAACCCAAACGCATGGTGCCGCCAGCAGACTCCTGGCGAATCAAACCCTCCAACACGGTAACTTTGGAGTGCGCCGAGGTGGCATCGCTGGACGCGCTCTTTGCGGTCGCCTCGGCATCGCGCGCGGTCTTGTCCGTGGTGAACAACTGGCTTCCAGTGACCGCTTCGGCGCTCCCCTGGGCAACCAGGCCATCCTTCAAGCTCACCAGCTTGCGCGGATTCGAAGCGGTGCCGATGGACACCTGATCAACACCATACGTTCGAGATCTAGACCCCAGTGCAACTGAGCTGGAATGCTCTGCAACCGCAAGTCCACCGATGGCCGTGGACAGCACCCCCAGCGCCTTCGATTCATAGCCAGCCGCAGTTGCGCCCATGGACGTCGCTTGGGACTGATTGCCCAGCGCGGTCGTCACCGTATCCGTAGCACTAGCATTCTCGCCCAAGGCAACTGATCGGAGGCTGGACTGTGCGGACCGCCCCACTGATACACCTCTGGCCCCTGCAGATGCATAGTAGCCAACAGCCACCGCGAAATCCGCATCAGCCACCGAAGAGATACCCAGCCTCACGCTGGTGTCATTGATTCGCTTGCTGGTCGCTTCGGCGATGCTTCGGGCGGCGTTGGCGGTGTCCTTCGCCGTATTGGCTGTTGTCTGCGCGCTATTCGCCGTGCTTCTGGCAGAATTGGCAACAGACTCCACTGTCGCGACGTTACGGTTTGTGATTGACCATTGGTTGACGTTCACCGCGTCGGTACCCTCGACGCCCTCGCCGACATTCATGATCCTTCGCTCGTAGCCCCGGGAGCCCACCGAAACGGACCTGGATGCGCAGGTAACCGAGTTCGCGCCGATGGCGACAGACTCCGCGTAGCTCGCACGCGCGCCACTGCCAATCGCTACGGCATTGCTCGAGCTTGCTTGCGAATCATGGCCAAGCGCGGTTGCTCCCTTGCCGTTGGCGTACGCTTTGGTGCCGAGAGCGGTGCCATGGCCACCAAAAGCCCTGGCGAAGTGCCCCACGGCAGTAGCGTATCCGCCGCTGGTTTCTGCGTAGTTGCCCATACCGGTAGATTCGGTGCCGTAGATCTTCGCGCGCGAACCGAGTGCCAGGACATCAGCACCGCTGACCTGCGCATCTGCGTAGTTCCCGCTCATTACAATCGCCAGTTGATCGTACCTGCCACGCGGTGCGATGGCCGACGCGAGTGAGCTCGGCGCAGCGAAGGAAAGCAGGGGGATCAACTCCTTCTGAACCCGCAATGTTCCGGCACTGGATTGTGAAGCCAGCTCCAGATCATCCTTTTCATTGGCCGCAAAGGCGCCACCTGCCGCCGTCAGCAGAAGTGCAGACATCAGCACCCGCGTCTGCGCGGGCTTGCCGCGCGGTGAGCTCAGTTCGCTGGCCACCATCCAGCACTGCCGGGCGGCATTCCAGATACGTCGATAGATGCGGTTCATTGAATCTCCTTAACAGCACAGGGAAAAATCGGCCCGCGCGGGTGCGCAGGTCAAGGAATGGGAGTGGACTCAGCCGGCCGACGCAGCGACGGTCTGCACGTGCTCGCGGTAGCCGTCGCGGGTGAGGCGATAGCGCAGCTGCAGGGTGCTTCCAGGCTTGGGCTGGAACGGAAGTTCCAGCGCGGCGTCCGGGTACAGGCTGTGGGAGACGTCGTGGGCGGTGCAGGCACCGGCACTGCTGCACTCGGCCACGCTGGTGATGCCCACGCGCAGCGTGCCGGTGTTGTGCAGGGTGTTGCCCTGCAGGCGCAGCGCCACCTCGCCATCGGCGGGCAACACGTTCACCAGCGCACCCCACACCAGGCTGACGCCCACGTTGGCCTGTGATCCGCCCTCGCCTTCGCGTTCGATCTCCTCCGGCCCGCGTACACCCTCGAAATAGATGCGGTAAGCGGTTTCCTTCTCCACGCTCTGCAGCGGGATCAGGCGGATCAGGCGATTGCCACCGCCCGACAGCGCGAACTTGCCTGGGGTGATGGCGATGGCAGCCTCGTGCGGCTCCACTTCGACCTCGCGCTCGTTCTCACTGGCCGGGTTGTCGATGCGCAGCAGCGCGGCCTGCACGTATTGCGGCTGGGTGGACTGCGAGTACACGCGGATCTGCGCGCTGCGCTTGCCTTCGATCGATGTACGCATGGGATGGATGGTCAGGTTGGCCTGGGCCGGCAGTGCAACCAGCAGGACCAATGGCAGCAGGGAGAGAGCGATCTTTTTCATGGGAGGTTCCGTGGAGGAGATCAGGGACGGGCCGTGGGCACGCGCAGTTCGACCTTCAGTTCGCCGCTATAGACACCCTGGCGCTTGCTGCTGGAAGGAAATTGCGGCGTGAGCAGGGTCAATGGCGTGGGCACGCAGTACACCGGCTGGTCGAGCTTGGGCAGCTTGACCAGGCGCAGCGCGGTGCTGTCGACGCCGTGCAGTTGCTCCTCCACACCGTTGCGCATGCGCCGCCTATTGCCGGCGTAGTCGAGCAGCACGTCGAAGTCCACGCGCTCGCTCTCGTCGCCAGTGGTATCCGGATGCCAGACCGAGAATCCATCACCGCCGGACGGACGTGGGCTGGCGTCGCGCACGGTGACGCCCAAGTACTCGCTGCTGGAGCCGACACCGTCGTACAGGCACATATCGACGTCCTTGCGTCCACCGATCATCCTGGCGATCGGGTCGTAGCGCAGATCCAGATTGACGTGGGCGTTGCCGTACTCGAAAGCCGGCAGGTAGATCGAGACGGCGTCGTAATCGGTGACCGTAAAGTCAAAGTTGAAGACGTAAGTGGCCAGGTACTCTGCGGGCGGGCGGCGAAGGCGGAGTTCGAGCGTGCCTTTCCAGTGCCCAGCAGTAAGTCGCTGCAGGCTTTGCTGACTTATAAGCAGGACTCCCCCCGTACCAACCGGTGGTGTGCCGAAGCATGAAATCCCTGCGGATGAAGAGCTCGTCTGGATATCTGCCCAGTAGCCAGCTGAGCAGGCACCGCTTTGATCGACACGCTGAACGCCCACAGAGATGTCAATATCTGACCGATGGCCACTTCGCTGTTCAATAAACGACGTGGAAACTGCGCTCAATACACGCGTCGCCGTCGAGTGCGTATCTTCCACCGCACATCGCCCCGTCGCCGGATCACTTGCAGACACACACGTCAGAAACAACGCACCGTACAGCTTCGAAGGATCCAGATGGTCATGCGCAATCAGCGTCTTCTGCGGCCACAGTTCGATCTCTCCCGGTATCGCGGAACGATCCCAGTCCATCACCAAATCCTGGATAATCACGCCGCTTGGCGGATCCATCTGCGGCGGCCGCTGTGCAAAGGCCCTCGGCACCACCACAACCAACGCACTCACCAGCATCCAAGCAAACACCACACGCCGTTTCATGGCGTTTCTCCTGTAGCAGCGGTCTGCGGTACAACCGCGATCAAGGCCTGTTCCTGCAGCAGCCGGGTCACCCGTGCCTGCTGGCGGATCTCCGCCGGCAGCTGCGCCACCGCAAGCGGCTCGCACTGCACTGCGCCCACCAGCAGCACCACGCTGCGGCGTTCGCGCACCTGCAGCGGGCACTGCAGAAGGCGGTCGTCCTGCAGCAGGTAGAGAGTCTTTTCCTTACGCGGAAAATCGGCCACGAAGCCGCCGTTGGCGCTGGTGCCGGCGACCGGTGCGTTGAGAATGCGTGCGCCGCCCAGTGGCAGGCCGGCAACATCGCGCGCACTGCCGACGAAGGTGTAGGTCACCTCGATCGGCACCGGCATCCGAACCAGTCGGCCGGGCGACAGGAACAACGGGCGCATGCCGGATACGCCGCTCACCCGCACCGAGGCGATGCCGTCCACGGTGCTGGCATCCTGCAGGTCGGCACGGTGCGACTGGTAGGCCTGCAGCGGCATCAGCCGGCGCTCGCCCAGGTTCAGGCGCTGGCGGCGCGAGCCCCCCACCTGCAGTTCGGCAGCCACGCCGCGCAGGTCGAAGTCGTCGGTGTCGTCCACCTGCACGGCCAGGCCGGCATCGGCGGTGGCCCCGCCGCCCCAGTAGAGACCGCGCCGGCTGAGCGCGAAGCTGGAGGCGTGATTGGCGCTGTAGGAAAACTCGCTGCGTCCCGGCTGGCGATAGCCGCCGACGGTGATGCCGGTCTGGCCCCAGGGGTTCTGCAGCTGGCCGCCCACGGTCGCGCTGTAGCGTTCAGTGTTGGTGGCGCGCAGTTCGGCATTGGCTTCGCGGTAGGTGGCATCCACCTCCTGCCGCAGGCTCTGCGCAACGCTGTAGGTCACGTCCGGGCGCTGGTGTTCGGGCTGGCGCGCATCCACGGCGTAGCGGCGCTGCGAGCTGCCGCGCTCGCCGTTCTGCAGGCGGCTCAGGGCGAAGCTGAGGAACACGCCCCTGTCGCGGCTGGAGGGCGTGTTGGTGTTGCCGTCGTTGTGCTGCTGCCATACGCCGGCACGGCTGGACACGCTGAACTCGCCCCAGCGGTCGGTACGGCTGTAGCTGGCCTGCCAGGTTCGGCTGCGCTGGGCTTCACGGCGCGGGCGCATCGGGTCGGGCGGCAGCCACGGCAGCAGGCCTTCCAGGGGATCTTCGTCCAAGCCGGGCAACGCCTGCGCCGGGCGCCAGGTCTGGCGGCGCGTATAGCCCACGTAGGCACTGCCACCCGCCAACGGCAGCGACATCGAGCCACTGAGCGAGTCGCTGCAGCCCAGGCGGTCCCGGCTGTCATCCTGGAAGCGGCAGGCATTGCCGCGCATGCGCTGCTGGTACAGATTCCACGACGCACGCCGGCGGTACGACAGTTGATGCTGCTGGCCGCTGCTGCCATCGCTGCCACGCAGCACGCTGAAGGCGCCGCGCAGATCCTGGGTCGCGAACTGGCGGCGCACGTCCAGCCGTAGTTCGCCGTAGCTGAAACCGGCAATGTCGGCCACGCCTGCGGTCAGCGCCAGGTCGCGCGCGAGTGGAAAGCGGACACCTGCCTGCAGCGCGCGCTCGCCGTCACCGCTGCGGCTGCGGCGCTCGTCGCGCTGCCCGCCCTGCACGAACCACTGCAGTCGCGTATCGGTCCAGTCACCGCCCTTGTCGAACGGCGCATCCTCGCTGCGCACCAGCACGCCGTCTTCGTAGATGCGCAGGGTGACGCTGTAGCTGCCCATCGGGAAACTGCGGGTATCCAGCTGGTTGACGCCGGCCTGCAGATAGAAAGTCTGCAGCAGCCGCTCGCCCTCGAAGGCATCCACGCGCGCATCGCGTGCCAGCAGCACGGTGAGCGGCGAGGCCTGCATCGCACCGTCGGCGTCCACATAGGCGTAGGTGGTGCCGGCACGCACACCACGGAAGCGGTCCAGCGGCAGCATGCCGAACGCAAAGGTGCCGCCCTGGGTGCTGGACAGGTTGCGCCGGTCCATCAGGCCGATCTGCAGGTAGTGCTCCTGGCCGAGGTCGTGGCGGTAGTACGCGCTGTCCAGCTGGAAATCATCGCGGCTGCCGCTGCGGCGGTAGTGCTGGCGGTTGTAGTTCCACTCACCCGCCACATGGCCGCGCTTGAACAGGCCCAGCGTGCCCGCGCCCTGTGCGCTCAATGATTGATAGTCGCGGCCGCCGCTGATGTTGAAGGTCTGCCGGTGCAGCCAGGCGTTTTCCGCGTTGGCGGTGACGTTGTGGAAGCGGTGCGCGTCCGGTGTCTGGCCGGGAATCCACTGCTGGGCGATGAAAAGACGGATGACGCCCTCGCCCTCGTCATACAGCGCACGTACCGCAGCGGGATCATCCGGCGGCGCCATATATCCGCAGCCCGCGCTGGCACCGCCAAAGCGGCATGCCAGATGGCTGTTGCGGGGCATCGGCTGCGACAGCGCCGGCAGAAGCGCGGCCTGCGCTTCCTTGGAAAGGCCCAGCGCCTGGGCCACACGCTGCGGCTCCAGCAGCTGCACCTCGTCCAGCGTCACCCGCACCGGCGACAGCCCGGCCGATTGGCCAAACAGGCTGACATCCAGCTGCTCGGTCTGGCCTTCCACCAGATCTTCAAAGCCAGCGGGGACGCTGCGGGCGTGGGCCAGCGCCGGCGCCAACGCAAGGGCGAGCGCCATCGCCAGCCGGGTCACGGCGGGTGCGGGAAAGTTCATTGGAGGATGAATCGCGTTGAGGGCCGGCCCGCGTGTACGGGCCGGCGGGGACTACTTACGGGGTACCGGTCTTCTGCGCCATCACGATGCTGACCATCCCGTCGTACCGGCCGGCAGCAAGCGGACCGGGCTTGGTCTGCGAGATCTGCAGTTCCAGCGACTTGGATACACCGGAGATCGCACCGTCGAACAGATCGGCAGCCTTGAAATCCTGGCTTGCAGTGGTCAGCTCCACTTTGTCCAGGCTGACGGTCATCGGCACTGGGGTGGCACCCACATTACCCAGCGCCGGCACCAGTTCCAGAGCTGTGCGCAGACTGACTTCAATGTCCTTGCTTTCGTCATTGGTAAAGATGCGCGTTGGCAGCTTCCACGGCTGCAGGCCACCGACACGACCACCGCTGCCGGCCATTTCAGGGTGATAGTTGAGGGTAATCGTATCCGGCAGTGCGGTACCGTCTTCCTGCTGGAAGGCGAGCGTGGCATCGACGTTGGCGTAGACGCTGATGCGGGTTTCAACGGCGTGCGCAGACAGTGAAGCGGTAGCCAGCGCTGCAGCGAGCGCGGCCTTCTTGATGATGGCGTTCATGGGGCGTGTCTCTCTCGGACAGGGAACGTGAAAGCTCCCCTCCCCTGAAAGAGGAGGGAAGCGCCGCCCGCGGAGGTGGTTGCGGGCGACGGAGAGAATGTTAGGAATCCATTGCCCCACAAACCATTCAAGCATTCCTAAAACGCTGAACGTTGATGAGAATTCTTGAAGCCGCTCAAGGTTTGGGAATTACTCAATATCTCTCAACCTGTTTTTGCAACATTTCTCATTGCCCTGCGAAAACACCATGAAACCTGTACTCCATAATGGCTCAGGCCGCCTTGCGGCGGCCCGAGGATTCACGCGCTACGCAATCATCAGAAGAAGATCGCATAGAGAATCAGCAGCGGGATTGGAACGCCCAGCAGCCACAGCAGCAACATCTTCATATCCGTTCTCCTGAAGCAATAGGAATTACAGGTCGCGGCGACGGCCGCCCCAGGTGGCGCTGAGGCTGGCGAAGAACGCGCCGATCAGCAGGGTGATGAACAGCCACAACGCGGCGTACGCCGTCGCCTTGCGTGCATCGTCGGCGGCCTGCTTGGCAGTGGTCTTGGCCTTCTCCAGCGCCGCACGCATGCGTGTCTGCACGTCAGTCACGCGGGCCTGCGCTTCGGCTTCGCTCATGCCGGTTTCGCGGGCAATCAGCTGCGACAGGTACTGGGTATCGGTCGGGTCCAGGCCATCGCCCTGCAGGCTGTTGACGATGATGCGGTTCACTTCCGCACGCACCTCGCGGCGATCGCCACCGGGGCCACCCGCCATCGGGCGCGGCGGCGGCGTCATGCCGGTCGGTCGCTGACCCGCGTTCGGTGCGGCCGGCGGCGGCGGTGCGGCCGGATCGTTCATCGCACCCGGTGCAGGCGGCGTGCCCGGTACCGGCGGCGCGCCTGCCTCCGGTGCGCCCGGGGCCGGGCGAGCCGCGCTGCGGAACAGCGAATCGACCCAGTAGTTGAGGTCGCCTTCCTGCGCATTGCCTGCAGCGGCGGTGCCTGCTGCTGCCGTGACCATGCCCGCCGTCGACGCGGCTGCACCCGCCGTGGCACCGGCAACCTTGGCGCCTGCACCCAGCACGCCACCGATGGCCGAGGTCAGCAGGCCGGCGGTGAGCAGCGTGGCCACCGCCCACGACACGAAGCCATGCGCAGTGTCGCGGAAGTAGGTTTCATCGCCGTGGATCAACGTCCACTTGGTGCGCAGGCGGCCGGCCAGGTAGCCGCCCAGGCCCGATGCGGCCAGCGCGGTGAAGGTGAGCCAGGCGATGCTGGACCAGCCGAAGGTTTCCTTGCTGACACCTTCGAACGACCACGGCGACACCGATGACAGGCCGAGGCCGACGCCGAGAATCAGCAGGATGAGGGACAGTGCGGCGGCAGCGACGGCGCCAGCGAAGATCGCGCCCCAGGACACCGCGCTTTCGCTGGCGGGCGGGACGACCGGTGCGGTGACGACGGTGGCAACGTCGGGGCCGAGCGGGCCACGCTCGGGTGGATCAAATCGGGTACTCATCGGGATGGACGCTCCATTTCAAGGGCTGCGGGTGCAGCTGGCGTCCTGAGGCTGCGCGAGCGCTTGTGAAGCTGGTGAGACCCTTGAATCACGCGGTCTTGGCGCGGTGGTGGTTCAACGCCCGTCGAGCCCGGTAGATCCACGCCATGCGTGGATGGTTTGCGCGGAAAGCGTGCCAACCAAGGTTGGCACCTACCAAAGCGTGGGCATCGGTAGATCCACGCCATGCGTGGATGGTTTGCGCGGAAAGCGTGCCAACCAAGGTTGGCACCTACCAGAGCGTGGGCATCGGTAGATCCACGCCATGCGTGGATGGTTTGCGCGGAAAGCGTGCCAACC